>JAHJAR010000330.1 GCA_018814045.1 Planctomycetota bacterium | reverse complement strand
TGATGAGCATCTATCGCACGCTGCGTCTCCGCGGCCCCGATCCGCTACGGACCATCGCCCACGCCTTGCGCACCTACCTGCAAACCGGCCAACTCCCACCGCTACCCGCCTCGAGCACTGCAAACGGGTGAACTGTTACAAGTTCTCGTAGTTCTCTATAACGGTGTAGGCGGAAATAAAGAGCCTGTGCACGCTGTTTTGGCAGATTCTGATCTGGGGGTCAGCGGCCAAAATGGCAGTCGGTTGCGACACGGGGGCCGCAATGTACCAGACACGCTTGCTGCGCTCGACGAGCCTCTACCAGTCTTGGTGAGCGTGGTGACAGGGATGTTGTTGCGGCGGCGGCACGTGCCGCGCGGCCTGCCGTCTGGTACGCTGCGCGACGTGGATGAACTTACGGAAACCTGGTCTCGGACGGTTCACACGAGGCCGGCTGGAGCGAGCAGGCATGAACCAGGACAAACCCCGTCGACCCTCATGCCCGGACCTGCGGATGGAGTTGGCCCTGGCAGAGGAACTGCAACGCAAGCTGTATCCCGACCACGCCCCGCCGGCGGCTGGCTTCGACATCGACGGGGTGTCGCGACCGGTCGAAACGACGAACGGCGACTGTTTCGATTATATCCCGCTACCGGATGGGGCGCTGGGCGTGGTCGTCGGTGACGTGCGCGGGCACGGGTTGCCGGCGGCGCTCGTAATGGTGCAAGCGCGGGCGTACCTGCGCGCCTATGCAACGTGCGAGGCCGATATCGCCAAGATCATTCAGCGGACCAACGTCGCGCTCACCAAGGATGAGAGCGTGGGCTACTTCGTGACCTGCCTGCTTGTGCGATTGGAGCCGGGTGGTCGGTCACTGAGCTACGTGAACGCTGGGCATCCGCCGGGCATCGTCGTCGGCACCAGCGGCGAGCATCGGGAACTCAGCGAGAATTAGCCGCTGCTGGGCGTGCTGCCCGATGCCAAGTTTGAAGTGCTCAGCACAGGGCCGCTTGAGGCGGGAGACGTGACGGTGTTGTTCACAGATGGCGTGCTTGAATCCCGTGCTCCCAACGGGGAATTCTTCGGGCCTCAGCGCGTGGCCAGCACGGTTGCTCACAGCGGCGGTGCATCGGCCAGCAGGATCTGCAAGCAGGTCCTCGCGGCGGCGGATGCTTTCCGGGGCAGCGTCCCGCAACAGGACGACATGACCTGCGTCGTCATTAAACGGAGTCACTTGAACGGCGCAGGCGTAGCGAGTTCCGGCCGCCCACGCGACGAGTTAGAATAGCCGCGTCCGACAGACACCCTTGGCAGGTTCACCATCGGCACACAGTCGAGTACCCGCCCAAGCGCTGGCGCGTACGATGTACGTCACGACAGCCGGAGGTGGCGCGATGAGCGCCAGCAACCCAGGGCCTCCAACTGCCCCGGCCGTCTCGGCGACGCAGCCGATCAGCAACTGGAAGGGCTGGGCGCCGCGAATCGCTGGTCCGTTTTCGCACTGCTGATGTTCTCGCTGGCCCTGACGGCGCTGCACCATCTGCTGCGGGAACACCACCTTCGCGACATCCTGGCCAGCGCCCGGGCCATCCCGGGGGCGCGACTCGGCTGGGCTGCGCTACTGACTCTACTGGGCTATGTCGCCCTGACAGGGTACGACGCGCTCGCTTTCGTGTACATTCGCCGCCCGCTTGCCTATCCGAAGATCGCGCTCACGTCCTTCGTGTCGTATGCGTTCAGCATGAACCTCGGCTTCGCGCCGGTCACCGGGAGTGCCGTTCGATATCGGCTGTACTCCGGTTGGGGGCTGGGGGCCGTCGACGTGGCCAAGGTCGCTGCATTCTGTGGCCTGACCATCTGGCTGGGATTGCTGACGCTCGGTGGCGTCGTGTTCTTGCTCGAACCCTCCGCGTTGCCGGCGGCGCTGCGTCTCCCGTTCTTGAGCACGCATGTGTTCGGTGGCGTCTTTCTGGCAATCGTCGCAGCCTACCTGGCGGTCGTTACCCGAATGCGGCGACCGCTTCGATTTCGCGGATGGGAAATCGCGGCACCGCCGACCGGGCTGTCGTTGACGGGGATCCTTGTTTCTTCAGCCGACTGGGCATTGGCGGCAGCCGTGCTGTATACGCTCCTGCCCACCACGCTCCACCTGAGTTACCCGGCGTTCCTCAGCATCTTTCTCCTCGCGCAGGTCGTCGCCCTTGCCTCCCACGTAGCCGGAGGTCTCGGGGTCTTCGAGTCCGCCATTCTGCTTCTTCTCCACGACCAGACAGACACGCCGGCGCTGGTCGGCGCGCTGCTCGTCTTCCGGGTCGTCTATTATCTTGCTCCATTCGGGCTGGCCGTGCTGCTGCTCGGCTCCAGCGAGATCCTGCGGCGACGCGCTGCCTTTGCACGCGTGGCGTCATTCTTCAGCGGCTGGGCCACGCCGGTTGTACCGCCGGCGCTCGCGCTTGCGGTGTTCGTCGGGGGCGCTATCCTCTTGTTTTCCGGTTCCACGCCGACTCTGCACGGGCGGTTAGTCTGGCTGCGCGACTTTTTGCCACTGCCTGTCGTGGAGTTTTCGCACTTCGTGGGCAGTCTGGTGGGCGCTGCACTGCTCATACTGGCGCGCGGCATCCAACGCCGACTTGATGTCGCCTACCCGCTGACGATTGTGCTACTCGTGGTTGGTATCGTCGCCTCACTGCTCAAGGGACTCGACTATGAAGAAGCGATTGCCCTTGCGGTGATGCTCGTCGCTTTCATACCGTGTCGGCGGCACTTCCATCGCAAAGCTGCGCTGATCGGGCAGCGTTTCACGTTGCGTTGGGCCGTGGCGACCCTGATCGTTTTGCTCTGTTCTGCCTGGCTGGGCTTCTTCTCTCACAAGCACATCGACTATGCCGACGACCTATGGTGGCACTTCAGCTACGCCGGCGATGCCTCGCGTTTCTTACGGGCCAGCGTGGGCATTGCCGGATTGCTGGTGATCGCCGCCGGGGCGCGTCTGATCCGGGCGGCGGCGCCGCCGCCACGGCGACCCGCTGCCGAGGAGCTTGCCAGCGCATCGGCCATCGTCGCGCGCCAGCCGCTTACCACCGGGAACTTCGCCCTGCTCGGAGACAAACTGTTCCTGTTCAATGGGTCACGATCGGCATTCATCATGTACGGCGTCCATGGGCGAAGCTGGGTCGCTTTGGGTGGGCCGGTGGGGCCGGCCCACGTCCGCGCCGAGCTTGTGTGGGACTACCTCGAGCTGGTCGACCGGCACGGCGGTTGGCCGGTCTTCTACGAAGTTCGCCCGAGCGAGCTGCCCATGTTCGTCGAGGCCGGCCTCACGCCTGCGAAGCTCGGTGAATCCGCGCGCGTCGCGCTGGAGACCTTCTCACCCCGGATTATTCACCGACTTCGTGAGCGGTGATCCAAACCCGCTCCGTTTCGCAGCGTAAAACATGCGTACAGACACGCATGGCCCACGGAACGGGAGATGCACCTCATGGGTGAAGGTCAGGGACAGGCCAGTGACGCCGGGGGATGGTTGTTCGAGCCCGAGTTCAACCGCGCGATCAAGCTGCGACAGGCCGATCCGCGCATCACGTCTAACGCCGAGCCGTATCTGAAGCGTCCGCCGGGCCGGCCGCCGAAAGAAGGCGACGAGTTCGCGGTGGAGCTGGGCTCGTACCAGGCCGGCGAATGGACGCGGCCGTACCGGGTGGTGCTGGTGGTGATTGACTTGCCGGACCCCAAGACCGGACTGCGCGAACTGTTTCCGCACTACTTCTTCCTGGTGACGAACTGGCGTATCGAGCAGCGTGGCGGTTGGGCGTTGGTGGAACACTACCGCCAGCGCGGCACGTTCGAGGACCGCCTGGGCGAATTCAACGGCGCGATCGGCAACGGCCTGTCGGCGGGTTCGTTCGCGGCCAACGAGGCCAGTCTGTTGCTGAAGCTGCTGGCGTTCAACCTGGCCGGGATGCTGCGGGGCG
>JAHJAR010000329.1 GCA_018814045.1 Planctomycetota bacterium | reverse complement strand
TGATGAGCATCTATCGCACGCTGCGTCTCCGCGGCCCCGATCCGCTACGGACCATCGCCCACGCCTTGCGCACCTACCTGCAAACCGGCCAACTCCCACCGCTACCCGCCTCGAGCACTGCAAACGGGTGAACTGTTACGTTTTTACCGATACGCTGCAAAAGGCAGACCTGCTGGAAGAGCACAACGACAAGTTCAGAGTCGTCGATTTCTCGGCGGATAGCGCTTCCACGACCGGCCAGTCAGCTCGGCTCAAGAAACTTGGAAAGTCAGTTAATGTAGACGCCAACGACAGTTGTTTCGTCATGATGCCGTTTGCTAAACCGCACGGCGACTACTATTCCACGATCTACGAACCGGCCATAAGCAAGGCCGGCTTGACACCGGTCCGGGCTGATAATGAGGTTTTCGGGGCCGGCAAGATCATGGATCAGGTTTGGTCCGGCATCACGTCGGCCAAGGTCCTGGTGGCGGAGTTGACCACGAAGAACGCGAACGTGTTTTATGAACTGGGCTTGGCTCACGCGCTGAAGAAACCGGTCGTTCTGGTATCCTCGAACGAGGAAGACGTGCCATTTGACCTGCATCACATCAGAGTGATCTACTACGATGTGAATGATCCGTTCTGGGGACAGAAGCTGCTGGAGAAGGTCGCCGAGAACATCCTCTCCGCTATCCAGAATCCGGAAGAAGCCATCTTCAAAGGAGAGCGGAAGGACGGCACCGGATAGCGACCCGGGGCGGGTGGCACTGACGGTGTGCCGCTGCTCTTGAGCAGTGTGACCTCGCAATATGGCCCCGCAGCGCACTGCTTGAAAGCAATAGCACACGAACGTGCGCTGTGGTCATCCGCCGTGGAGTGACTTGCTACCCGGTTGTGAATCCCGTATTCAGCAGTCCGCCGCAGAACGCGTTGTAGCGTCCGCCGAGATTGAGAAAGAATCAACCGCCGGCGTTTTCGTGCGCGGTCCGTGATGTCGTCGAGCGGGCCAGAGGCCCATGCTACCCGATTCTCTCCCAACCTCGCCCCCCGTGGCTGACGTGGTTTTTCGAGGCGCCCTCGGCGTTCCACGTCGGGCCCGGAGGGCCGGCGCTGCTCTTTCAACGGACTGCCAGGGGTCGTCCCTCGCCTGCGGCCGGTGGCGCGCGGTGGCAAGCCGCGGCGGGCAATCTGCGCTGCATCGTTGCGCGCCGTCGGTCTACACGCTGCGTAGATTGTGGCCGAGCTTGTACTTCTTGGTTTCCAGGTAGCGTCGATTGTGATCGTTGGGCGGCATCTCGAGCGGAAGCTGTTCGGCGACGTGCAAGCCGTAGACCTCCAGGCGGCGGGTCTTCTTTGGATTGTTGGTCAGGATACGCACCTTCGATAGGCCGATGTCGCGGAGGATCTGCGCGCCGACGCCGTAGTCTCGCCGGTCGACCGGCAAGCCGAGGGCCTCGTTGGCTTCGACGGTGTCGAGCCCTTCGTCTTGCAAGCGATAGGCGTGGAGCTTGTTGACCAAGCCGATGCCGCGGCCTTCCTGGCGGAGATAGACGAGGGCGCCGCGGCCTTCACGGTTGATCATGTCCATCGCGGCCAGAAGCTGCTCTCCGCACTCGCAGCGATGCGAGCCAAACACGTCGCCGGTAAGGCACTCGGAGTGCACGCGGACGAGGGTGGGCTCGTCGACCGGCGGGACGACGCCGGTGTCGTCCGACTGTCCGATGCCGCCCTTGCACAGCGCCAGATGTGTGCCGCTGTCTGCTTTGGAGCGGTAGGCTATCAACAGCCAGTCGCCGAAAACATTGCTGATCGGGACCGCCTCGACCCGCTCGATCAGGCGTTCGCGCAGCAGGCGGTATTCGATCAGATCAGCGACGGTGCACATCTTGATACCGTGCCGCCGGGAGAACTCGGTCAGTTGCGGGACGCGGGCCATGGTGCCGTCGTCGTTCAGGATCTCGATCAGGGCGGCGCCCGGCATCAGGCCGGCGGCGCGGCACAGGTCGATGGAACCCTCGGTTTGGCCGGAGCGCACCAGTACGCCGCCATCGCTGGCGATGAGCGGGTTGACGTGCCCGGGGCGGCTGAAATCTTCTGGAACAGCTTCCTCGGCAACGGTCTGCCGGATTGTGCTGGCGCGGTCGCTAGTGGAGACACCGGTTGTGACGCCCAGGTGGGCGGCGCCATCGATAGTGATGGTGAAAGCGGTTCCGAAGCGCGTGGTGTTGACGGCGCACTGTGGCTGTAAGTTCAGCCGCTCGCAGCGGGCGCGTGACAGCGCGACGCAGAGCGTCCCGCGGCCGTATTGCAGCATAAAGTTGACCTTCGCGGGCGTGATCGCTTCGGCTGCGCAGATCAGGTCGCCTTCGTTCTCGCGGTCCTCATCGTCGACGAGGATGATCAGCTCGCCGCGGCGGAGCTCGTCCAGGATTTGCTCGATGGGGCTGAAAGGGCTGGATTCGCCTGTGGCCATCGGTGTCTCCGTGAGGATTCCGGCGCGGCTACCTGCCCGCGCCGGCAGCATCGAACACGACATTGTACCAGACTGGTGCCGCCGATCCCAGCCGGGCTGGTGACCGACAGGCGATTCGGCGATTCCGCAACTGATGCGCGAGGGTATGGCTGGGCAAGGGGTTACGCTCGGATTGTGACTTGGACTGGTTCGCGGGGGTGTTTGTGCGGCACCAGGGGTGGGAGACGCTGGGACGCCGCGGCGGCGTGTCAGGGATTAGGCCGGCGTGGTGGTCGGGGACGCGGGTGCGGGAGCTGGCGGTGCTCGTGGGACGGTCACGTGCAGGCCGCCTGCTTGTTGTCATCTTCCGGCGTGCTAGCGGGCTCGACCGTGAGCAGCCGGTTCTCGGCGTCCCACTCGTACCGCTGGCGGACTACGCCCGCGTTGCCGGTTCCCAAGAGGCCGATGAACGGGCGGGTGTCGAAACCGTTGACGACGCCGTCGCAGTTCATGTCACCCGCGATGGACGTTTCGGTCGGGTTGCCGTCGCCGTCGTACTCGCAGCGCTGGGCCGCCCGAGCACTTTCCCCGGCGGCTCCGCGATCGACGACGAGAGGGTGGTTCAAGTCGTTCGGCTCGTAGCGCGCCGAGGCGACGGTGTCGTCCTCATCGTACATATCCGGGTTACCGAGCGGCTCGCATTGCTACTCGTGACCATCCCTCGCGAAATACGCTTCGTGTCTCGACCTACACCGGAGATAAAGAAGTCTTGTCGGAAGCTCCCAGCACTTTTGCACCGCACTCTGGACAAACGCCGCTTTCATTACCGTACAGGCGATCGGCCAAAACAAGATCGCCGGGCTCGAAGCACGCCAGCAAGCGGCGGAAGAGCGTCAACTCGCCGACGTGCAGCCCGTCGACGAGCAGTTCCAGCAGAGCCCCGCTGCACCAGCAGAACACCGCCAGCAGCCGGGCCACCGGGAAGCCGCACCCGGGGGCCTGCGAGGCGGGTTGTGGAAAGACGGCTTGCAGTTCCGGCGTGTCCGGCATGCTGACGCTGCTGCCGTCGACCACGCGTACGCGCTGCCCATGCCAGCGCCGGTCAGGTTCGGCCAGTTCTGGCGACACTTCCCGGGCCAGCCGTTCGAGCACAGCCCGTGGCAGCCGCTGGCGGGCCCGCGAATAAGCGCTGGGGTCGTCCGCCGGACGCGGGCGTCGCGTCGGCGTCAGGGTGGGGTCGGCGAGTGTGCAGGCGACGGTCTGGCGGCAGGAACAGTTTGGCAGCAGGACCTGCCGCAGGAACGTAATGATGACGACCAGCGGTCGCCAGAAGCAACCGCGCCCGGGGTGCCCGACCGCGTGGCACAACTCATCGATGCGCTGCTCGCTGAGCAGGTCCTTGAGGTCCGACATGGAAAGCAGTCGAGCCGGATCCGCAGTCAGGCATGCTGCCGCGTTCATCGCGGATCGATGAGCCGTACGTGCACGACGATCAGATCGGCCCGTTTGCCCGGTTGCGATTTGGAGGGCCCAGGCTTGAGTTCGGTAAGTACCCCCAGTTCAACCGGGACTTCACTATGTTCTCCTCGTGGCGTGGAAGATCGAATCAACCAGAATCGGCGTGCTTTGCCCCCGAAACCGTCATCCTGCCGCTGTATCACAAGATCCGCATCGGCTTGGATTCGGTAATCAACTTGGTGCGAGACGATTTCGACGTTCCGCTGGAATCCGTCCGAATCGCTGGCAATGGGGTCACTACGTGCCGCCTTGTTTGGGACATCTTTCTGACCACAGCGCAGGAGTTGAAACGGGATTTGATACGCCTGTCGCGATCTCTCGACCCTGCCATGCTATGGGAGATGCTGGAGATGCCCACGGCGCGCTTCATCTGGCGGGCAACCGGATCCGATGGTGACGATCCCGTGATCGACGTGCTGTACGACGCTACTGACGTAGAGCAAGGCGAGTTCCTGCTCGCTATTCTCCCATACTCACAGAGACTGCGTGACCTGATCGCAAGCTGTCCGCAAGCCTGGCTGCTTGGCGTCTTGTGCCCCCTCAATCCAACCACCGCTTATCCTTCAGCTTCTTGGGCAAGTACGTCTCCGTGATGAAGCTGAAGTCCTTGTTCGACAGGGCTTCCAACTCGAGCTTGACGCCCAGCGCCTCCATCATCTTGATTTCCCGCTGCCACGGCCGCTTGGCGAACCAGGGGTAGTTGCGGATCTCCTTCGCCCGCCGGCGGTCCTCGTCCGTCAGCGGCATCGGGACGTGCGCCGGAATGTCGAACCGCTCGGCGTCGTAGCTGCTCATGCCGATGAAGCGGGCGGCGGGAATCGCCATGCGCTGGCTCTCGAACGCCAAGTTGATCGAGCCCTGCTTGACCACGCTGTAGATGTAGTAGCCCCAGGGATCGTTATCCACCAACACGTACAGCGGCAGCTTCAGCTCGCTGTGCATGCGGAACAGCAGTCGGCGTACGCCGCGCGGCGGCTGACCCCCGCCGTGAATGATCATGCACTGGTGCTTTTCCCAGAAGCGGTCTTTGTTGAAACGCTGCCAGATGGCGCCTTTTTCTATCAAAAGGATGAATTCGGCGTTGCTGCGGATGAACTCGATCACGTCGGCCTCGACGATGCTCGGCACGGCCCAGCCGCCGGAGCCCATCGCCGACAGGTCGATCCGGTCGCCGTTGTCCACGATCGTCATCGGCCCGACCATCGCCCCCTTGGTCTCGGCGTGGACACCCAACTCCTCGCGGAGGGCTCCGACGCCGACCTCGATGTCCTCGATGATGGGGTCGGACTCGGACTGCTCGGCGAAGATCAGCTCCTTGCTGCCTTTGCCGTCGGTCGTCTTGATCGGCACTTTCAGGTTGTAGAACAGGTCGCGGATGCTGGTCGAGTCGCTGCCGTCGATCAGCCGCTTGCAGACCTCGGCCACGCGCACCGTCTGCATGAACTTCTTGGCCTGGCTGCCCTCGCCTTTGCGTCGGCCGAGCAGGCTGAAGAAGAACCGCCGCTGCTTCCCGTCGAGCAGCTCGATAATGCCTTTCTGTTCGTTGAAGTGGACGTTGCTGAGCGTGCGCGAGGGGATGTCGATGTACGGGTCCTGGCGCTCGTGCACGACGCTGATGACGTCGCGCGCCATCCGTCTGATCCGCTCGCCGGCAGCGGCCCGGTCACGTTTGCCGGCGTGACGCCGGGGTGGGGCGGTGGCTGGTTTGGCAGCCTTCGTCGCCGTCTTCCCGGTCATCTTTTTCACAGTGGTTTTGGCTTTCGCCACGGTTGGCCTCCTCCGTGAGGAGTGGGAATGCCTCGGTCGCGGACCAAGCCGGCCCGTCCCATGCACGCCGGCGAATACGGCTGCGGTCCTCGTCCGTGATTATGCCGGATTGGCGAACGCGGGCAAGCCAGAAGGCCCGCACAGAGTCTGAGAATCTTCTGTTGACGGCCATGTTATGGTCCGCGCACGGCTGATCGAGCATTGTTTTGCGAACAGAATGCGGGTGAAGTTGAGTCCTGCGTGGCTCGCGATGAGGGTGTGGTGGTTGCGGATCCACGGCTTCGCCGTCCGGATCGGCATCAGGCTTGTCTGGAACCCTGTGTCTTGGAGGACCTGATTTCCGCCGACCATGAGGTGCGGACGATTTGGCCAAATAACTGCTTATGATCATGCGGCACGTCTGCGTTCCAGTCCTGTGGCGTGGCTCCCGGGGGGCGAGATGGCGCCGGTCCGGCGGCTGAGCAAGAGTGACCTACACTTCCGCCGTAAAAACGAGCAGGCTGGGTTCGCCGGCCGGCGTGTAAATCGTGTGAATCGGGTCGCGCAGGCGTGACTCACCCGGGCGAACGATAAAGTACACCCGGTCTCGCTTGTCGTTCTTCAGCAGCCCGTCCAGCGCTGCCAGGCGCGAGGAATCGTACAGAAAGTGGAACTTGCCAACTCGGAAAAAATAGTCGAACCCGTCGAACGTGCGCATCTCGCGCGGCTCATCGAACCAACGGCGCGGATCATGCCGCATTGTGACAAGCGTGACGATATACGGCATGTTGACGTTTCTGGTCGTGACGAAAATGGCGTCCGCGTCGGCCACGCGCGGCCGCAGCCATTCGCACGCCTCCACGAGGTCAGCGTGGAAATCCTGCCGTACCACCGGCTGCCGATTGTGTTCGCCGAAGAAATATACGCAGAAACGACCCGCGAGAATCAGCGTCGCGCAGCCGAAAAGGACCATAACCGCCTGCGCGCCCGCACGCCAGCGCCGCCACAGCACCCGCCCCACCACTACCGCCCCGAGCGCCCCCGCCAGCGTCAACGCGCCCAGCCCCGGTGCGCTGCGCAGCATATGCAGGCTCATGTGCTCAGTGCCGTCGGCCGCGGCGTAGAGTAGATGCCGATGCAGGCAATCACCCGCCGGATAGGCCAACAGCCAGCACAGGCCCACGCGCGCCGCCGCCGACTGTGGCACGCGCCTGACCATCTCAACCAGTCCCGCCAGCAGCAGCGGCAACATGTACCACTGCACGACGCCGAACCCGCGCGGCGACAGGATTTCGTAGTGGTCGCCATCCAGAAACAGGAAACCCGGCCCGAAGTGTGCGAGGTAGCGCCCGGCGACCTTTTGCACCCGCTGGCCGGGTGAGTCGGCCGTGTCCCACAGCCAGAGGCTGTCCGCCCGCTTGGCGATCTGCTCGGGATGCGCGATGTGTTGATACGCCAACGGTCCGAACGTCACGCCCACGCCGACCAGCAGCGCCAGCAGGGCAATCGCCGCGCGTCGCTCCCGCAGTAGTCCGCTCCACGCCCGCCAAGTGGCCAGGAAACACAGCGCCAGGAATGGCGGCAGAAACAGCCGCACCGCCGGGTAACCGTAACAGCTCACGCCGACCAGGAGCCCCGCCAGCAGCGCGCGCCAGGCCACAGGCCGCACCCCCCCATCGCGCAGCGGAAACCCCGCCCAAAGCAACGCGGCGAGCGACAGGCCCACCAGCAGCGGGCCGAGCGACGCCTCGTGCCCCAAGCGGCTGAGTTGTATGTGCCACGGGCTGAGGGTCAGCAACGCGGCCGCGAGCAGCGCCGTCGGCCGATCGTACAACCGGGCAGCGCACCAATAGAGCAGCAGAACCGTCAGCACGCCGCCGATCGCCGCCGGGAGGCGCGTCGTCCAGACGTTCAGTCCGCCGCAGAGCTGAAACGGCAGCAACGCGTACAAGTACAACGTGGAGCGATTGCCGCCCAATCCGTGCGTGTAGAAGATCGGCCACGCCGCCCCCGCCTGATCCCGCCCGCACTTGAGCAGGCACCACGCGTTCCAGGCGTTGGTGGCCTCGTCCTGGTTCAACCCCGGCGGCGCCTGCGTGAGCCCCGGCAGCCGCAGCCCAAGGGCCAGCAGCAGGACCACGCCGAGCAGGAGCGTGTACTTACGGCCCGCCGGGGATTGTGGCGGAGCCACCGGCGGCTGCACGGCGTTCGGATTGGCGTCTGGTGCGTCCACAAGGCGATGCCGAACCGGTACCCACGTTCACGTGGCCTCACAAGAGCGCGCAACTCCTGCTGAGCCCTGCTCGCAGCCCGCCCGCGAGCTCTGCCGGCCAAGCCGCGTGTGACAACGTTGCCGGGCTCTCATATAGGTCACGACGTGGCCGTCGGCAAGTCGGCCCCGGGGCAGGCAGGTGCGGCGGGCTTGCACGCGCGAATGCACCCTCGCCAGAAGAGCCGTGAATTCGTTGCCGCGCGCAGCCGCGCGCGTGCATTCTGGGTTCATCGGTCCGTGGGGCTTGTCGGCCGGGTGGCACTGCGGGTGCCCCACGCTTTTGAGCGTGGGGACTGAGTCGAACGTCGGGCTGTTCCAGCGGCCGAATCAGTGCCCTACCCTTAAGGATGCTGGGGCACGCGCGCCGATAATCCACTGTGGGGCCCTGAGACACTTCGGTAAAGGAGGCAGTCCCATGAGACAGCGGATCGTCACACTGGCGTGCGGATGCGTGGTGGCGGGCCTGTTCGCGGCGGGGACCGCCTGGGGGCAGGACGGCCACGGGTCGATCGTCGGTTGGGGCTCGCAGGTCGTTGGCGTCGACCTGAGCGGCGGCTTCGTGTCGCTCGCGGCGGGCGGGTACCACAATCTCGGCCTGAAGGGCGGCGGCTCGATCGTGGCGTGGGGACGGAACGAGTACGGCCAATGCAACGTGCCGGCGCCGAACACGGACTTCGTGGCGCTCGCGGCGGGCCAGTCGCACAGTCTCGGCCTCAAGACCGACGGCTCCATCGTGGCGTGGGGATGGAACCCGAACGGCCAATGCGACGTGCCGGCGCCGAACACGGACTTTGTGGCAGTCGCGGGGGGCTACAGGCATAGTCTCGGCCTGAAGGCCGACGGCTCGATCGTGGCGTGGGGACACAACGGCTCCGGCCAATGCGACGTGCCGCCGCCGAACACGGACTTCGTGGCGATCGCGGCGGGCGTCTACCATAGTCTCGGCCTGAAGGCCGACGGCTCGATCGTGGCGTGGGGACACAACG
>JAHJAR010000328.1 GCA_018814045.1 Planctomycetota bacterium | reverse complement strand
CGGCGCCGTCGGCCGGCGCGGCTTCGGCCGGCGGTGCTTCCACCTGCAAAGGCCCCACCTTCTCCTTGAGGGCTCGAAACGCGCGGTTGAGCGATAGCAGGTTCGGCGAATCCGGCATGGCCGAGAAGGCCTCGCCCACGGCCTTAACCAGCTCTTCCGACTGAGCGGCGCAGTTGTGCACCGCCTCCTTCTCGCTGTCGGCCGGTTGTTTGCGGCACTGCCCGCCCTTTAGTTCCACCTGGGGGTGGATGCGATCCGCAAGGTATTGCACCGCGTTGTAACGGCCATGGGGCGGTTTGACCTTGGGAAAGCAGGATTCCCAGTAGGCGCTGAGAAACTCGCGGTAGGCTTCGAGCCCGGCGGCGAGCCCCGCGTAACCCTCCTGCTCGAAAAGCCCCACGGTCAGATAGGTCATGACCAGCAGGTCCTTCGACTTGGACTTGAGGATCGCGCTGGCCAACTCGACGACGACGCGCCAGTCCGGCTCCTCGCCGGTCAATGAACCGATTCGATCCAACTGGGCCTGAAGCGCCTCGAAGGTCTCGTCATAGCGGATGGGATCGCCGACCGGGTGGTCCGCGCTGATGGGTTCCTTGCCCAACGCCACGATCTGCTCATGTCGTGCTTCGTCCATCGTGCTTACCTCTCGGGCGGGAACGGAAAGTAGGTCGGCCCGCCGCGCCGACCCGTACGCTACGGCGGCCGGTACCGATTGCCGTGTCAAAGGCCGGCACCGCCGAAACTATCGGAACTGTCCGCACAACACGATAGGGAATCCGTCCAACCTGGGCAATACAGCTCTCTGGGCATGCGAAAAAAGCCGGGCGCGGTCGCCGCGTTGCGGTGGCTCGGCCGCTCGTGGTACCATCGCTTCGACGGGGCGGGTATACGCGGGGCCGTGGACGCGCGACCCGACCGGGCGAGTATCCACCAGGAGGTGACCATGAATCACGTACGCGTTCTCTGTGCGGCTCTGATCGGGTTGACGGGGTTGCAAATGCCGGCGCTGGCAGCGGACCTGGGCGACCCGGCTCCACCGCTGAAGGTCTACAAGTGGGTGAAAGGTGGGCCGGTCGATCTGGCGGATGGGCGCGGCAAGAACGTGTACCTGCTCGACTTCTGGGCGACCTGGTGCGCCCCGTGTCTGGCTGCTTCGCCGCACGCCACCGAATTGCAGAAGAAGTACAAGGACAAGGGACTGATCGTGGTTGGGATCACGCACGAAGTCAGCCCCAAGCACGATCACCGCACGGTGAAGAAAGTCGAGAAGTGCGTCGAGAAGATGGGCGAGAAGATGGGCTACGCGGTGGCGATCGACGAAGGCGGTGGCACATTCGACGCCTACATGACAGCCTTCGGCCTCCAGGCCATCCCGCGCGTGTTCATCATCGATCGACAGGGACGCGTGGTCTGGCACGATCATCCCCTGGAAGTGGACAAGGCCTTGGAGCAGGTCATCGCCGGCACGTTTGACCTGGATGCCGCCCGGAAGGTGATGCGGCAGCGCCAGGAAGCTGCCGAGCGCCTGGCCGAGGCGCGCAAGCTCGATAAGAAGTACTTCACGATGCTCCAGTCCGGCGGCAGCCCGGAGATGATCCGTGCCGTGGGGGACGAGTTTCTGAAGTCAGCCCAGGGAAACGCCGCCTTCCTCGATCGATTCGCCTGGAAACTGCTGTCCATGCAGGGTGCGGAAGGCCAAGACGTCGAACTCGCCCTGCGCGTCGCGGAGGCGGCCAGCGCGGCGAGTGAAGGAAAGGATGCCAGCATCCTGAACACCTACGCGCGCGCCCTATTCGCCAACGGCCAGACGGCGGAGGCGATCAAGCGGCAGAAGCGGGCGATCGAGCTGAGCGACGATCCGGCGATGACCACGGAGTTCAAGAAAGCCCTGGCTAGCTACGAAGGGAAGTAGCCATCAGCGGCCAAAACGGCGCCGGCGCGTGGAGCGAAAGCGGCTGCCCAGTGTGCGGTGCTGCGGCCGCACTCCGAGTGCCTCCAGCTCGTCGTTGCGCCGTAACGTCTCACGATAGCGCACCGGGGCCGCGGAGGCCGGCTGGTCCGCGGTGGCATCCTCCGGGGGTGGTTCCGGTTCGCGCTGAATAACCCACGGTGCTTCGAAACGCGGCAACTCGTAGTTGATCAGCTTCTCGATCTCGGTCAGGGAGCTGCCCTGTTCACGCGTGACGAAGGTGACGGCATAGCCGGACTGGCCCATGCGGGCTGTACGGCCGATGCGGTGGACATAAGCGGACGCTTCCTCCGGGATGTCGTAGTTGATGATGTGCGACACTTCCATCACGTCGAGCCCGCGCGAGGCCAAATCGGTTGCCACCAGCACCTGGATCTGGCCCTTGCGAAAGGCGCTCATGACCCGCTCGCGGCGCGACTGCATCAGGTCGCCGTGAATCTCGAGGCAACTGACCCCGTTGCGTTTCAGCCGCTCGGCCACACGGCGCGCGGCGTGCTTGGTGTTGGTGAAGACGATCGCCAGTGTAGGAGATTCGTGTTTGAGCAGCCCGAGCAGCGTTTGGAACTTGTCCCGCGGATCCACTGTGACGAAACCGTGCTCGATGCCTTCCACCGTCAGCGCGTCGCGGGATACGTTGACCTCGACCGGGTCGTGCATGAACGAGTGGGCCAGCTTGCGGATATCCTCGTCGATCGTCGCCGAGACGAAGATGGTTTGGTGCTTGGAAGTAATCGAACGCAGGATGCGGCGGATGTCGTCGCGGAAACCGATGTCGAGCATGCGGTCC
This sequence comes from Planctomycetota bacterium, assembly GCA_018814045.1. Taxonomy (GTDB): domain Bacteria; phylum Planctomycetota; class Phycisphaerae; order UBA1845; family Fen-1342; genus JAHJAR01. The sequence continues at coordinate 4,184 of JAHJAR010000328.1, read as the reverse complement.
ACTTCGTCCAGGATGGCCAGCTTGACCTGGGAGAGGTCCAGCGTTTTGCGGCGCATCAGGTCCAGCACGCGCCCCGGCGTCCCGATTACGATCTCGGGGCCCTTCTTGAGTTGCTCGATCTGTTGCCGGATGCGTCGCCCGCCGTAAACCAGGACGGTCTTGAGCGCGCGTCGCTTGCCGAGCATGCGGACGTGGTCGTCGACCTGTGAGGCGAGCTCGCGGGTGGGCACGAGCACGAGGGCCCGGGCGGACTCGCCGGGGGTGAGATTCTGGAGCATCGGCAAGGCGAATGCTGCGGTCTTCCCGGTTCCCGTTTTGGCCTGGCCCAGGCAATCCTTGCCCTGGAGCGCGTGGGGGATCATCTCACGTTGGATGTCAGTAGGCGTGTGGAAGTCGAGCTTCTTGAGCGTTTCGCGCAGGTCTGCATCGAGCTTAAGTTCGGCAAACCCGTCGGTCGGCTCAGTTGCTGACGTGCGTTTGGTTGGGCTCATACCACCCAGGGTGTTAGAGTGCAGCGCGCCTCAGTGTCGCGCGGATAGTCCGATAAACCAGCGCTTCCGCAGGCGCCAAGTTTGCTGCATAATCTACCCAACTTCTGTGGCGACACAAGGTTGGAAATGTGTCGCGGCTCGCTTTCTTGTGCGCGGCCGCGCCTGAACGGCAGGCGGCCCGGCGGTTGCATCCGCGGCCATGGCGGCGGGTATAAGGATGGGGCCCGTGGCGTGAGGCGCACGGGTCACAGACGTTTAGTGTCAGGACTGAGCCGATGCCGACGTTCTCGTACAAAGCCCGCAACGGTTCCGGTGAGATGGTCTCCGGTACGCTCGTAGCCGACACAGCGTCGGTCGCGGCACGCATGCTCGACGATCAGGCGCTTTTGCCCGTCGAGGTCGAGGAACTTGCGTCTCAGCAGCGCTCATTCTGGACCGGGAGGACGCGGCGACTGAGTATCTCGAAGGTCGGCGTGATGTACGAGCAGCTTTCGGACCTGCTCAAGGCCGGGGTGCCGCTGTTGCGGGCGCTCAGCGTGCTGGCCAAACAGGCTTCCACGCCCGCCCTGGTCCACGTGTTGCGCGAGGTGCACGACGACGTGGCTGGCGGAGACGCCTTTGCCGACGCGATGGCTAAACACCCGCAGGCCTTTCCCAAGCTGCACGCCTCGATGGTGCGCGCGGGCGAGAAGGGTGGTTTTCTCGAAGACGTCCTGAGCCGCCTGTCGAACTTCGTCACGCGGCAGGACGCTCTGCGAAACAAGTTCGTTGGCTCGATGATCTATCCGTGCGTGCTGCTGGCTTTTGGTCTGTCGGCCGTGTCGTTGCTGATGGTGTTCATTGTCCCGAAGATCCGCATGCTGCTGGAGGAGCAGGACCTGCCCTGGCCATCGCTGGTGGTGTTTGCCATCAGCGACACGCTCAAGCTGCACTTCCTGGAGGTGCTGGGCGTCGTGCTGGTGGTGGCCGTCGTGCTGATCGGGGTGCTTCAGAGTGAGGCTGGTCAGCAGCTCAAGGCGCGCCTGCAACTGCGGGCCTGGGGCTTTGGACGGGTCTACACGATGGTCGCGCTGTGCCGGTTCTGCCGGATATTCGGTACGCTGCTGGCCAACGGTATTCAAATCCTCCAGGCCTTGCAGATCGCCAAGGATGCGACTGGGAACGTGATTCTGGGCGAGAGCATCGACAAGGCCGCGGAGAACATCCGGCATGGAGAGCCGCTGGCGGGGCCACTGGCGGCCAGCAAGGTGTTTCCGCCCGCGATCATTGATATGATCGCGGTGGCCGAGGAGAGCAACACGCTCGAGAAAGTGCTGATCGAGATCGCGGACACCCAGGAAGAGCGCACGGCGCGGCAGATCGACTTGCTCATGCGCCTGCTCGAACCGTTGATGCTGTTGTTCCTGGGGTTGATGGTATTGTTTGTGGCGGTGGCCCTGTTGCTGCCGATTCTGAAGATGGCAACCAGTAGTCTGAAATAGCAGCGAGAGGTTCAGGCCGGACTTTGGAGCATACCATGAAAGGACAGAGAAAAGTGTCCCACAATCGGCGTCGCGCGTTCACGCTCATGGAGGTGCTGATGGTGATCGTCATCATCGGCATTCTGGCAGCTTTCGTCGTGCCCAACTTTTTTAACGTCGGCGAGGATGCCAAGAAGAAGATGACCCAGGCCCTGCTCGATTCGGGTGTCAACGGCACGCTGGATATGTACAAGCTGCATATTGGCCACTACCCGACCGAGGAAGAGGGTGGGCTCCTGGCGCTGGTCGAACCGCCCGAGGACGAGGAACTCGCCGAGAAGTGGGCCGGACCGTATCTGAAGGACGGGGCCAAGCTGAAGGATGCGTGGGGCAATGAGCTGATCTACGTCTCGCCAGGTGAATACAACGAAGAGACGTACGATCTGTCGAGCCCCGGGGCCAATGGCGTCGAGGGCGACGATGACGACGTCGCGAATTGGGACAGGACGTAGCGCCTGCCCGAGCTGTCGCCCCGGGCGCTGCCCCCTGTTCCCGAGCCGTTCTGGCAGCGGCCGGTTACGACGAGGAAACGGCGATGCGCGCTTCGCAGCGCCCAGCATTTACGCTGCTGGAGTTACTGCTGGTAATCGTGCTCGTCGGCGTGCTGGCGGCGTTTGCCTGGCCGAATCTCGGGACGGCGGCCCGGGCGGAGGAGCTCGAGGAATCGGCCCGCCGGATCAAGGCGCTCACCGCCATGTGCCGGGCCCAGGCGATGAACGAGTCGCGGCGTTACCGCATCACGATCCGTCTCGACGGGACGCTGAAGACGACTCGCCAGCATGACCCGCTCACAGCGCCGCACGAGTACATCCGTGTGCGCGCGGGTTGGGCCCGCATCAAGCCCATCCTGGATGAAGTCTGGGTCGAGGCCGTGCTGCCGCTGCCGGAAGGTCCGCCGCCGATTCTCCTGGAGAAAGACGAGACGGTCGTGGTGGGAGACGAGATCCTCGAGTTCGACGACATGGACCTGGAACCGCTGTTGCTCGAAGATTTCGATGAACCGATTGAGATCGATTTCGAGCTGGACGGTTCGTGCAGTTCGCTGCGCTGGATCCTGCGCGACACGTTTGGGCGCGGTCTGCAAATGACGCTGGACGGACGGCTGGGCCGCACCGACGTCGCGCCGGTTGAGTCGCTGCCACGGGACCAGGTGCAGCGCCCCGAGCGCGAGCCGGTCGAGGACGAAGATGGCGAGTTTGTCGAGGAGTCCGGCTGATGTGCGGCGGCGCGTCGAAATGCCGTGAGCCCGTGACGCCGCGCCCGGCGGCGCTGTGCCGGGCGGCGCTGTTGCTCGAGGTCGTGATCGCCTTGAGCATCATGGTGGCCGCGCTGGGCTTGTTGGGGGCGCAGCTCGTCTCCGGGCTGAGGATGACGCAGGAGGCGGACCAGCACACCCAGGCCGGGGAGCTGGCCAATCGGCTGCTGGCCCTGCTGGAGCTCGACCTGGAGACGCAGCAGCGCGTTTTCCTCGATCGCGAGACCGACGGCGACTTCGGCCCGCAATATCCAGGCTATTTCTGGCGGGCTTATGTCGATCCCACCGACGTAGAAGGTCTGGGTTTGGTGACGATCGAGATTCTGTACCAGGGACACCCCGAATACCAGGACGACATCGCGGGGGCGCGGCTCGTGCGGCATCTGCACATGCTGAAGGCCGACCCGGCGCGAGTCAATCTGGCTGAAGACTTTGGCGTTGACGAGGAGGTTTTGACGCAGATCGTCGAGTCGCTCCCGATCGCCGGCTTCGATCCCTTCGATCTCAACCCGCAGGAGTTCATCGCCGCGTTAACACAGGATCCCGAGATGCTGATGGAGTTGCTGCCGATGATCATGCCGTTGATTCAGCAGGTCATGGGCGGCGCGGGAATGGAGGGCGAACTGAATCCAAACCAGTTGCAGGACCTGTTGGGCGGTGGTCTGGCCGGCGGCGGCGGAGCCGGCAGTGGCAGCTCGGTCGAAGACCTGCTGCGCATGCGTGACGAGATGTTCGGGGGTGGCGGCGGCGGGGGACGCCGCGCTGGTCGTGGCGGCGCAGGCGGGGGTGAAGAGGGCGGACGAATGTCCACCGAAGACCTGCTGCGCATGCGTGACGAGATGTTCGGCGACGCAGGCGGTGGCGGCGGGGGGCGCGGATCGGGCGGAACGGCGGTCGCGCCCCGGCGCGGCGGCGCGG
>JAHJAR010000327.1 GCA_018814045.1 Planctomycetota bacterium | reverse complement strand
TCAGCATAGGCTGTGATACGCGTGACCCGACAACGCTGCCTGAAGTCGCCCGGACTGATCAGCTCAATCCTCTCTCCCAGTGACGGCTGATGGGCCGTACCCGCCACGAACGACGCGCTCGACCGGGACGTATCGCTCATCCAACCCCGGAGCGTCGTTTCGCAGCCATCCTTCTTCCAGGTGATCCGGCCCACGGTCGGATACCTCGATTCGTGCCGCCGGTCCCAGCGTTTCCTTCTCCCAACCATCTGACGTCCTCCCTTGCTACGCCTCGATCTCAGCAAACACCAATCGTCCGCCGCCGTCATCGAGGGCCTCGCTGCGCGTCACCACGGCTGAGCGGAACCCGAATTTCTCGATTTCGGCGGGATCGTCAACCAGCACGCGTGACTCCGCGCGCGGGTAATCGCGCGGTTCGACCTGGAGCACGAGGCCGTTCAACGACTGCGCGATCACGCGACTCTCGCGCCGCCGTCTGCCCTTCCAGACACGCCAGTGCAGCAGTTCGTCAGTCTCCCAACGAGCGGAATAACGGCGGTCGACACCGTCACGCTCTTGGCTTCTGCGGTCAGGCTTCATGTGATCTCCCTCTTGTCTGTGGTGGTAGAGGGCCTGGACCATCCGGATACTCCGCCGCCACCAGGTCCACCAGCCCCGAGAGATGAGCAACTCTGATGACCGTGGCGGGTTTGTGCCAGGGCAGACGCCGCCCGCGGTGGACAGGTGCGATCTCCGTCCCCGGGTTGGGCGTGTCCGGCGGTTCAGTCAGCAAGGCAACACCTGTCGCAGATACGCCGACGAGCATGCCGCTTCGTGGAGCACCGTTGCCTTCTGCCCGCCAGGACATCCTGTCGAAGAGGTGTAGCCGCCCCGACCCACGCTCATCACCACTCGGTCGTTCGCTCCTTCGGCGGTCATTGACCATCACGCTTCCTCCAGAGGCCAAGTCTTGTGCATGTAAATTTCGGGCAGAAGCAGTTCTGGCTTTATTGGATAAGGCAGCAACGTGTGTGGGCTACTCTTTGCAAGAAAACCCGAGAATCGTCCGGGGGACGACCATGATCATGATATTTTTGGGGTCCAACGATGTAGACTTTGCGATGCACGGCGAGTCGCCCGGTTGACGTAGCCGATAAGGCGGTGGTCATCCGGTAGCGTTCAGCAGGCACGAGTCGGGTTGAAGGCTCCCCCGCAAGCGCCTGTTTCCTTTGACGGGCGCGAAGTCTGACGAAGTTCCTTGCCGGGCTATACGCGCTCTGGTCTCGCGTATGGTATTCGGCGAGTTGCTCAAGGCACCTCAGCCAGGAGGGCGTGCGGCAGCGCATCCGCAACATCAGGATCAAACTGAGTGCCCTGACAGCGGCGCAGTTCGGTAACGGCTGCCGAGAACGAACACGCGGGTTGGTACGGTCTTTCGGAGGTCATCGCAACGAAGGCGTCTGCGACCGCGAGAATCCGGGCTCCTAACGGCACGTTCCGGCCGGGAGTGCGCGGGACTGAATCCTGCCCATTAAACCAGGTGTGGTGATATCGGATGTAGTCGCTGGTTTCATGATCCACCCCCAGAAGCGCGGCCATTTCTGCTCCATCTTCCGCGTGACGAGAAAACAGGTGCGTCTCTTCCGGCAACAGCGGGGCCGGCTTGGCGAGGACGCTGTCCGGAATGAGGAACTTCCCCAGGTCATGGCACAGCCCGGCAATCCGCAGTCGCTCCAGTTTCTCGGCATCCAGTTCCAGCGCACGTCCCAGACGCACCGACATCTCGCTGACATACTTGGCGTGAGTGATCAGGTGGTCTTGCTGAGCCGGGCCGAGCGTGATGCTGCTACACTCAAGAACAGCTTGCAGGCGGCGAGCCGCTGACCGCTCCCCAACAACTGCGGCCTCCTCCAGGGCTTTCGCGAAGACTACCCCCTCCCACGTGCACACGCGGTTTCGGCCTTGCTGCTTGGCCAGATACATGGCCTGGTCAGCGTTCGCAATCGTTTCAGGCGTCAACAGCGCGGTGGCACAGTTGACTACCCCGATGCTGACAGTTACGGGCACATGCTGGTCCCCGAAGCGGCTCTCCAACCCGGCAACCTTCTCGCGGAGTGCCTCCGCCCAGTACACCGCCGCCGCGAGTGACGTCGCAGGCCGGATGATCACAAACTCGTCGCCGCCGTACCGGCACGTGACATCTTCCGCCCCAGCGCAGTCGCGCAACACGTCGGCCACCGCCCGCAGGACTCGATCGCCATAGTCATGACCGTGCCGGTCGTTGATACCCTTGAAGCAATCCAGGTCGAGCATGATGACGGAGACGCACCCGCGGCGATCGCGCGTGACCCGGCATTTCTCAAACAACCGAACGAGACAGCGGCGGTTCGACAGTCTGGTGAGGGGATCCTGCTCCGCCCTGCGCACCAACTGCTCCACACGGCGTTCGGTCTTCCGGCGATCCGCTTGGATTCTTCTGTGCGCGCCCAGAGCGGCGTCCACGCAACGCCACAGCTTGTCGCCGTCGAGGGCTTCCATTTTGGGCAGGAAGTCGACAGAGCCGTGTCGCATGCTCTTGATGACAGTGTCTTGGTCTCTGCTGCTGGAGATTACAACGACCGGGGGTGAGTGCACGTCTTTGGCGAGAGCAGGCAGGAGTTCGTCGGCACACAAGTCCGGCAGATTGAAGTCCAGCAGAACGCAGTCGAATAACCGATTCTGGATGGCGTGGAGAGCCTCCTGCCCCGTGGCAACCGTCTCCACTTCGACTTTGCGCTGCGCTGATTTCAGCGCTCGCGAGAGCAGGTGTTGATGTCCGTGATCGTCTTCGACAAGCAAGATCTTGACGCCGTACATGCGGTTCCCTTGGTCTGCGGCGAGCAGCCGAGCTCGGCCCCCGACAGTGAGTGCTATCGGTTTTCAGGGCATCGCTGGCCACCAAGCAGAACGGTTTGGATGTCGCGGTGGTCCTGGACCGGTGCCGAGAAGCAACGGTGGAAGGTGCGAGAACCTAGTCGGTGGTTGGAGCAACCAACGGCGCGATTGGGTGTGTCAAGCCGACTCTGCCTGGGCCGAAAGAGAAACGAAGAAGCGACTCCCCTTACCGAGTTCGGATTCGAGCCAGATCCTCTCCCCCTGCCTGTCCAGAATGCGGCGGACCACGGCCAGGCCGAGCCCCTCGCCGACTGCGGCGCTTTTCGGGTCAAGGCGGCGGAAGACCTCGAAGACCTTCTCGCGATGCTCAGGTGCGATGCCGATGCCGTTGTCCTCGACGCAGTAGACGGCGCGCCCCTCCTTCTGCTGTCCATGGACGTGAATCACGCCCGACCGGGCTGGGTCGAGGTACTTCAGGGCATTATCAAGCAGGTTGGAAAAGACCTGGTTGACCTGCGTCGCATCGCCGACGCACGGGGGTAGGGTGTCGATCTGCAGTGTGGCCCCCTTCACCCGGACTTGGAATTCGAAGGCCTTGGCAATGTCGGCCAACATTGCGTTCATATCCAACTGCTCGAGCCGGAGCGCCGCCTGCCCGAGGCGTGACAGCCGCAGCAAACCGGCAAGCAGCGTGTCCATCTTGGTCACACTCGCAACGATGCACGCGATCGCCTGGGGGACAGTATTTGCCAGGATGGTTGATAGCTGCTCTTTCAGATCGCTGGGGAGTCGCGCATCCGTCGCCAGGGAGGGCACGATCTTGCAGGCCCGATCCAACTCGTCGCTAAAACCCTTGATATTGACCAACGGGGACCACAGGTCGTGGGAGGCGACGTGAAGAACTGACTCCAGTTCCCTGTTCTTCCGGATCAGCTCGCAGTTGAGGCGTTCGAGTTCTCTCTCCGCCCGCATCGTCGCGGTATTGTCCACAAAGGTTATCACCGCGCCCTCGATCACGTCGTCGAGCGTGCGGTAAGGCACGATGCGCAGCATGTACCACTTGCCGTCCGTTGCCCGCACTTGCACCTCTTTCGAACTCAAGCTGTGCAGCACCGCTTGCGTGTCAACCACCAGGTGGTCGTAGTCCAACACGTTGGAAACGATGTGGCCCACGGGCCGCCCCACATCGCTCTCGATCAGGTTGATGATCCCGGTGGCGGCGGAGGTGAAACGCAGGATGCGCAGTTGACGATCCACAAAGATGGTGGCGATGCCGGTGCCGGCCAGCAGGTTGTTCATGTCGTTGTTGGCCCGCGACAGACTCACCACCTTGGATTGCAGTTCGGCGTTGACCGTGCCCAGTTCCTCGTTGACCGATTGTAGTTCCTCCTTGGAGGTCTCCAGTTCCTCGTTGGTGGATTGCAGCTCCTCGTTGACCGACTGCATCTCCTCGTTCGATGACTTGAGCTCTTCGTTGAACGTCTCCAGTTGCTCGGTGGCGGACTGCAGGTAGTCCTCCTTGGCCCGCAATTCCCGCTCGAGCGCTGCGATGCGCGCGTCGGCGCCCGTGCCGCTCTCATCTCCTCCGCTGGCGGGGAGAGCCAGAGGGGGACCGTCCGCCGCTGCCGCATCCTCGAACACCACCAGGTACAGGGGTTCCTCCGGCCCCGCGGCGTGGCCCGGGGCCACCGGACGGACGGTCAAGTTGATCGTAGTGGACTCGCCGTTGGTTTTGACCCGCAGGCCCGGGTGGCGCACGATCTCCTTGCCCGACGCGGCTTTGTGCAGAGCCGTGGCCAGTTTGCGCCGCAACCCCTCGCGGGCCATCTTCAGCACGTTGCTGACACCGACCTCGCCCGGGATCGGTTCCAGGTACATCCCGGTGCGGCCATGGAGGTAAAGGATGTCGCCGTGGCCGTTGACGAGCGCGCCGGCCGGGGCGACCTGCTGCAAGAGCGCCTGTTCGGTCAGCTCACGCAGCGGCGGTCTTCTGGGGCCGGCCGTCTTTCCGGCGGTCCGCGGGAGCGCCTCGCCTATCGCCGTGATGGGCGGCAGAAAGCGGCTCAGGGCCGCGCGCTGTGCGCTGTGGGTAGTCTCCTTGCGCTGATACAGCTTCGATTTGCGGTTCAGCACGGCAAAAAGGTCGCCAAACTCGCCCACGGTCTCCGAGGTGCCCAGGAAGAGACACCCGCCCGGGTTCAGCGCGTAGTGGAACAGGGGAATGATCTTATTCTGCAACTCCCCGCTCATGTAGATCAGGAGGTTGCGGCAACTGATGAGGTCGACCTTGGAGAAGGGCGGGTCTTTGATCAGGTCCTGCTCGGAAAAGACCAGCATGTCGCGGATGCTTTTGTGAATGCGGTAGGCGTTGCCGCCCGGCTCCAGGGTGAAACAATGCGCCAGCCGTTCCGGCGAGATGTCGGCGGCGATGCTGGCCGGATAGAGGCCGACGCGGGCTGTGGCGACCGCCTGGCTGCTAATGTCGGTGGCGAAGATCTGCACCTTGAAACTCTGCGTCAGCGCCTCGAGCCGCTCCAGCAGGAGGATGGCGATGGAATAGGCCTCCTCGCCGGTGGAACATCCCGGCGACCAGACGCGGATCACGTCGCCCGCGGGCTTGCCGGCCAGGAGCATCGGGATGACCTGTTCCTCGAGTGCCTTGAAGGCCTCCGTATCGCGGAAGAAGTTGGTCACGCCGATCAAAAGGTCGCGAAAGAGCGCTTCCACCTCCGCCGGCGTCTGCTGCAAATGTTTGATGTATCCGCCAAGCGTTTTGACCTGGTTGACGGCCATGCGCCGCCCGATGCGGCGACGGATGGTGCTTTGCTTGTACCGGGAAAAGTCGTGGCCGGTCTGGGCGCGCAGCAGGATGTAGATCTTCTTCATCGCGTGCTCGGTCTTGGACGCCGGGGCGGTGGTGGACCGGGGGGGCTTGACGAAGGCGTGGGCCACATAGGCGATGAGCTGAGCGGGCATTTCGGCCGACGGTAGCTCGTAGTCCACCAGGCCGGTGGCGATGGCGCTGCGGGGCATGCCGTCGTACTCGGTGGATTCGGGGGTCTGGGCCATGACCATGCCGCCCTCGCCCTTGATGGCCCGCACGCCCAGGACGCCGTCGCTACCGGTGCCCGAAAGCACGATGCCGATGGCCCGTTCGCGCTGATCCTGGGCCAGCGACCGGAAGAAGAAGTCAATGGGCAGGCGGTGCCCGCGAGGAACGGAGGGTTCCATCAGTTGGAGTGCGCCGTGCAGAAAGGCCATGTCGCGGTTGGGCGGAATGATGTAGACGCAGTTGGGCTGCACCACCATCCCGTCCTTGACCTCGAAGACCTGCATGCCGGTGTAACGCCGGATGAGGTCGGTGAGGACGCTCTCGTGGTCCGGGGCCAGGTGCTGCACCAGCACAAAGGCCATGCCGGGATCGGTGTCGGCGGGCATGCCGGAGAAAAAGGCTTCGAAGGCCGCCAGCCCCCCGGCGGACGCGCCGATGCCGACGATGGGGAAGCGGGCAACGGTAGTCTCGACCGTCTCTTGCACCTCGACGGCTTTTCCGGCGATCTCCTGCGCCGCGCTTGTCTTGGCAGCGCGTGTTGCAACCGGTGCCTTCGCTTTGGCTATTGTTCTTGCTGTCATGATGGCCTCCGCTGCCGACAAATCGTCTTTTCGGATTTGATCCCGGCTCTGCTGATAAGCTGGCTGATTCTCGTCGTGATCACCGATCGGGCCCCGACTATGCGGTGCTTCAGGCCGATGCGGATGTTGTTGAAGCAACCGCATCGGGACAACCACCACATGGTTACCATCGGCCGCATACCCCACCGTTTGTCCAGCTTTCTTTCGCTGTGACAGGTCAACCATCTACAATGCTAGCGCGGGCGGGGGAATGTCGCAATAGGCCACTTGCGCTCGCCTCCGCGAGCGCTTATTCATACGCGTATGGCGTCCACGACGGTCCATTACAGGACGACAGACAGCTCAATCCAGGCCGCGCTACGACGTGTGCTCACCGAGACGCTGGCTCGACGGCCGTTCGTCGAGACAGGTCCAGCCGCGCCGATTCAGGCGTGCGGAGCAGACTCAAGCCACCTGCCATCCAGCCCCGCTCGCCGGGCTCCTTCACCCCTCGCAGAGTTGTGCGGCGATTGTCGGCTGTCGACGGCCTCGCCGCCCCGCTGCCCTGCCCGAAATGCGGCCAAACCCAAACCAGGCGCGCCACACGCTGCCCGCTGTGCCAGCGGTTCTACGACCCGGGCGAACGCGGCAGCCGCGTGCGCACCTGCCCGCATTGCAGGCAGGAAATACCGCGGTTGACAGAAGTCGGCGATTCTGACAGCCCGCGACCCACCCGAGGTTCGACCCCCAAAAGGGGGCATTCTGATTCTCGCGTGACAAGAAGGGCCAAAAGGGCCAGTGACGTGCGTGCCACTGGTGGCTCGCCCACCAGTGGCACCAGGCGTCTAATCCTCGATCTCCAGGTCTTCCAGCGCGATACCCGGCTCCCCCACTTGCACCAACTCCAGCAAGTGCTGCATTTTGTCGGAAGGTAGCTGTGCTACAAACAGCGGGATGATTTCCCGTAGTTCCTTTTCGATTTCTGGCATATCCGCATCCCGCCGCGCCACTGCTGCGATGCGAACCCGCACAACCGCCGGTACCCCGCGGCATCCGACCGTCCGTGCTGACAACGGCCGGAACAGAGCCCGGCCGCTACATTTCCCTTCGTGGCTGCGTGGCCTCGTGCCTCCGTGCCGTTGCTGCCTCGTTGCCTTGTTGCCTCGCCACCTACACGAATTCGTACGTGAACTCACCTTCCTCGTTTACGCCCAGCTTCAGCTTCTCGTACTTCCGCTCCTCACCCATTATCTCCAGAATCTGCCGAGCGATGGCGGGCAGGATGGTCTCGTTGATGATCAGGTTGATGTTGCGGGCGCCGGTGGTCATGACGTTGCAGCGGCCGGCGATGGCGTCGCCGACCGCGGCGTCGGCCTCGAAGCCGAGCTTGTAGATCGACACCAGCCGCTCGCGGATCTTGTTCAGCTTCAGGTCCACGATCTTCCGCATCGTGTCCGGGTGCAGCGGGTAGAACGGGATCACCGTCAGCCGGCCGATGAACGCCGGCGTGAAACGCTTCTCCAGAATCGGCTGGACGGCGGTGCGCAGCTCCGCCAGGCTGGGCATCTCGTCCGGATCCTGGCTCATCTCCATCACCATGTCGCTGCCCTCGTTGCTGGTCAGCATGATCACGGTGTTCTTGAACGACGCGGTGCGGCCCTCGGCGTCCTGGAGCTCGCCCTTGTCGAAGACCTGCATGAACAGCAGGTTCACGTCCATATGGGCCTTTTCCATCTCGTCGAGCAGGACGACGCTGTACGGGCGCTGGCGGACGGCCTCGGTCAGCACGCCGCCTTCGCCGAAACCGACCAGGCCGGGGGCCGAACCGATCAAGCGCGAAACGTTCATCGAGCTGGAATACTCGGTCATATTGATGGCGGTCATGAAACGTTCACCGCCGAAGATCAGGTCGGCGACCGCCAGGGCGGTTTCGGTCTTGCCGGTGCCGGAGGGGCCGACCATGAAGATGACGGCGAGTGGCAGCTTGGGATCCTGGAGCTTACCGCTGGCAATGCGCAAGCGGTTGCCAATCTCGCGCAGGGCGTGGTCCTGACCGATGATGCGCTCGCCGATGCGGTCCTCGAAGTGCAGGATCGCCTCGGCCTGGTTCTTGACCATCTTGCCGGCGGGGATGCCGGTCCAGTCGCTGAGCACCTGCGAGACGACGTCGTCATCGACCTGGAGCGGTACCAGCGGCGTCGCGTCACCAACGTAGCCATCCAGCTTCGCGGTGGCGGCGGCCAGTTCGGCGCGAATATCCTCAATGGTGCGCAGCGGCTCGGCGGCCTCGGCGGGAACTGCCTCTTTGACCTCGGCGTCCGCGCCGGCCGGCTCTTCCGCCGGCGTGGCCTCGGCCTGACCATCACCCGCCGCCTCAATCTCCGCACGGAGCTTGATCACCTCCTGGGCCAGCTCGCGCTCGCCTTTCCAGCGTTTGTCCAACTCGTCGAACGCTTTTTGCTGCTCCTCGCGCTCATTCTTGAGGTCGTCCAGTTCGTCCACGTCGGCTTCGTGGCCGGCTTCGGCATCGCGCTCGATGGCCCGGATGGCCGTGTCGAGCTGAATGATCCGCCGCCGAATATCCTCGAGCGGTCCGGGCGTGGTGTTCATCCCGACCGCAACGCGGGCCGACGCCGTGTCGAGCAGCGAGACCGCCTTGCGCGGCAACTGCTGGTCGGAGAGGTACTGGTTGGACATCGCGACGGCCGAACGAACGGCGTTGTCGAGAATGCGCACCTTGTGGTGACTCTCGAACTTGTCTTTCGTGCCGCGCAACATCTCGATCGCAACCGCGACGGACGGCTCGTCGAGCTTGACGAGACCGAAACGCTGTGCGAACGGGGGGTCCTTCTCGATGTATTTCTTGTATTCGGCCCAGGTCGTGGCGGCGACCGTACGCAGCTCCCCACGGGCCAGGGCGGGTTTGAGCAGATTCGCCGCGTCGCTCCCCGATCCGCCCCCGATCAGCGTGTGGGCTTCGTCGATGAACAGGATGATCGGGTTGGCCGAGGCGTTACTGGCGTTGACCTCCCTGATGACCTCCTTGAGGCGCCGCTCGAACTCGCCCTTGACGTTCGCCCCGGCGGTGAGCAGACCCACGTCGAGCGAGCGTAGCGTGATGTTCGCCAGGGTGTTCGGCACGTCGCCAGCGACGACACGCAGCGCAAAGCCCTCAGCGATGGCAGTCTTGCCGGTACCGGGATCGCCGACAATCAGCGGGTTGTTCTGGAAGCGCCGCATCAGAATGTCGATGACCTGGCGGATTTCCTGCTCGCGGCCGATGACGGGGTCGATCTTGCCTGCGCGGGCTTTCTCGGTCAGGTCAGATGTAAACTGGGTCAGCGCGTCCCCGATGCCTCCGGCCGCGGGTGACGCGCCCGGCGCGGCGGCGGTGCCGGCAGCTTCGATCTCGATCGAGGCCCCGGTGATATCGATGAACTTGGTCTTGAGTTCGTTTTCGGCGACCTTGCTGAACTCGTCGGTGTAGTCGGTGAAGTAGGCCCGCGAGGGGTTGCGGACCAAGGCCAGCACCAGCGCCCCCGAACGAATCCGCGGCAGCGACAGTTCCAGTGAGGAAATCTGCCAGGCCTCGCTGAGCCAATCGGCCAGGAAGGGCGAAAACTGGGGGCGGCCGCTGTTGCCGGTCTTGAGGTCTTCCAGCGACCGAGTCAGCGCCTGCCGCAGCTTCGAGACATCGACCTTGAAATGGTCACAGATGCACAACAGGTCACACGAGCCGGTGTCCAGCAGCGGAGCCAGCACGTGCTCTATTGTGATCTCGTAGTGCGTGCGGTTGATGCACGTTCCGGCAGCAGTCTCCAGCGTCCGCACACACACGTTGTTCAATTGCTGACGCAGGAGTTTCATGTCCACGTGAGCCATCGGCCCTATCCTCCAAGTCTTGCAGCACTTCGCACGGCACCAGTTCGGTGCCGGCAGTGATTCCCTAAACAAATGGCGGGACAGCCGCCCGCCGTCCTCTGTTCTTCAGGCGTCTTCGAGCGCCGGCGGCGTGCCGCCGACAAATCAGTGTTCCTCGCTCTGCAGGCGGAATATAACCGACTGATCCTCGGCGGGCGCTGATTTCAGCCAGCTCGTCCAGGACAGCCGGCCCAACATCCCCTGCTCGCCGAGGGGCGTATCGGGCACGTCATCGCCGCGCAGGGTCACTTCCACATCGAATTCGAGCGGATCGTCGCAGTAGAAGTGCACTATCTCCCGCAACTCCGCCGCCGCGTCGCCGGGGGGCAGGAAGCGCACGTACTGCTCGAAGCCGACCGGCCCCAGCTTGACGCGAAATTTGCCGCTGCGGTCGAAGAGCCGTTCGCCCAGCAGGAAATCCGCGCCCAACGAACACTTGCGGCCACCCAGCCGGTTGCAGTCGCCCAACTGGATCGGCAACCAGCGGCCCACGCACTGCTCCACGTCCGCCGGCACCCCCTCGAAAAAGTCACTCAGCAGACCGATCAGGCCGACCGTTGACCGTGGTCGCTGCGAGAGCAGGCCGACATAGCGAAACAACCGCACGGGCCGGATCTCCAGCGATTCGGCGGCGCGCGGCGTACCGATGCCCAGGAACCCACGCACGACGCGCGAGATCGGATCGTTACCATCGGGACGGAACGTTATGTAGTAGCGGTATTTCTTCCAGACGCGGTAGAGCAGCGAGAAGACGCGATGATGAAACAGATCCAGGAACGAACGGACAACTCGGTCCTCGTCCGTGTCGGGCAGCAGCGACTCGGTGAAATGCGTCGGCAACGGGGAGTCGCTGCCGTACAGCCCGAGGAAGGTCGTGTTCAAGTACAGGCGGGCCTGGGCGGCGTCCGTGGCTTCCGCCCACTCGGCCGAGTCCAGATCGGCCAACGGAAAGCCCAGGCTCACGCTCGGGCGAATACGCACGGCTTCGTTGGCCGCCGGCCCCTGCTCGCCCAGCGGCGTCTGCCGCGGATCGACACGCTCGATCAACTGCAGCAACTGGAAGAAGTCGAACGCCCGCGGCGATTTCAACGCACGCCGCACCAGCGCGTGCGTCACCGTCCAAGGCGGCAGCCCCGCCGCCGCGTCAGCCGACCCCGGCCTCCGCGCGGCTACAGAATCGCTTGCTGTCCCAGACGTGGCGGCCACTCGTAGATCTCACCGAACTTGGTGCCCCGCATCTTCAATTCCGTAAACGCGTTGATCGACGCGTACAACGCGAAGAACTCGTTCAACACCGTGGCGAACACGTACATGTCGCCCTCACCCGCAAAGTGCTCCTCACTCATCTCCAGCAAAATACTCATACCCCGCACCGGCGAACCGTGGATCAGCCGTTCGGCCGGCTTGGCCTCGAGCGAGACCAGCCCCTCCAGCCGCAGGATGTTCTCGCGCGCCGCCTGGCGATCATACAACGCCTGGTAGTTGTACAACTCCAGCACCCCGCGCAACGCCTCCACCGACGCCAGTGTCAGGTAGTTCAGCGACAAGTGCGAGATCAAGCGCCAATGCAGCCCGCGCCCGAGCGGCGGACGCAGCGAGCGGCTGATCGGCGTGATG
>JAHJAR010000326.1 GCA_018814045.1 Planctomycetota bacterium | reverse complement strand
CTGACACGCTCCTCGTTACCGCACATTGGAAGAATACCCACGGCCCAATGTCAGGCGCCGTATATGTCTTCTGGCCGAGTGATAATGGTACCCCAGGAGATCCGAGCGATGACACCTGGGAATTCGACGCTTGGCTGGCACCGCAGTATCTGTATGCGGCTGACCAGTTCGGATCGTCGGCGGCCCTCTCTGGAAACGCGCTAGTGGCTGGTGCCTTCGGCCACGATCATCCAGTCGGAAGCTGCGGCGCGGCCTGGGTCCTCCGACGCAATGACAACGGTACGCCCGGAGACCGTAGCGACGATTACTGGACAGAGGAGCAGAAGCTCTTTGCGGACGACGCCGCAGGCGGTGACTATTTCGGCTGGTCTGCCGACATGTCGGGCGATACAGTCGTGATCGGAGCGTACGGGGACGACGACAACGGTTCGGCATCTGGTTCCGCGTATGTCTTTCGTTACGACGCAGGCGTATGGACTCAGGAAGACAAGCTGATGCCGTCGGATGGCGCGGAATTCGACCACTTCGGGTACTCTGTGGCGGTCTCTGGCAATCTGGCGCTGATCGGCGCTGACGGTGATGACGACAAGGCCGACGCGGCTGGTTCTGCTTACATATTTCGTCGCTACGACAACGGCACACCCGGCGACAAGAGCGACGACTATTGGGTGCAGGAAGACAAGGTGTACGCCTATGATGCAGCCGCCGGCGACCAGTTCGGTGATTCGGTTGCGTTGTCCGCGCAATTGGCCTTGGTGAGCGCCCCCTTCAAGGACTACGCTGGCAAGATGGGCGTCGGCTGTGCATACCTGTTCAGACCCAACGGCGGCATTTGGGTGCTAGAGGATCAGCTCGACGGGGGACCCGCCGCGCAGAACTACGATGAATTCGGCCGATACCGTGTTTCTGTAGACCGCGCCAGAGCAGCGATTGGGGCTGCGAACCGTGATGTCGGCGGGTACAATAGTATCGGCGCAGCGCGTGTTTTTGACTACGCCGAGGGCCCGGGTGATTTGAATTGCGACTGCTTTGTTGAAGGTTTCGACATTGATGCCTTCGTGCTGGCCTTGCAGTCCACGCCGCCCGATTATCCGGAGTACTACGCCGAGTATCCCGACTGCGACGTCATGCTGGCGGACTGCAACGGAGACGGCGCCGTGAACGCCTTCGATATCGATGCCTTCATTGCGCTATTGACCGGGTGAACCGGAAGGGCAACGTGCCGATTCGGCGACGTTCACCTACTTCATCTTGAATAAGAACGTCTACGAGTCGTACGAATCAACCGAGGGACGCAAAACCGCCGTCCCGTATCGCAAAGACTCGTTCATCCTGCTCAGCGCCGGCCGCGACGGCGCTTACGGCACGGAGGACGATGTAACGAATTTCTAGCGCCGGAAGACGCCGGACAGGATTATCGGTCTGCGAACAACCTAACCCTCCCGGCGGCGACACGTCGTCGGGAGGGTTGGTCGTTCTTATGACACCCGAACTCCCTCGAAGTCAATCAAGACCAGCCTACGCAAGTGGCCGCCAGCAACCGAGCCCGAAGCGCAAGCGAGGGTTCAGTGTCCATCGCGTTGGCGGGGCCGAAACCCTCGCTGGCGCTTCGGGCTCTGGTTGGGTGACGCTCATGTGCGCACGGTCATCTAGTACTCAATGGGTGCGCAATACACACTTTTCTTAGCGTATATTCCATGCTGGATTGACGTGGCAGTGCCACTGCTCTTGAGCAGTGCGACCCAGAAGTACTCACGCAGCAACCGCCAGCAACCGAGCCCGAAGCGCAAGCGAGGGTTCAGTGTCCGTCGCGCTGGCGGGGCCGAAACCCTCGCTGGCGCTTCGGGCTCTGATTGAGTGGCACACACGGCGCGGTCACCAGCGCGCGCCGCTTTCCCGCCCGCAGGCATAAATCCTTGACTTTGGGCGGCCGAGCCGGTACTCATAAAGTGTTGGGATGGGCGCGGGCCAACGGTCTGCGAAGGTCCGAATACCCTTCCCCATGTGAGTCTGTGCCGCGTGTGTGCGGCGTGCACTGGATTGCTATATATACGAAGGAGTAGGTCATGGTGAGACCATTGTTCCCGGTCAGTCGCCGGTTGGCCGCCGGAGTGATGGCGTGCGCGCTGCTCGCGCTCGTCAGTGTTCCGGCCGTCGCACAGACAGAGCGCATGGTGCTCTGCGAAGAATTCACGTCCACGACGTGAGGCTACTGCCCATACGCTGGTCAAGCGTTGGACAGAATGCTGGACGATTACCCCGATACCTTCACCTCTATCCAGATTCACACGGGCGGCGCTGGCCCCGTCACCGCCTGGGGGAACGCCCGCCGGACCTTCTACGGCGTCTCCGGTATCCCGGACGCCTGGTTTGACGGCAAAGAGCAGGCGACCGGAGCGTACACGAATGTGGATACGCAGTACAACTGGTACCGCGGCATCTACCTCGACCGGCTCGCCGTTACGAGCGACATCAAGCTCGAACTGGGCGGCGAGTTGATCTCCGGGCAGACCTACGAGATCAAGGTGCGCGTGACCAACGATCCCGTCGGCACGCCGCAGGAATGGACGGTCGCGATACACATGGCGCAGTTGCTCGACAACTATCCGACGTACGGCGGCTATCACCGCAACTGCTGCAAGGGTGGCCCCGCTTCGGAGGTCATCACGCTGGCACCCGACGAGTCGATCGTCCTGACGCGTGAGATCACGTTCGATGCCGTGAGCTGGGCCAACCAGAGCAACATCAAGATCGCCGCCTTTGCGCAGAACGACAAGGCCGACCCGCCGGCCCGCGTGCACAACGCGACCGTGATGAACTGGCCCTTCACGCCGCTCCAGGAGTACGAGGTCGGTGACCTCAACTGTGACGGCGCGATCAACGGGTTCGATATTGACGCGTTCATCATGGTGCTGGAAGAAGGCCCGCCGTACACGACGTACTACGCGACGTACCCCAACTGCGATCACATGCTGGCCGACTGCAACGATGACGGAGACGTCAACGGCTTTGACATCGACGCCTTCATCGTTTTGCTGGGCGGTTAGCACGGCCCCGGTGGCGAGCGCCTGAGCCGAGCGGTCTCGCCCGATTGAAAGTGCTGCACACGCACAGACTCGCCGTACAGACGCCGTCGAGCGCAGGCTGCTCGGCGGCGTCTGCCTTTGCGCTGCGGGCGAATTCGCTTGACTTGACCACCCGCGTACCCGGATGATGGTGGTAGCTGGAATGCACTGGGTTGGTGGAAAGGGGCCCGGCTGGGATGGCTGCGGCGCACCGCGGGCGAGGAGCGCGTGCAGCCGCCAGAGATCCCCTGTGGCCACAAGCACGAGGAGCAGCACACGATGAAGCGACGCTTAGGCAGCGCGGAAGCGGTCGCAGTCGGCCTGTTGCTGCTGGCGACGGCCTGTCCGGCGCTGGCGCAGGCCGAGCGCATGGTCCTGTGCGAGGAATTCACGGGCTCGAAGTGAAGCTACTGCCCTTACGCCGGTCAGGCGTTAAGCAGGATGCTGGACGACTATCCCGACACGTTTACCGCCATTCAGATCCACAAGCTCAACGAGTACTCGACCACCTGGGGGAATGGGCGGATCAGCTTCTATGGCGTGGGCGGGATTCCGGACGCGTGGTTCGATGGAATCGAGCAAGCGACTGGTGCCTACGAGAACGTGGATCTCCAGTACGCCTGGTACCAGGGCATCTATTTCGACCGCCTGGCCATCCCGAGCGATATCAAGCTCGAGCTGGGCGGCGAGCAGATTTCCGGGCAGACCTACGAGATCAAGGTGCGCGTGAGCAACGATCCCGAAGGTACACCACAGGCCTGGACCGGCCGTATTCAGACCGTACAGGTACTAGATAACTACCCCGCCACCGGCGGCTATCACCGTTACTGCTGCATGGCGGCGGCCAGCTACCAGGATGTCACCGTGCAGCCGGACGAGTCGCTCGTACTGACGCACGAGTTCACGTTCGACGCCACGAGTTGGGCCAACCAGGAAGACATCAAGATCGTAGCCTTCGCGCAGGGCATTGAGGCCGGTCCGCCGGCGCGTGTCTACAACGCGACGGTGATGCACTGGCCGTTCGCGCCGTTCGACGAATACGAGTTGGGCGATCTTAATTGCGACGGTGTACTGAACGGTTTCGATATAGACCCGTTCATTACGGTGCTGATCGATTCGCCACCCTATGATACGTACTATGGCCTGTATCCCGACTGCGATCATACGCTGGCCGACTGCAACGATGATGGTGAGATCAACGGCTTTGATATCGATGCGTTTATCGCCTTGATGGAAGGGTAGCGCCGCGTGGCGCGCGCTATCAAGATCTTGACTTTGGTGGCTTGATCGGGTAGTTATCGGTTTATAGGGAGGATTCGGGTTCGGGGGCAGTGTATCTGTATCCGCTGGCCGGGTCCTCGTTGTTTGCGACCAACACACGCGCGTCGTCACACGGAGGAAAAAGCATGTCAAAACGCTGGTTCGGTTTTCAAGATGCACGCCTGGCCGGAGTGCTAGCCGCGTGCGTGCTCGCCGCGGTTGTGGCCCCCGCCGCAGCCCAGCGGGTGGTCCTGTGTGAAGAATTCACGTCCACGACGTGAGGCTACTGCCCATACGCTGGTCAAGCGTTGGACAGAATGCTGACCGACTTCCCGGACACTTTCACGGCCATTCAGATGCACACCGGCGGCGCTGGCCCCGTCACCGCCTGGGGGAATACACGCAGGACTTTCTACGTCATCACCGGTATTCCGTGTGCCGAGTTTGACGGCGTCGACGAGGCCCGCGGCGCGTACTCCAATGTCGATACGCAGTACAACTGGTACAAGGCCAAGTACCAGAGCCGCTTGATTATCGCGAGTGACCTGTCGCTCGAACTCGGCGGCGAAGAGGTTAGCAGCCAAACGTACGAAGTGAAGGTCCGCGTCACCAATGCCGACGACGGCGACGAGCACGGCGTCCGCGTGCACATCGTGCGCTTGCTGGACCACTATCCCACCTACGGCGGCTACCACCGCAACTGCTGCATGGAAGGTGCCGCTTACGAGGAGATCACGCTGCAGCCCGGCGAGTCCACGGTCATAACGCGCCAGTTCACGTTTGACGCGACGAGTTGGGCCAATCAGGACGACATTAAGATTGTCGCCTTTGCCCAGGACATCGCCAGCATCAGGCCGGCCCGCGTGCACAACGCCGTCGTGATGGACTGGCCCTTCACACCGCTACAGGAATACGAACTGGGTGACCTGAACTGTGACGATCACATCGACGGGTTCGACATCGACGCCTTCATCATGGTGATGGAGGACGAGGCACCGTACGACACGTACTACGCCAACTATCCGGATTGTGATCACACGCTGGCCGACTGCAACGGCGACGGCCACATCGACGGATTCGATATCGGCGCGTTCATCGACATCCTCAACGCGGGCGGCTAGGCCCGCCTGACAGAACCGAGCCGCGACCGCGAGACCCGAGCCGCGACCGTGAGACCCGAGCCGCGACCGTAAGGGAGCGGTTGCCAGCGCTGGCTGCCACGCCCGCGGCGAAAGCCCCGCCGCGGGTGCTTCAACACGAAACCCCGCACGCTGCCAGGCGCCACGGTGCCCGGCAGCGTTTCTTTGCGCAGCACGTGCCACCAAGGTCACCCGCGCGCGGCGGCCGGGTTGTCTTGCGTGACTGCCAGCCGCACGCGTACGATGCCAGCGATGGTAAGCACCCCGAGCGCCGTCCGCCGCCTGCTACTGGTGCGGCATGGTTTGCCCGACTACCGCTTTGGGCTGGCGGGAGACGAACTACCCGGCCCTCCGCTGGCGGAAATCGGCCGTGCCCAGGCGCGCCAGACGATCCCCATCCTGGCGGCGCGCAGCCCACGCGCGCTCTATACGTCGCCGCTGACACGCACGATACAGACTGCCAACGAGATTGCCCGCGGACTCGGCCTGGCGTACACCGTGGACAGCAAACTCAAGGAATGGCATCGCACGGAAGACCTCTACATGGTCAACCAACGCGGGGCTTGCTGGCTACGGCGGTGGCTGTCGAACGGTGAAGACTGCGCCGTCGTGGTCTCGCACGGGTCACCGATACTGGGAATCATGCGCACGGCGCTGTACCTGCCGCATTTTGGATGGTGGGAGCCCGGCGATCCGAAGCGGGCTATCCTGGCCACGTGTGACCGCTTCGAAGTATCGATGGCCTCTGTTTTCGAGTTGCTGTTCGAGCCCGAGTTCGTCACGGCCCGCTGTCTGTTCCACCCCGCGCCGCGGATCATGCAATTGCGCAACGGCCGAATCGTGCCATACTTTCCCCGCCCGACCGGTCCGATGGAGAACCGCGTCGTGCGGCGTCCCAATCCAGGGCCGTTGATCGGCTACGCCGCCCCATCGTCGCTGCGTTCGTAGACGATCTCGCCACGTTTGATGACCGTTTGAACGCGCGGGCGGCCGGGCGTGTAGAACCACTCTTCGAGGCTCGGCGTATCCAGCACAACCAGATCTGCATCGAAGCCCCGGGCAATCGCCCCGCGGCGCTTGTGCAGGTCGAGCGCCGCGGCGGCGTTGGCCGTGCAGGCGCTGAGCACCTCGAGTGGCAGCATGCGCAACTGGCACGCCGCGATGTTCATGATCAGCGGCAACGATTCGATCATCGAGGAACCCGGATTGCAGTCAGTCGCTAACGCCACGGGCAGATCGGCCTCGATCAGCCGCCGGGCGTCGCAGTGCGGTATTCCGAGAAAGAAGGAGGTTCCCGGCAGGACGACCGCCACGGCGCCCGCCGCCTTCAGGGCCGCCAGGCCGCCTTCGTCGATCAGCTCCAGATGGTCGGCAGAGACCGCCGCCAGCTCACCCGCCAGGAGCGTGGCGCCGATCTGCGCCAGTTCGTCCGCATGCAGCTTCGGCTTCAGCCCGGCGGCAGCCGCGCGCTGCAATACGCGCCGGGCCTGCTCCACCGTAAACGCGCCCCGATCGCAGAAGACGTCGCAGAACCGCGCCAACCCTTCGCGGGCGATCTCGCTCAGCAGTTGCTCGCTGGCGATCGTGTCGATGAATTCATCCGCGCGGCCATCGAACTCGACCGGCAGCGCGTGCGCCCCGAGATACGTCGGAACCAGGTCTATCGGCTGAAGCAGATCCAGCCCACGAATGGCCCGAAGCTGCTTCAGCTCGTGTTCCGGAGCCAGGCCATAGCCGCTCTTGCACTCGACCGTGGTCGTGCCGAGGCTGAGCATCCGCCGCAGACGCGGCAGATTCAGCCGCACCAGTTCATCACGGCTGGCCTGACGAACGGCCTGTGTCGTAACCCGAATGCCGCCCCCGGATTGCATGATCGAGAGGTACGACTCGCCGCCGATACGGCGTACGAACTCGCCGCTGCGTTCGCCCGCGAACGGGATGTGCGTGTGTGGATCGATCAGACCGGGGATGAGGCAGCCGCCGGCGGCTGACAGGGCCGGGATGGCATCGGCCGCTGGTGCCTCGGCGGCCGGGCCAAACCAGGCGATACGCCGATTCTCGATCAACAGAACGGCATCGCGAATGATGGGGATGCTCCGCATCTGCGCACCGGTCAGCGGCCCGGGCGGCACGGCGGCCAACGTACCGATGTCGGTAACCCGCAGGGCCGGGCCCGTAAACGTCGCTTCAGACGCGGCCATGCCGTATCTCCTCACACTGGCTGGAGTGGCAACCCTGCGCCCGGCCGCGGCGACCGCGCCGCAGGGGCAACTTGTCAGCCACTTGGGGTCTGGTGATAATACCGCAGGATAGTCGGTCAGATGGCCCCTGCAACCCGAGGACAGGAGAGCTCACATGAGCACGTCGAAGACGCTCGGCACGTTGGCGGTTCTGGTCGCTGCTTGCTTCCTGGTGGGCGGTGGGGCGTGCGTGGTCTCGGTCGACCCGGCCGGTAACGGGGGCGGCGGGGGAACCGGCTCCAACTACACCACGACCGTCAACGTAACTCACGGCGGCGCCGACGATAACGCTGTCAAGATCATCGTGGTCAACAGCACCGGCGAGACGTTGGATCCGGAAATCTACGTTTCCACCGAGGCCGTCATCGACACCGCCGAGCTGTTCACCGACGCCCGCAAGTACACCAGTTTCGGCGTTGGCAACCGCGGCCTGCTCGGTGACTTCGACACCGACAGCTTCACACTCGAGTGCGCGACGGCCCGCGTCATCGGTACGCAAGGGGGGTTGTTCGGCGATGATCTCGAGAATCCCGATGGCGTCGGCCAGCAGCGCATCCTGGTTCTCGATTCCAGCTATACCTGCGGCGACACGATTACGTTCACCTTCTCCCGCTGACGTGAGGTTGCCGTCATGAGGTTCGCCCGGGCTCTCACCGCTAGTGGATACGTTCTCGGAATATGTGCCCTGCTCAGGCTGGGGGGCTGCATAGCCCAGATCACGCCCGCTCCGCCACCGCCCGACCCGGTGGCGATTGAGTTGGTGAACCAGACCGGTTACGTGCTCGACGCGAACTTCTTCATCAGCGCGACGGCGACGGACGCTACAAGCCTGTTCGTGCCGGGCAACAAGTACACGGACTACACCACGCGCCCATCGCGAACCATGGAGCCCAACGGCAGCGCCAGCTTCGAGCTGGATTGCGACCTGGTTGCGGCGCTGGGCGTTCTCGAACCGGTTTTCTCGAACGAGATCGGTATCGGCGGGGGGCGCTCGACCGACCAAATCTTCCGGTTGCGCGACCAGGAGTACGATTGCGGTTCCCGGCTGCGGTTCACGTACTACGTCGAGGCGGATGTCTTCCACGTACGCGTAGAAGCGCTATAGGGCCCTAAGAACCGAGCCACGACCGTCAGGGAGCGGTTG
>JAHJAR010000325.1 GCA_018814045.1 Planctomycetota bacterium | reverse complement strand
GGTAGACGTGCGCGGCACCCTCACGCCAGCAGTAGAAGCACCACTCATGGTTGCCCATGAAGTCCTTGCGGGTCAGGACGGGGTGCTCCTTCACCCAGATGATCGCCTGCGAGAAGTAGAGCCCGCAGGCTTTCAGCACCGGCGGGTAGTTCGCGCAGTTCGCGTAGCCGCCCCAGCAGTACAACGCCCGCCCCGGCAACAGCACGCGGGCGATCTGGCCGAACCAAGCATGCAGCAGCCGGTCGAACTCGTCGTCCGAAACAAAGTCGTTCGCGAGCGGGCGGTCCTTCGGTCGGAGCTTTTTGTGCGTGGCCTTGGCCACCTCGGGCCGGCGTGCCAGATCGAAGCCCTGGTGGTGCGTTATGTGCCCGTCGCGCCGGGCCGCATCGCTCGCCTGGAACGACGACAGCCCCGCCGCGATCGCGTTGTTGCTGCGCGGTTCCACGCGGACGTTGTAGGGCGGATCTGTATTTACGAGATGAACCGGCAACAGCGTCGGTTTGACCTCCGTACCGGCCGGCAGCTCGAGCGCCTTCACGGGGTCGACGGCGAGCAACACATCCACATCCGCCGCTGATGCGCTGTCGCCGCACAACAGCCGGTGATCCCCGAGCCCCCACAGGTCGCCGCGCTGCGTAGTCGCCTCGTCCGGCGGCTGGGGGACCTCATCCGGATCGGTCAGGCCCTGTTTCAAGTCGCCGCCGAGGAGCTTCGCCAGCTCGTCCTGGTCGAAGCCGAGCAGCGACCAATCGATGCCGGCACCCTCCAACTCGGCCAGCTCGATCGGCAGCAGGTCCATGTTCCACTCGGCCAACTCGGCCGTCTTGTTGTCCGCGATGCGGTACGCGCGGATCTGTTCCGGCGTCAGGTCGCGGGCGACGTGGACCGGCACCTCGGCCAGTCCGAGCTTTTGCGCCGCCTTCCAGCGCGTGTGCCCGCAGACGATGACGCCGGCCTCGTCCACGACGATCGGCTGGCGGAATCCGAACCGGCGGATCGACTCTGCCACGGCATCGACGGCGGCGTCATTGACGCGGGGGTTCTTCTCATACGGCTTGATCTCGGTCAGCGGCCGCAGCTCAACATTCAGCATCGCTCAGACCTCCTGTCTCGTGGTGCGGGCGGAACCTCCGCCGCCCGGGCGGCCCCCAGGCCGCAACGTTTGGCCCACGGGCGTCGCGGGGGCGCCAAGTGGTACGGACGTACCAGCCCGCGCGCCCGGGTCGCCCAGGGTGGCCCCGTTGGCGCCCGCCGGGCGACCGGACAGGCGCAACAAACTCTGTCGGGATTGCGAGCTGTTCCCGCGGCGGTCTTCTCGCCGCATGGCCCGCGAAGGAACCATGCCCATGTTTCACCTTTCACCCACCCCCTCGCGTACACACGCGCATACACACGGGCGGGCGTCGCGCGAGGGGGCGGGGGTGAACAGGTGAAAGAAGGAGAGAGAGTTGTTGTTTTTCTCTATATATATGCTGTTTTCGCGTTTCTCATGTTTCACCTGGCGGGGGTGAAACATGGGTGAAGCTTGGGGAATCATGAGCCGCTTGGGGCCGTTCAAGATTCACCCCCTGGTGAAGTTTCACCGTCATGGTTCCCCCCTCGAGTTAGCCGGTAGGATCGCGTGTGCCAGCCCGGCCTGGGCACGGTGACGACCTCGATGTCGCCTTGCTGGGCCAGCGTCTCCACCAGCATGCCGAACGTCTTGGCGTCCATTTTCATCCGCTTGAGCAGCACGCTGTGCGACAGCTCGCAGCCCGGCGCGTCGCGCAGCTTCTCGATCAGCTTCAGGCATTCGGCATGGAACGGGTTGTCCGCCACGTGCGACGCGGCCATGAAGAGCATCCGCCGGGTCTGGTGCATCACGAACTCGGACGCCCAACGCACGGCGGCCAGGCCGATGCGTGACGACTGGTGGTTCTCGCTGACCGCGTGCAGCAGCGCCAGCTTGCGGACCTGCTCGCTGACGCGGCCCCAGACGGTCGTGCCCACCGAATCGCAGCCTTCCTCGGCCTTGGCGTACTCGGCCTCAGCCTCCCGGCGCGTTTCGATCAGCAGGCGTTTGGCATCATGGCCATGCTCGATCACCGTCGGCACCGGATGCCAGTCTTCGAGGTTGCCCGTGCCGGGCCGGTAGCCGGCCCACCATTTCGCGGTCGCCAGTACACGCGGCGGCAAGTCGCGCATGGTCGGCTCCTGGCCCGTGCCACGCGATCCGGCTTCGAGGATGATCATCCTGGCGAAGAAGCCGTTGGTGAGCATTCGCTCGGACAGCGCCTCGTAGTAGTGGTTCGGAATCGCCGTGCCGAAGATGACCAGGTTGGGCTGATCGATCACTCCGGGCGACGCCTTGCCCGCCTTGCGACGCATCGGGAAGACGCTGTTCGACGACGAGTACATCGTCAGCAGCGTGCTCATGATGGCTTCATGGCGGGCATCCTTGGCCCGGTTGATCGACTGGAGCATCCCGTCGATCTCGTCGGTCTGGAACAGCATGCACGGGTTGACGAAGAGCGCGTCCTGCACGCCTTCGCCCGACGCGAAACGGTCGCCCAGACATTCCGCCAGGCCCGCCTCGTGGACGATCCGCGTGTTGACCTTGCGGGGCCAGTCCTTGCCGGCGGCCGAATGGGCCAGGCCGAGCAGGTAGACGTTCGTGCGGTTGTCACCGCTGTCGCGCACACGGCGTCCCGCCAGGAATGCCTGCAATGCCAGCGCACCGCAGAAGGCCATCACCAGGTTCGGATAGGGCGCTGTTTCGAGGCAATGGTCCATTACCTCGCCGACGAAACCGGGGACGCGCAGCAACTCGTCGGGAAGTGGTCCGGGGTCGGCGATGTCCGTTCGATGATCGCCGCAGCCGTCGAGCGAATTGTGCGGCGGACAAGCGGCGGGTGCGGCGGACATTCGCACAATGGCCGAGATGTCGGCGCCCGCAGCGATGTCGACGGGAGAATCGCCGCCGAAGCCGAGTTCCCGTAGAGCGCGGGCGGCCCGTTCGAAGTCTCCGCCGCAGGCGAGCATCGCGTAGACCGCAAAGGGCGAATAGGCCCGGTTGGGCTCGAAGGGCGCGGCGTTGGACGAGAAAACGTAGAAGACTCGACCCTTCAGCGTGGCCGATGTACCCGATTCCTTGCCGGGCCGCCGCCAGTATTCGTTCTCTCCGCCGCGAACGCGCGACCACCCGAATTGTTCGAGGGTCTGCCGCACGTCTCCGCGATGGTTGAAGTCGTCGCCGGGTCGTTCGACGTTTCCGTGGTCGATAGCCGCCGTGGCCGCCTGCCTGTCCGGAAGGCAGGTCGGACCATCGACCACCGGTGGTAGGTACTCGTTCAGTTCCCATGCGGCCTGGAGAAGTACGCCGCGCTCCGCCTCGGTCAGCACGGGCAGGTCGCGTAGATCGCCCTGAATCAGTTCGTAGCCCGGCGTCGGAGCGCACAGGAACAGCCCGCCCTCGCCACGGGTCTCGATGAGCGTGGTGATCTTCTCGCCGTCGCGGCGTTGGGCGAGCTTCATGTTGCCGCACACTGCCCGCTCGCAGCGGTAGCACACGTGCCGACCGCCGCGCTGGGTGGACTCGATGACCAGCTTGGCCAGCAGGTCCGGCGGGATGCGGGCCGCCCAGGCGTCGAACAGCTCCCCGCCGGCGTCGAAGTCGATCATCTCGACGTGGCCCGACGCCCGCCCGCAGAGTATGCAGATCGCGTCGGGTTCATTGGCGAACCACGCCGACACCTCGGCCTCGGTGGGCAGCCTCGTTCGATACTGCTTCCACTGGCCCACGGCCGGGCGTTTTTCGGCTCGGCGCGCGGGCAGCGCACACAGACCTGCGGCCAGGTAGTCCACCGCCACGGATTGGAGGGTGTCCTGATCAGCGATCAAAAGGGAACCTCATCGTCTTGCGGCCCGTCGTAGTCGGGAAGGTTGCCGTCATCGCGCTCGTCGCTACCGTCCAGGAGCGGCGGGATCGTGCCGAGTCGGTGTTTCGTGATGCGGTCGAACTTTTCTCCGCTCACCGATCGCACGGTGATCGCCAGCGTCGGCGCGACCCCGCCCGCTTCGCAGATCGCCACCGCCTGTTCGGACGATTCCGGGAATGGTTCGTGCGAGCGCACCCGCCACCACGCCTCGGCCTTGCCCCTGGCGTAGCCGGTGTGCTCGAAGCAGACCCACTCGCTGCGGTGATCGTTGAAGCCGACCCGGTAATCGACCCGCATGGTGCGCGGGTGATCTTCCGGGGCGTCGCGTTTGACGTGGACGCTGTGGTAGACCTCCTGCACCTCGTATTCGGTCTCGGTCACTTCGCCGGAAAGGACGCCCGCCGTGGAGGCCTGGTGGTCGTGCTGCTCGCGCTTGGGCGGCGGGAACTCGTACCCGCACTCCGGGCAGATGCCGTAGGCGGCGTGGATCACCGCCTGACATTCGGGGCATTCCTTCGCGGGCGATTCGCCGTTACCGGATGCGCGGTCCTTGATCTCCAGGGCATCGACCGGACCGTGCCGCAGAATGTTGCCGCCGAAGTCCAGGACGAGACAGTCCGCCTTCGACGAATCGAGGCGAAAACCCCGACCCACCATCTGGTAGTAAAGCCCCGGCGAGTTCGTCGGACGCAGCAGCGCCACGCAGTCGATGTTCGGCGCGTCGAAGCCCGTGGTCAGCACGTTGACGTTGACCAGGAACTTCAGGTCTCCGTCTTTGAATTTCTTGAGCGTCTCGGCCCGCTCGAACGGCAGCGTGTCGCCGCAGACGAACCCGCACTCGAAGCCCATCTCCGCCAACACCCGCTGCACGTGCAGGGCGTGCTGCACACCGGCGGCGAAGATCAGCACCGAGTGCCGATCGTGGGTGTGCTCGACGATCTCGCGGCATGCGGACCGCACCAGCGAATCGTCGTCCATCAACGCTTCGACCTCGCCGGCGATGAACTCGCCGCCCCGGATGTGCAGCCCAGTCGTGTCCACCTTGCGCCGGCCCGCCTTGCTCTTCAGCGGGCACAGATAACCCTGCACGATCAACTCGCGGACGCCCACCTCGTAGCAGACGTGGTTAAGCAGATTCTCCGGGGCACAGATCATGCCGGTGGTCATTCGATACGGCGTGGCCGTCAGGCCGGTCAGCCGCACGTTGGGATTCACCGCCCGCGCGTCCGCCAGGAACGTGCGGTACATGCCCTCACCATCCGGCGGCAGCATGTGCGCTTCGTCGATCAGGATCAGGTCGAAGCGGTCGAGTTCGGCGGCGCGGCGATACACGCTCTGAATGCCCGCCACGATGATCGGATGCTCGGTGTCCCGGCTCTTGAGGCCCGCCGAGTAGACCCCGATCCGATGCCACAGGTCCGGGGCCATCGCGTGCAGCTTGTCGACCGCCTGCTCGAGCAGTTCCTTCACGTGCGCCAGGATCAGCACGCGCCCATCCCACTGCGCCACGGCATCGCGGCAGATCGTCGCCATCACCGGCGTCTTGCCGCCCGCTGTTGGGATGACCACGCAGGGATGATCGTCCCGGCGACGCAGGTGGTCGTAGACGGCGCTGACCGCCTCGGTCTGGTACGGGCGCAGCCGGATCGCGTTGGGGGGTGTGACCGCTGTCGTCATGCCGCCACCTCCGCGCCATCGGGCAGGATGCAGCGGTTGTCCATGATCGGAATCGTGTAAAGCGTGTCGCTTCGCCGGCCGAGGTAGCCGAGGATGAACGCGTTGACCCATTCGACGGGGCGACCCGTGCCGTACAGCGGAATCGGCTTGCACAGGCATCCGGCGGACCGCGCCTGGATCACGCTGCCGGGCGACCAGATGTTCTGGATGATGCTCGCATCGGCCCGGTGCGTGTGCCCGTGGATGACGCTCTTGCCCTGGCTGGTTTGCAGGTGGTTCTTCGTCGCGTGGCGGGCGTAGGACCAGCCATGCACCGCGATGATGCGCGAGTTGATCGCGTAGTGCGGATACCGCGCGGTGGCGGAGCCGTAAGGCACGTAGGTAAACTTCGCCCGACCCCGCGACAGTTGCAGCCGCGGCGCGAGCATCGAGTAGGCTCCGCGCCCCTCACTGGTCGCGGCCGCCCAGCGGTCGAGGCGGTATTCGTGATTGCCTTCGACCATCACGAGTCGATCACAGCAGACCTGCACACGGTCGAGCAGGGCGTTGGCCGTCTTGAGGTCGTCGTGATAGTCGGACTCGGGCACGCCGTGCGTAGGCGGGTGCGATGAGAACTGGCCGCAGTCGAGCAGATCGCCCAGACACACGATCAGGTCGGGCTTGATCCGTTCGGCCGCGCGGCAGAACACCTCCACCGCCCGCGAGTTCTGGTGCGGAACGTGCACGTCGCCGAAGGCCAGCAAGGTCTTGCTGTGGGCCTTGGCCATTATTCATCCCCCGCGACCATCGCCGCCGTCCGCGCGTAGCCGGCGATGTCGACCAGGTTGTCGCGCTTGTGACTGTGGACCTCTCGCGCGAGCTTGATGGCGATCATGCAGAGCGGGACGTCCGACGCTGTGATCCGCTGATCCGCTGCAAGCTTCGGATGCAGAATCCCCGTCCACATCAGCGCCGCCCGCTCGAAGTCGTCACTCGGATCGCCGTAGTCTTCTCGCCGGTCGCCACTGGTGACCTTTCGGGCGGTGTCGAGGATGGAGGCCGTTCCGTGTTCGGCGGCATAGGAGATTCTCGGCGGCTCTTCCATCTGCATGCCGGACCAGCCGTCTAAGAACTGGAGGCCGAGTTCCCTGGCGAGGACCGCTTCCAGTGTCGCGCCGCGCGATCGTTCCCATCCGGGCAGCAAGGCGATGGCATCGCACTGCGCCAGCATGGCCATGTCCGCGCGGAGATACGCTTCGCGCGGCAGGTCCGTACGCCCGCCGAAGTTCTCCGCCGGGTTGGCCACGTCCCATCCGGCCTCGCGAAACCGCTGCGCGGCGGCGTGAAACGCCGGGAAGTTGTGATCCTCGTGGCCGGTCATCGGACCGGAGATGTAGATGCGTCGGAGTTGAGCCATCGTTCAGTTGTTCTCCGGGTTGATGGGGCCGCCGCAGAGCAGGCATCGCCGCAGGGGCAGCGCGTCGAGTCGGATTTCAACGTGCCCCGGCGCGGTCACCTCGCACCGGCGGGTGACCAGCAGGTCGATCTGGCTGTCGTCTTCGTAGACGCCCGCGTGCTCGAGCGCGTCGAGCACCGGCTTCTGGATGTTGTCCAGATCGCGGCGACGGCGATCGGGCGGGAACGCGTCCATCGCCAGCGCGATGCGCCCACCCGCCGGAGGCTTGCGAGGGCCGTTTCCGTTTCCGGGAGAGAGGAGAGCGCAGACGTACTTGCGAAACGTCCGGCCCTCCCGACTGATCAACGTGCGCGGCCCGACCCGCCGCCAGTAATGGTTCACGCTGGGCGGATAAGGAAGCGTCAACACCACGGCGACCTCCTTATCGCTTCCACGGCGGGGTGTTGTCGGTCACCGGCGCTTGGGGTTGCTGACCGTTGGCGCCGGCGGCGTCCTTGCGGGCGTAGCCCTTGATCTCGTTGGTCAGCTCGCCGGTGTCCTCGCGCTTCTTGAGCTTGACGGTGATCACCAGCGGCAGGTTGTGCAACTCCACGCTGTCGCGCGGCTGCATGACGCCCACGGCGTGGCAGATGGCCGACAGTTCCGACCTGGCGATCTTCACCGCCGTGGCGTTGGGGTTGTTGAGGTTCAGCCGCGCCCAGAGGATTCGGTTCTTGTGCTCGCCATCCAGGATGGTGAAGGCCAACTGGAGGTAGCTGCCCGTGCCGTTCTTGGTGGGCTTCATCTCCGATTCGGTGATCGCGGAGAGGTACTTGCCCGCCGGCAGCGGCTCGAAACTGGTGGTCGGTTCGACTTCGGTCGCGTTGAATCCGTTGAGATTCGCCATCGATCAGTTCTCCTTGCGGTTGGTGTTTGCGGACTGGTCACTGCCCACCACGCGCAGGCCGTGGGCGGGCGAAGGGCTGGCGGTCAGCGCCCGCATCAGTGCCGACCACGACAGGGGAAGCTCGGCGGGCAGGCCGTAGCGGTTCTTCGCCAGGATCACGTTGGTGCCCTGGGTCAGCAGCGTGCGCCGGTCGCCGTCGCGCGAGGCGTACAGGACCGCGTCGGCCCATTCGATGAACGGCGGCGCGATCCAGTGCGGCAGGTCCGGCGCGGCCAATCGCAGGTCGAACCCTTCCGGCGCGGTCATCTTGGTGTTGGCGGCGTGGGCCAGAAGGATGACGGCCATGCCGTTGTCGGTCACGGCGTTGAGCATCGGCAGCAGATCGCGGTAAACGATGTTCTGCACGATCTCGCGGGCCTTGAAGTAGCCGCCGTGGGCCGTGCCGAGCGTGTTGGTAATGTTGCCCGCCGCCTTGCCGTCCAGGTCCAGCACAACGTGCTCGACGATCCGCTGCACCATCCAGTCGATGGTGTCGATGGCCAGGGCCGAAACGCCATCCGGCGGCGCGGTGGCGATCTCGACCAGCCACTGGCGCATCTGCGGCCAGGATTGCAGGTACGGCGTGCGTTTGAGACCGGGCACGGCGCCGGCCCCGTTCTCGCAGTCGATCAGGATCGCACCGGCCGACGCCGCGAAGGTCGTCTTGCCGACGCCCGGCTGGCCGTAGACGATCATCTTCGGCGGCGCCGGCGTGGTCGTGGTGATCAGTGAGTCAATCAGTGGCATAGGGATTCTCCGTCGTTCGAGGTTCCGTTCATGTTGGTGGTCTCCCGCCCGGCCGGCGTTTTCAACGCAATGGCAGGTGTGGGATTCGAACCCACGTCCCAAGGCCCCTCGGAAAAAGCGGCCCCGTTAGCCCGGCCCTGCCGAAGTGCGCCCGAGGGGTGGCCGTCGCAATTGGTGGACCCGCCACAAGCCGCTCGGGCGCGAGAGATGCTCACACCACATCGAGCACGCGAATCTCCTCGTAGCCCGTGGGCCAGTGGTCGCGCTGCTGGCAGACCTGAAGCCGACGGATCGCGGCCTCGTTTTCGCGTTGGGCGATGGCGAGCGTGTCATCGCTGACGCGCCACACGCCGCAGCGAAATGGTTCTTTCTTCTCGACGGCAACGAGATGAACGGGAACAATCAGGCCGTCGAGAACCTGGGCCAGAACGGCCCGGTAGAAGGCCGTCTGCCGCTGATAGCCGAAGCGCCGCGCGTCAGACTCGAACCAGGTCAGGTCATCACAGGTTTTGAAGTCCACGATGCCGCGATGCGGATGCAACCAGTCGATGCGAATCTGGCACGGCGTGCCGCAGTATTCGGCCCGCACGACGCCTTCGGCCCGCCCATACAAAAGCAAGTCGACAGCCTCACTGTTCATGGCCACACCGCTGGCCATCTGCTCGATCAGTTCGACTTGCTCCTGCGATAAAACGGGTTTGCCCTGGGCTTGGGCCCATTCGGAGAAGGCCTTGGTATTCGACCCAAATGGCTTGTTGGTCCTGGGGTTGATCGGCCCGCCAAGCGCGAAGGCGGTCTCGTAGGCGTCCCGGCCTTCGAGGATGCGAACGTGTGCGGCGCGCCCGACCAGGTAGGCCGCCGATTCCTTATCCTCGATCAGCCCGAGCGCCTTCTTGCGGTGCAGCAGTGGACACTTCACGAAGTCACGAAGCTGGTGACTGGAGAGATACTCGTGCGCCTTGGCGTGGTATTCCTCAGCCGGTTCAACGTCCAGGATGTCCAGGTCGATGGTCAAATCCATGAGCTTCACTCGCGTCTGCTGTTGGTCCAATTCATCCGGTCCCCGACGCCTCGGAGGCCTGTGATGCGTCGGCCTCCGAGGGGCGGCGGGCGTTCTCCACTCTCTGGTTACCTATGCCGCGCCGGGGCGCGCTGCCCGGTCAGTTGCGGCCGAGGCCGGCTTTCTCGAAGCGGTGGCGGATGCGAGCCATCGCGTTGTCGACCTGCCGGCGGGATACCCCGAAAGTCCGGGCGGCGCTGGCCACACCATGCTCAGACACGTGGGCCAACAGCGCTCGCTCATCCGGCTCCAAGCCCTGCATCGCATGCTCGATGGCTTCGCGCAGCTCGAGATTCTCGATTGGCGCGATGGGGTCGGTTTGCGTGCGACGCCCGCCGTCTTCTTCCAGCAGAACGGCGCCGAGCGAGGTGATGTCACCGTCGTATTCGACCGGCGTGCGTTCCAGTGAGACCGCCTTGTACGACTCCCGGCGCTTCTCGCGTTTGCGGTAACGGAGTTGCATCGCCACCCAGGTATTCAGGGCGTTGGTGACGAAGGCTTCGACGTTCCCTCGAAGGGGATCGAACCGATGCGCCTTCTCGATCAGGTACAGGCGCATGTCCTGCCGCAGATCGTCGTAGTCCGACCGGGAAAAGTCGGACCGGCGACAGAGCTGACGGGCCTTGATGCGGAAAAGGGTGACGGTGAACGGGTTCGAAAGGACTGACTTAAGATGGTTGCTTTGGTTGGTGTCCATTTGGACCTCCCGTGGCCGGGAGGCGTCGCGTGGGTGCCAACCGAAGCGGTGACCACATGCAGTGGAGGCGTTGCAGGACTGCCGCTTCTGCGGCCCCCACAACGCCTCCACTTCGTGGCCGGTTAGTTGTCAGGTACTCGATTCGTTCTGGTTCAGATCACATGCGGGGAGCCGACCCCCATCGCTCAGGCGCACACCTCCTCCACGGTCATCCGGAACGGAAGACCGCGCTGAATCTCGATGCACGGGATCACGCCGTCGCCCAGCGCCTCCAGCTGGGCGAACAGGTCACGGACCTGGGCTTTGAGCGCGAAGTCAGCTTTGGCCGACTCCGGTCGCGGCCCGTTCTCGCCGTTGAACTTGATCTCGCGGATGATGCGCGGCGGCGGGTCCATCACCGGTTCGCCACGGCGCACCGGCAAACCTTCGATGCGGCCGTAGTTGATCCGCTGCATCAGTTCGATGAGCCGGACCCGGGCGTGAGACAGACAGGACTTGGTGGGAACGGAACTGGCATCCTGCATAACGATTCTCCGACAAGGGTGTCACTCGTGAGCAGCGCCCTGTGCGTCGCTCGACACCCTGCGGAGAAGTTGCAGGAAACGATGGTTGGAAATGTTGCCCTGCGCGTAAGTCGTTGCCATCAGGGCAGTTACGGCGTCAGGCTTCCGAATTGCAATTGCAGGAAACAGCGGCAACTGCAATTTCGCCCCCGATCAACGGGAGTACTTGCGGACCATGTCCGAGTTCTCAGCGGTCTGGAGCATGATCTTCAGCTCCATGTCCTTGCTCTCGCCAATCGCCCGCGAGACGGAAGACTCGCTCACCTTGATGGCGGCGGCCAGTTCCTTCTGCGTCACACGTGGCAAATCAAAGGTCCTGTCGGCATCGTCCGCCTGCCGGATGGCGCTTTTCAGCGAGAGAATGCGCTCGTGGAGTTCTCGCTTAAGTGCCCCGATGGTTGCGTCGCGCTGCGTTCGCTTTTTCAACTGCTTCTTGACCGGCGGAGTCGGAATCCTCTTGGCATAGCTGATCGGCAGCTCAAGAGAATAGTTCTCGCCACACTTCGAGAAGCGGACACTGAGCGTGGTCGGCTTGCCAGACGCCAAGACCACGGTTGACTCATCTGGATGTAGATCGTGCGCATCTGTCGTGTCGTCGTCGCCAAACAAGGTGCCGGGCGTCGTTGCTCGAAGGCCAATCGCCACGCCGATGCCGATGTTCGCCAGCTTGATCTTGCCCTTGTCACTTGATGCAAGGAAACATGGCCAGAGCGGTAGGCCAAACTGGTTCAGGACCGCGTCGTCAAGCGCAGGTAGGTCAGCGACCTGCTCTTTGAGAACCTTTGCAGCATCGGCTACGGAGTGAGGCACGAGACGGTTGGTGACAAGTTGTAGCGCTGGTGACAGGCTCGAAGGGTTAAGCGGCAACCCCTTGGCGACTGTCATGCACCAGTTGAAGCGCGTCAGCAGGGAGTGGGTGTCGCCGTCCGCTGAACCGAGACGGGCGTGCAGCACTCCGACCAACTTCCATAGCACGGCGGAGAGCGCATCAAGCGATACGTCCGTCATCTGCCAACGCAGGCCGAGAGCCGTGATTTCACCTGTGTCTGGATCGACATCCCACGAATCCCCGTCTCGGTCAACCGCCCATGAAAGAAGCGCCTCCTCAATATGGGGGCGCATCTCGGCAGGCAATGATTGCAGTCGGCTTGCGAGGACGCGGGAAACGCAATCGCCGACACGATGCATTCTCGCATCCTGCTGGCATTTCGCTAGCAGCCTCGTTGCAAGCAAGGGATCGCGCGAAGTAACGCCGTTGACCAACGTCTTGACGTGTTCCGTAACGCTCGCTGTCGGTAAGAGCTCGTCGATCGCGCGGAGGTGTGGCTGCCATGTGTTCCACGGTTCTCCGAGATCGAGCCCCTGAAAGAACTGCTGTCTGGCCGTCGCGTTAAGCAGCACCTCTCGAAATTGGGCGAGGTCGACGTTGTCAGGGAACAGGCCCAGCTCGACATCGAGTTCATCGAGCGACCGTGGCAGGTGAGTGTAATAGTCGGCGTCAAGGATTGAATTCTCCGTGACATCCACGAGCCGGTAGAACACTCGCGCTTGTTCTTCGACAGTCTTTGGCTCATTCTTGTAGCTCATCTTTGGGAATCGCAGCCGAAGCGATCCGCTAAGCCCGCGAATGAAGAATCGCACCTGCTCCGGCGCATTCAGTTCCTCTGCTCGAACCTCAATATCCGAGTCGAACGATTCGATTCTGACCTCGGGATCAGCCTGGATTTCTTTGAGCCGCTCCGCCTGCGGGTCTATGTATTGACGGCTTTGAAAGAGGGCATGGTCAATGCTGCGGTATTCCTCACCTGAAGGATCAGCGAACCGTAGCATGTAGAGGCGATCAACGAAGCGATCAAAGCACAGCTTCCGAAGCTTGCTGAGATCGAACTCCCGTTTCTTAACCGCCTCCTTTGGAATCTTCAGAAATGCAGAATTGAAATCGTGTAGCCGGTCATCGGTGATACGCCTTCCGCCGCCTGTCGCTTTGAACCGAAGAAGCCCGTTCTCGTCGCACAAGTAGTGGATGCTTACCGTGTCGACGATGACATCCTGCCAAGTGAACCACAGCGGTCGCCGTGCATCGTAGTCATAGGCACGCACTGCCAGCTCATCCTGCAGCCCCAGCACAACGTGAAGGAGATCAACGCCGGTCAGCGGTGTCCGCGCGAACACGCCGAATCGGATAACGGGCGTGAGCCAAGCACGCTCCAGGCCAGCGTTCAGCGCCTCGCAATCGAATGGCACCGTGGTCTGGTAGGAGTGGATGGTGATCTCGCGTTGGTCAAGGATGCCCTCAGCACGGGGTGCGATGGCCAGATGCTGAATATGGTCTTTCGGCTCGTACTGAGTAGGCGTCATTGATCCTCACTCAATAGGGCCCGTTTCCCGGAGCGGCGCTCCTGCTCCGCTCGTGGCATGCACCTCGCATCTCGCCGCCAATCCGGCAAGGGTCATCTGGTCTAGTATCTGATCGTGTGGAATCAGCAGGTATCGCCACGGCTTGCCTTGGCAACCTCCTGCTCTTCGGGCTCCTCGAAGAGCTTTCGTTGCGCGGCGGCGGGTTGTCCGGCGGCGACAGCGGGAACAGGAACCGCGCCTCCGGAAATCGCCTGCTCGAAGGCACTCTTGACCTCCACCGCCTTGCGGCCCGCCTCCGGGATGTCCCGCCCGATCACCACACCCGCCCGGATGATCGAGTTCGGATCATTCGCGTGATCCACGATCTCCTGAAACTTGTCGTGCGACACAATCGTCAGCCGATCCACCGCCGGTACACCCACGCGCTTGCCGTAGGGCAACCGCAGGCCGCGCCCGATGGACTGCTCCACGAGTGTCCGCGAGTTCGCCGCTCGTAGCGGGACAATCGTGTACAGGTTGGTCACGTCCCAGCCTTCCTTGAGCATGTTGACGTGGATGACGATCTCCACCGCGTTGTCCGCGTGCTCGACGGTCAGCAACTGTTGAACGTTCTCATCCTTCTCCTCGCCCCGGACGTTCGAGTGGACCTGGATGACCTTGCCTTTGTACCGGCCCTCGAAGAACGCATCGCCCTCGATCACCTGCTGGAGCGCGTTGGCGTGGGTGGTGTCGGTCGCCACGACCAGCATGAACGGCTTGACGATGGCCTTGTCGCTATTCCGGGCGTACACTTCCAGCTCGACCTTCGTATTCTCGTGAATCCGCACGCCGTCTTCGAGCTTCACCTTCTCCAGCCCCTCGGCCGAGTAGGCGTTGGGGTCGAAGTTCTCGCGGGTCGCCACCGCCGGTTCCTTCACGAACCCATCCGTCATCGCCGACGCCAGCGGGTAGCTGTAGATCAAGGCCGCGCTTGACCCACTCGTCGACGGCGTCCTTGTGGAACCGCCAGCGCTTGCCGATCTTCTGGCCCGGGAGCTTGTTCTCCACCGCCAGCTTGTAGAGCGTGGACTTGGAGATCCTCAGGTACTCCGCCAGCTCGTCCATCGTCATGATCTCGTTGCGTATCGCCGCCATCGGGCTCCTCGGGCACCGCTCGCCAATCTGAATGACTTTGCAGCGGGTATTATCCGTTCTTTGCGGATGTTCGCAAGGAGGAGCCTGCGGGCGATCTCGACTGGCCTGGCGGGTCAGTGGGTAGGGGCTGACGTCGTTCGAGGGGCTCGAATCAGAACCGATTCAGACGTGATTAAGCTTCCGCGAGGCTGGCTTGTGAGGGGCGAAGATGCCAAGACGGCGATTACCGGGAGTTTCGCAAGGCCCTCCACATCGCCCGCTGCTTCGCCCAATCCCAGAGACGAGCGATCGGCCGCAGATCGCGTTCCGTAAACAGATCGCGCCCTTCAACCACAGACGGGAGCTGAAGGATGGCTTCCTGGATGTCCGGCGCGAGGTGGTTCAGGTTCATGATCTGCGTCATGCGGGGCTGTGTCACGTGGGCAAGACGGGCCAGATCAGACTGGTCCCGCAGCTTCCCTTCCCGGAGCAACCGGTCGAAGTGGATCGCCAGCGCCATCAGCCGCGAAACACGCGGGATGCGGCCTGGTTGGTCCGGGACGACGCGTGGGGCCGCGTCCGCGACGACCTGACGGCCGTGGTCCCGCCGGATGAGATGCAGCTTTCGCCGGACCTTGATCACGCCGCGTCCTCCACGTGTTTCCCGTCGTCGACGGCGCCGTCCGCCAGCGACCTGATGCCCGTCGGAAGGAACGTGACCTCGATGCTGCTGTCGTCCGCGTCGTAGTCGACGCGGGCGATCAGCAAACGCAGAACGCGCGCC
The DNA here is from genome assembly GCA_018814045.1 of Planctomycetota bacterium. Lineage (GTDB taxonomy): Bacteria > Planctomycetota > Phycisphaerae > UBA1845 > Fen-1342 > JAHJAR01. The sequence continues at coordinate 888 of JAHJAR010000325.1, read as the reverse complement.
TGCTCGCGCGGGCTGAGCGCCTCCCACACGTTGTCGAAGACAGCGAACGCGGCGTCGACGTCGGCCTCGTCAACCAGTTCCTCCCGCAGCTCGGCCAGCTTCGCGTCGATCTCCGCCACGCGGACCTCGGCGTCGCGCACACGCTCGTTCAGCTCGGCAATGCGCGGCGCAGTGACCGCCGCACCGTTTTCCGCAGCCGTTCGACGGATGTCCGCGTGGAGCCGGGCCAGCGCGCGCTCAATCTCCCGGCGCTCGCCAGCGAGGCGCTCGATCGTGCTGTCCGCCCGGTTGCGGACTTCGGCGAGCGTGTCGCGCAGCACCTCAGGGTCTTCACCGATGCAGCGGATCTGGTCGACGACGGCCCGCTCCACTTCGGCAGCGGGCAACGACCGGGTCGGGCACGCGGCCCGCCCACGCTTGGCCGCGTTCGTGCAGGTGTAGTAGCGGTAGCGCCGGTTGCCGCGGGTGGTGAACGTGTGCGACATGACCCGGTTGCACGCCTTGCAGTAGAGCAGCCCACGAAGCAGGGCGCCGTGACGGTTGCGACCTTCTGTGGCGCCATTTCGGCCGTTGCGAGCCAGTTGCTGCCGCACGCGCTGGAAGACGTCCACCGGCACAATCGCCTCGTGCTCGCCGGCGTATACCTCGCGCTTGTGAGTGACCTTGCCCACGTAAAGGACGTTCGTGAGCAGGTTATAGACGCGGCACTTGTCGAACGACAGGCCGCCACGTCTGCGGCCGTCCCGCGTCGTCCATACCTTGTTGCGCCAACCGCGACGGTCGAGTTCGGCGACGACCGGCAGGAGCGCCCCCAACTCGAGGTAGAGGTCGAAGATCTGCCGCACACGGGACGCTTCGGCCGCGTTGACGACCAGCCTGGGACCGCCG
>JAHJAR010000324.1 GCA_018814045.1 Planctomycetota bacterium | reverse complement strand
GGTGGCCCGAGTGGTGCATCCGAACCAACTGTCAAGACGGAGCAACCTCTGCGATGCCCGCAAGCTCCCGGAAACCGACGATGGAACCGCTCCGGGGCCCCAAAAGCACCGCCGAAGCACGCACGAATTCTGCTGAGAAGGCTGGAAAGAAGTAACCGCCGAAAACCCCGACCACCATCGCCGAGAAGATCCACAGCGTCAGGAAGCGATCCAGGAACGAGAGCTGCTTACGCTGTTCCGGAAGTAGCGGAGCGCATCGAGGATGCATCAGCATTCTCCATCACGCCGCTGTCGCACGCCGCATCAGGCGAAAAAGAGCACCCACGCTCCGACGCCGATGATCAGCAAGCCCGCCAGCCGACGCAAGATGTCCATTCCACGGTTCCAGCCCTTGGAGTCGGCCATCCGCTGCACCAGCCCCATCGAAGTGCCGCCGGCCAGCACTAGCCCGCAGTGGCCGACGCTGTACGCAAGCAACAGGGTCGCTCCAAACGCAGCACCCTTCAGCGGCACGACGGCCAGCAGCGCCAGCAGCACGGGGCCGGCGCACGGCATCGATACCAAGCCGAACAACAACCCGAGCAGGAGTGCTCCGACGAACCCCTTCCGCTTCGGCTGCACCCCCGAGGGTGCCGGGATCCTGATGTGCAGCAGGCCGAGCAGATGGAGCCCCATCAGCAGACAGACGCCCCCGGCAATGTATGACCACCACGCCGCCTGTAGCACCGAGCTTGCCGCCCAAGTCGCCAGGAACAGAATCCCGAACATGATCGTCAGACCAATGGCGAAAGTCAGCGACAGCAGGAACGAGTGCACGACGTGGCGCTTGGACTCGGTCCCGTGCCCGGCGACATAGCCGACCATCAGTGGCACCATGGCGATCACGCACGGGTTGGCCGCGGTCAACAACCCCCCGACAAATGCCGCCAAAGGAGCGACCCAGGGACTGCCCTGTACGGCCTCGGCGAGTTGCTCGGCAATCGCGTCAAACACCTACTTCACTCCAACTCTCTCGGCGAACAGCGTTTTGAGGTCTTCCTTCGAGATGAACCCCTCGTGACGCCAGACTTCTTTCCCTTCTTGATCGAACAGGACCTGCGTCGGGATCACGCGGATCTTGTAGGGGACTTTGGCGGACGGGTCTTTCCACACGTCGATGAACTCAACATCGAGCCGTCCTTTGTACTCCTCACGCAAGGCCTCGAGGATGGGCGCGAGTGCTTTGCAGGCCTTGCAGCTCTGCGCGCCGAGATCCACGAGCCGCGGCAATTTGGCCTCGGCTGCGGGAGAATTCGCTTTCTCCGCGGCCTGAGTCACAGCCGGTTGTGACGTGGGCACGGGCTCGGGGCAGGGCGTGCCTTCCGCAACTGTCTCGGCAGGTGCCGCTGTAGGCTGCGCCGCCTGGGCTGCCAGTACCGGGTCACTTGTAGTCCCGCCTTCCTCCGCTGGGGCCTGGGATCTGTGAGACTTGAACCACGCCGCGCCGGCTACGACAGCCACTACGGCGACTACTGCCAAGATATTGGTCGTTTGACCTTTCATTCTGCTGCCTCCGCTGAGGACCCACCGCGCTCCCAAGAGCATGGCCGCTCCGCGCATCGCAAACGTCAGTGTCGTCTCAAAGTGTCTCCGCAACGTGCTCCACGACGCGCTTCGCGTGCAGCACAAGCTGCGGCTCCGCGGGCTTCTTCTCGATGCCGAGTTCCGTCACATCCACGTGCACTTCGACCGGCAGGCCGGCTTTCTCCATGATCTTGCGGGCGCAGTGGTCTTCGCAGCCGTCGATGACGACGCGCCTTCCGGCGTTGCGGGCCCGCTCCATCTTATCGGGTATCGCTGCACCGACTGCCGCGATGCAGAAGAGGTTACCCTTGCCTGCCTGCATCAAGCCGATCCCGGCCCGGTTTGCGACCTGCCCTGAGTGCGCCGCGCCCGCGCAGGTGAAGATCAGGGTCTCGCCACTATTTCCACCACAGCATCCACTTGCCATGTTGCACCTCGCTTCCGCGTAATGACCAATCGCCGGATGGGTACACGATCGGCCGCGTCAGTCCATTAGCTCTTGCTTGCAGCCGTTGTCAGGATCGTCGTCAATTCGGCTTCGCCCGGCACCTTGCCCGTCACTTTGACCACGCCGTTGACCACGAGCGCCGGCGTGATCAGCACGCCATATTGGGCGAACTTCGCGATCTCCTTGACGTGCGTCAGTTCGTAGTCGAGCCCGAGCCTGTCGGCGGCCTGCTTTACCGCCGCCTGTAGTGCGCTGCATTTCGCACAGCCAGTGCCCAGCACCTCCAGTTTCATGTCGGCCGTCTCCTTATCCAGCAAACGCCCCGTAGGTCATACCCGCGACGGTCGACAGCACGACGACAAGAGCGACGTACACAACCGTCTTCTGCGATCCCATTACCGAACGAATCACCAGCATGTTGGGCAGCGACAGTGCCGGCCCAGCCAGCAGCAGCGCCAGCGCCGGCCCCTTGCCCATACCCGCTCCCAGCAGCCCTTGCAGAATCGGCACCTCAGTGAGGGTCGCAAAGTACATCAACGCACCGGCGAAGGACGCAAAGAAGTTGGCGCCCAGGCTGTTCCCGCCAACCGCCTTCGCGATCCACGCTTCGGGGACGAGTGCGGGATGTCCCGGTCGACCGAGCAGCACCCCCGCCACGAGCACACCTAAGAACAGCAACGGCAGGATCTGCTTGGCAAACGTCCACGTACTGCCGACCCATTCACTGAGTTCGGGCCACTTGAACCAGGCCATGAGCATGATGACAAGCGCGGCAACGAAGCCGCCAGTAAGGTACCACTTCACCGACCAGATGGTCCCAGCGACGCCTGTTTCGTCCAGCTTGCCCCAGTTTGCGAATACGAGGATGCCGATCATGGCGGCGAAGTAGAGGGTGCTCTGCCACAAGCCGCGGCCGTCCGGCTCCTCCTGCACGAAGAACCCGCCTTCGACCTGGCGGGCGGCCTCCTCCTTGCGGCAGATGAAGTGCATTGACAGGCCGATGATGACGCTGAGCACAACTGCGCCGATCGCCCGTACCGCGCCAAGCTGCCAGCCCAATACGCGCGCCGTGAGGACGATCGCCAGGACATTGATGGCCGGCCCGGAATAGAGGAACGCCGTCGCCGGCCCAAGTCCGGCCCCGCGCTTATAGATCCCGGCAAACAGCGGCAGGATCGTGCATGAGCACGCGGCCAGGATCGTCCCCGACACTGCCGCCACGCTGTACGCCACCACCTTGTGAGCCTGGGCCCCGAAGTACTTCATCACCGCCGCCTGCGACACGAAGCACGAGATGGCACCAGCGATGAACAGGGCCGGCACCAGGCAGAGCATGACGTGGTGCTGGGCGTAGTCCTGAAGCATCAGGAGCGCTTCGCGGCCCGACGTCATGAGCTTGCCGGTGGCCGGGAGCGCTTCAAAGGGCAGGAAGTACGCCAGGAGGAAGACGGCCAGCATGACGCCCAGGGCGGCGAGGGCCTTCACCCGAACATTCCATTGCCTTATGGCCAACAAGCCATGGACCGGGTGAAAAAAAGGGCGGTTTGGAGGACTTACGCCCCGATCGCCGCTTGTTGCGTCTTCAGGTTTTCCTTCAGCACCGACTCGATACACTGCCAGAATCCTTGCAGGCAACTGACTTTGAGGCGATAGAACATCATCGTGCCTTCTTTTCGGTCCGATACGATGCCGGCCTGCTTCAGAACGGACAGGTGCTTGGACACCGTCGATTGATCGGCCCCGACCAGTTCCGTCAGCTCACAGACGCACAACTCGCCGTCGGCCAGCGCATCGAGCATTACCAATCGGCTGGGATGCCCCAACGCCTTGGCGATCCGCGCCCGGGCCTCGTACCGCTCCATCGAATGTTTCGGCTTTGGCTTCATGGTTCTATGGCAATTATGCCATGAAAATCGGCCAAGTCAAGCAGCAAGTTGGGCCTTTCGGCTTCCGGGTCGGAGACAGGCGAACCGCTGGCAGACCGCCAGCTTGGGGCCAGGCGGTCAGCGGATGTTCGGCTGAGCACCACCAGCAAGTCGCCACGGAAGGTGAGCCAATGTCTCCGATGCACGCGTTTCGTTAAACGGCTGTGCGTTCAACATTGGAACGACCGCGAAGTGCAGGACCCGCGGAGGACAGCGCACCTTTTTCCAACCCTCGAGCGCCGTGGGCATTTGGTCGGCGCCGGCGTGAGCGCAAGCCGCACGCTCAGCCGTGAAGCCCGTGTGATCCGTACGGTAAGAAAGTCCCCACGGGCGGGTGTCAGCGATGCCCCGCCGGTTCCCCGTGCGGCTCGATCGGCAGTGGCGAACCTTCCGGCGCTGACGGTCGATCCACGATCGCACCAGCGCCCGTCTGCGGAGCCACGTCGGACACCACATAGCGCCGCTTGCCAGATACGTCGGGCGGGATGCGGTCGACAACGCGGCAATCCGCGCGTACCTGCGCCCCGAAGAGTCTCCGGTAGCGTTGCGACACCAGGCGCAGCGTCTCCGGGCGGAACCGCTCGTCCACAACCAGCAGCACCTCGAACACGTCGATGGCCCGCTGGTGCGTTTTGAACTCCACTATCCCCGGCTGATCGCGCAGGATGTGCGATGTAACCGCCCCGTGACAGAGGCGCCCGTCACTGAGCACGATGAACCCGGTGACCTTGCCGCCCGTCAGACGCAGCAGCGGGAACGGCACGCCGCAGGGGCAATCGCCCGCAACAAGCGCCCCGACATCGCCGATGCGGTAGCGCAGCAGGGGTTGCGCCCGCGTGTTGAGCGGTGTACAGATGATGTCCCCGACGTCACCCGGTGGCACGGACCGCCCCTGGCTCAATACTTCGACGTGGACGTGCGGTGCGATGATGTGCCGGTTGCCGTACGGGCACTCGTGCGCGATCAGCCCCACTTCGCGCGCGCCATACTCCTCCACAACCGGGCAACCAAAGACTTCGCGCACCAAAGCGACTTGGTCGGCGGTCACTTCCTCGCCGGTCAGGACGATGGCCCGCAAGGCGGGAAATTCGTCCGGACCGAGGCGCCCCCGGGCGTGCTGACTTAGCAACGCCATCGCGCTCGGATAGCCATAGATGAGGCGCGCTTGGAAGCGGCGGATCTTCGCCAGGTGCGCCTCGATCTGGGGCGGGGCCAGTTCGAATGCGTCCAGGAGGATCTCGTTTAACAAGCGATCACGCCAGCGCTTGATGCGCGCCCTTTTCACCTCGATGGGCGAGCCCCACAGGTAAGCGCGCCGGTCTCCAGGCTGCACGCCAAACCACTGCTGGACGAACATGCGGCCGCCCAGGTCCTGTGCCTGCCGGATGCGGTCGATGTAGAAGTGCAGCGTATCGCCCGTCGTACCGCCGCTGGAGTGGCGAATCAGACCGCCGGGCACGTCGCGGAAGACCATCTCCGCGCCACGGGCGCGCACGGTAGATTTCTCAAGAACCGGCAACCTGGCCAACTCGCCGTATGGATCGCGCGCCTGCGGATCGACGCCGCGACGCCGGAACAACTCCGCGTAATACGGCAGCTTCTCACCAGCGAAGCTCAGCGTCGCGCGCAGGCGGCGGGCCAGGTCATCCTGTACGAGTGCACGGGGAGTACGGGCGAGTTGTGCCAGTGTCTGCGCCACCAACCCCGTGGGGCGCCCGCGCAGCCACTCATGCCCGGGGTAGCTCAGGTTTCTCGCAAACCACTCCGACACGCTCATGGTCGCTCGATCCTCAGTGACGCGCCGCAGCGGCGGGCTGCTCTGGCGCGCAGTGCGGTACCCATGCGGACAGTCGGGTTCCTGCGTGGCCGTCGCCCGGCGAGCCGGCCAGGTGTTTGCACTCGGTTCCGCATCCTGCTCCGCCCGCAACGAGTCCTTCGTAGAGGCGAAGCAACTCGCCGGCTTGGCGTTCGAGGCTGTAATTGGCCTGCACGTGGGCGTGCAAGCGGGCCGCGACGGTTCGTCGCAGCGCCGCGTCCTGTGCCATCTGCTTCAGTGTTTCGGCCAGGGCAGCCGGGTTGTGGGCCGGCACCAGCGGCGCGAGCGTCTCACTGACACCCTGCGCCGGCGGGCACATGAACTCCGGTATGCCACCAACCGCCGTCGCGACCACGGCACACCCCCGCACCGCGGCCTCGAGGATGGTCAGCGGCAGCCCTTCGCTGTGGCTGGGCAAAACGAGACAATCCGCCGATTCGTACAGATCCTCCTTGACCTGCCCCCCCATCGGACCAACGAATCTCACTTGCTCAGTGAGCCCGACCTGCCCAACGCGCTGCTCCCACTGCCGGCGCACCTGGTCGGGTGCCGGACCGGCGATGATGAGCTCGAAATGAACATCGTCGCGCTTCAGCCGCGTGGCAGCCTCGATCAGGTCATTCAGCCCCTTCTGCACCGTCAGCGGTCCCAGGAACAGGAACCGACAGCCTCGCTCACCTTCCGCAACGCGGGCGGGGCATTCGTACGAATCGTGCTCGTCGGACCCCGGCCGAAACCGCGAGCCTGCCCAGGCCGGGGCACGTGGCAACGCGGTGCCATTCGGCACAACAAGCAGTCGCGCCCGCCCCACGTGGGCCGCCAGGCAATCGCGCCAGCCTTGCGAGAGGACGATCGTGGCGTCGGCCGCCTCACAGCCGCGCCGCACGATCCACTTACCGAGCGGGCTGCTTTCTGCACAGAAACGCGCGAACCGCCCGCCGTGAATGTGCAGCACGACGCGTCGGCGCAGCAGGCGGGCCAAAGCCAGGTCCGCCAGATTGCGATAGAAAGTGAAGTAGCTACACGTGTGAATGTGCAGGATTGAGATCCGCTCATGCCTCAGCACGCGGGCGAGTTCCGCGGCTTTGGCCAGATGCCGCAGCGCCGCTGCCCCTATTCTCGCAAGCCGACGAAGCGGTCCATGAGCAGGCCGTCGCGTGACAGCCTGCGGGTCATACGTTGTGGCCAGGCGAAACAGGTCGCAGCGTTGTCGCAAGTCACTGTTCAGCAGCGCATCGATCACGCTGACCATGCCGCCCATCTGTGGTGCCGCCGGCCCCAGCATCAGCACGCGCGGCCGGCGGGCTTGCCGGGTAGGACGCCGGGTCTGGTGCACTCCGGCGGGCCGCTCGGTGCAGGTGGTGTACAGGCTCTCGTAGGAGGCGACCATTTGGCGGGTGCTGTAACGCCAGGCACACTCCTCGGCAGCCCGCGCGGCGCGTCTGCCGGCCGCGGCCCGGTCACTCAGGGCGTAGCACAGCGCCGCGGCCAGGGCTTGCGGGTCACCGGGGGGCACGAGCAACCCCGTCTCGTTGTGCCGTAACACGTAGCGCCCCGGTTCCGTGGCCGGCCCCAATTGCCCGACATCGCCCACGGCGCTCGCCACGATCGGCACGCGTTGGCCCATCGCTTCCAAAATCGCCACGGGCAGCGCCTCGCTGCGGCTGGGCTGGCAAAAGACGTCGGCGCCGGCCATCAGGCGCTGGGCCTCGTCGATTGCCCCCGGCCAATGCACGCAATCGCCTAGCCCCAACGCGCGGCTGTCCTCCCGGACCAGTTTCTCGTACGCCGGGTCACGACTTGCGCCGATGCACACCAACCGCACATCTGGCATCTCGCGTCGCAGCAGCGCCATGGCCCGCATTAGCCCGCGCGTATCCTTCTCGGCACAGACGGTTCCCACGCTCAGCACGACCGGCCCCGTCAACGCCACGCCGCACACACGCTCGAGCGCTCGCCGCGCCTCGGCCGGCGGCAGCGGCGCGTGGTCGACGCCGTTGGGAATACACGCCGCCGAGCGTCTGGCCCGCCCGGTGGGCAAGTCGGCCCGCAACGACTCTGACACGATTGTGATAGCGGCGAAGTGGCGCGCCAGTTGGTCTGCCAGGCGGCGGTAGCGTGTCGCTTGCCCCAAAAGCGCACCGTGCCGCGTCTGCACCAGGGGAACGCCCAGCAGCCGGGCCCCCGGCAGCACCCAGATTGCAGCGGCGCTGCTGTGCGCGTGTGCTACGTCGCTACGATCTTCGCGCAGCCAGTTCGCGAGCCGCCACGCCAGGCCCGGATCAAAGCCCGTGCTTCGGGCTTCGCGGACAACGACGCCCTGCCGGCGGGCGGTCTCGGCCAGCGCCCCACCGTCTTTGAGGCAGTAGATCTGCACGCCGTGTTCCCGGCGTCGCAGGCCGAGTGCGAGTTGCTGGACAACGCGTTCGGCGCCGCCGGTCGCGAGGCTCTCGATCAGCAAGGCGATGTTCACTTCAGTCAACCCGCATGGGGAACGCCATTCGCCGGGGCTCGGGCGGTGCTGTCTTCCGCAAGAGCTGCGGCTACGTAGGCCGCGTCGCCAGCCGTGTACTAGTCCAGTGGCTCGCAATTACGGCATCGTATTCAAACCCGCGCTGCGACCGTCAGGGGGCGGTTGCCTGCGGCGCCGACCGTTTCTCGACACAACCGCTCCCTGACGGTCACGGCTCGGAAGGGTGTCGTAATTGTGAGACACTGCGCTAGCCCTGTGGTCCAACCTCTGGGGCTGCCCGGTCCGGCAGCGTATCGGGTTCGCACGCGTCTTCGGGCCGAAACCCGGCTGTGACGTCCGCGTCCGGCAGGACGTAGCTGGCACGGCCCTGCACCTCCAGGTAGCCACTGACGTTCGTCAGGCAAACCACCAGACCCATGAGTATCCAAAGGCCTTCGGCCCACAGGCGCGTCGTGAACATGCCGCAGGTCAGGTAGCCGATCAATGCGGCCCGCAGAGCCATGGCGTGCCAGCCGAGGTGGAACCGCCCGGTCCAACGCCCAACGTGTATGGGGACATCACAGTCGTTGTGATTTGCCACCCGCCGGATGGCATTAAGTTGTACCAACAAGACCGTAATGATCGTGAGCAGCATAAGGAACCCCGGCCAGCCCAGTTCGGCCAGGCACTCGAGCAGCGTGTTGTGGGCACTGCGGACGATCGTCAGGCCGGGAACGTACTCACGCACCGTTTCGTGGAAGTTCCCCAAGCCGATTCCAAGGGGATGGTCGTGGACCATTCGCACCGCAGCACCCCAGTATTGCAGGCGTCCCATCGCGGCGGCATCCTCCCTGTACGCCGTGATCGTCCGCATGCGCTGCCACCAGCCCGGGTCTGCCAACTGAACGGCCAGCAGTGCGCCGATCCCGATCGCAACCCAGCCTTTCAGACGATAGCCCTTGGGGAGCGAGAAGGCGGCCGCAATCCCCATGGCTGCCAGGCCGACGAGGGCGTTTCGGCTGCGGCTCAGCACGATCGTGTTCACCGCCAGGGCCCCGACCGCCAGCACGAAGAGCCGTCCCAGCCAACTGCGGGTCATGAAGAACATGGCCCCCACCAGCGGAAGGGTGGCCGTCATGTGAACGGCCAGATCGCTGGACTCGGCGAAGTCGGGCCCCCCCAAACCCCACGCCAGCCGCCCGTCAACGTGTACACCCACGTTGCCCCAGGCCTCGTAGCCGATGTAGGCCACGCCGGCCAACCAGGTGGCTATCACCAAGTGATAGTGCTGCGGCAGGCGCACGCAGTAGATCATAATCACGACGAAGACCAGGATCTTGATGTACTTCTCGGCCTGGTACAGGCCGCGCTCACTCGTCGTCGCCCCCCAGGTCAGGCTGGCAGCGGCGTACAGCGCCAGAATGATCATCATCACGACCGGGAACGGGAAAGCCCGCCAACCCCCGTTCGGCAGCACGTCGGGCCGCGTGCGCCGCAGGAGCAAGCCCAACACGGTCGCCACCGCCACCGTCATCGACGTGCGCACACCCAGGGAACGTACGTTCTCGCCCCACCACTGGTAGGCCGGGTTCACGTGATACACCAGGATGTACAGCAGCACGCCCACGGGTGGATAGAGCACCGCGGTGCAGACACCTCCGAAGTACAGCAGCCAGAAGGCGACTTCCGTTAACGGCATCCGCTACCAACTCCTCTACTCAAACGCGGTGCGTCAGGCCTGCCCCGGCTGAGCGTACAACGCGCTAGGCGTTTCATCTGCTAGTCAACCCCCATCACCGGAAGCTCTCGCGTCCCGCTCCTGGACTCGGCGGCAACGCAGCGTTCAACCGCCGCCAGCACGCGCTCGCGCGAGATTTCGTCCATGCACGTCGGCGACTTGTCACAGGAACGCCGGTAGCACGGCGCGCACGGTAGCGTTGTCCGCACCTTCTCCCCGTGCCCGTAGAGCTCGATTTCCTGCGCACAGGTCGGACCAAACAAGACCACCGGCGGAACGGCGCACGCTATCGCCACGTGCATCGCCATCGTGTCGCCGGTGACGATGACCCCGCAGCACTCGATCAGGGCGGCGAAACTCAATTCGTCGTGGTCGCACCCCGTGTCGATCACACCGGGACAATCGCGGGCGATGGCACGGTTGATCGCGCGCTCGTCCGGACCGCCCAGCAGGACCACCCGCCAGTCCGGCCGGTCAGAAAGGGCTTGTGCCAACTGGGCGAACTTGTCCGGGAGCCACGACTTGTTCGCAAACACGCGTCCGGCCCCGGTGTTCAGGCCCACCACGACGGCATCTTCGTCCACGCCGGCTGCGCGCATGAGCTCGCGCGCCTCACGCCGCTGTGCCGCGGAAGGGTACAGCCGGTAGCGCTGCCGGCGATAGGTCAGACCGAGCGCCTCGTAAATCAGTTGCGGGTAGGCCTTCTGGTTCCGTTCGAACTTCAGCTCGTCATCGAGCCCAAGCCGGAAGTAGTGGGCACACTCGCGATTGAGCGGGTAGGTCGTTCCGTGCCGGCTGAGCCCGAGGCCGCGCCGGTCCGGCGCATCGACACGCATCGCCAGCGCCGCGGGGCCCGGTTCCTTGTCCAGGCTCAGGCACAGGTCGAACCGCTCGTGTTCGACGTGCGCGAGTGTCTCCGCATCGAATGGCAACAGTCGATCAATCAGGGGGTGGTTGGCCAGCATCCGCACGCCGCTGGGCCGGGTCACCCAGGTAATGTGGCTCTCCGGCCACGCCTCTTTCAACCCGGGCAGCAGCGCCGCCGTACGAATCACGTCTCCCAACGCGGCCAGCTTGATGATCAGGATCCGGTGTCCCATGCGACTGATGTGCTCGCAGTCCAGCGGACAGATGCCCTGCACATTGGCGGCGCAGGGGCGATCACCGCGGTAGTGCCGACAGTCCAGCCTGAGCCACTGCTCGGCCTGCGCGCCCCAGATGGGAAGGTCCGCCCCAGCCATCTAGCGTTCACCTCCTGAACTGGCCCCAAACAGCGCGGGGGGGGCTGAGTCGCGCGCCCGGTGCTTGACACCGCTGCGCTGCGCCAGACAGCACTCGTAAACCTGGCACATGGCCCGCGCGGTTCGCTCCCAACTGAACTGGCGCAGGCGCTCGCGACCGCGTTGGACGAGCTCGGCCGCAACGCTCTCGTCCAGCAAGCGCGCGATCCCGTCGGCGATGCTCCGGGCATCGCGCGGGTTGCAGTAGATGGCGGCGTCGCCCGCGACCTCCGGCATGCTGCTCGTATTGGACGTGAGCACTGGCGTGCCACAGGCGAACGCGTCCAAGATCGGCAGCCCGAAGCCTTCGTACAAGCTCGGCATGAGCAAGGCTTGCGCCCCGCTTAGCAGGCCCCCCAGATCCTCGTGCGGCACAAACCCGAGCACGCGACATTGCGTTGCCCCGCCCAGGCGTTTCGCGCGGTCGAGCACTTGCGCCCGCACGCTCTCGGGCTCGCAGCCCACGAACACCAGTTGGAACCGCCCGCGCAGCTCCACTGGCAGGCGCGCCACGCCCTCGATCAGGCCCGCTGCGTTCTTGCGCCGCGAGGCACCCGAGAAATTCAGCATCCACGGCGGGGTCAGGCCGTAACGTTCGCAGAGCCGCTTCATTGTCCGCTCGTCCGGCCGTCCGCTTTCGCCACCGGCCTGAGCGACGACACCGTTGTCCGGGGCCCACGGTATCGTGGTCACCTGGTCACGTGGGATGCCGAAATAGCGGTGCAGGTCGTCGGCGGTAGCGTCCGAAACGGTGATGACGTGCGCCGCCCGTGTCACGGCCCGCTTCACGCCGCGATAGAACGCGGCCCGCGCGCGGGGCGACAGCTCATCGTCGATCTCGAGCGGAGCCAGATCGTGGATCGTGACCACGAACGGCACGGAGCAGCGCAGTGGTGCAGCGTTCGCGGGCAAATGCAGTAAATCGATGCCATCGCGCCAGGCGGCAACCGGCAAGCGTAGGTGGAACCAGAGATTGAACCGGTCGCCGGGAATGTCGATGCGCCGGGCCGCGACGTTTGGCAGACCCCAGGGATCGCTGGGGCGACGGTTGGCCGCCGTCCCGGGGGCGAATTCCGCCCGACGCTCGTCGTCGGTCAGCAGCGGGGGCGGTGAGCACTCGCGCCGCGCGCGCTGATGGTACAGCACAAACTGCCAATCCGGCTGCAACCAGGGAATGCGTCGGTATGCGTCGAGCAGGTTTCGCCCCGTGCCACGTGGCCGCGGCAGGAAGATTGAGCGCGCATCAACGCCGATCTTCATACGAACGTCTCACCCGTTGGGCTGTAAAAGCCGCCGCGGGCGCACGGCTGAGGTGTGGCCGGCGCGCGGCATCCCTGGAACAACACACACTTCCTTCGGTTATCGGCTTGGAACCGCGTTAGGTGGACTTGTGTGTCCGTGCCGGGGACTGCTTCGACGCCAGGACGCCCCGCTCTTATCGGCAGCAGAGCGTGACGCGCAACGCCTGCGCCTCAGCAGGAGCTTGATGCCGTCGAGGGGTTAACGTGAATCGCGTTCGAGACGCGCACCGCCAGGTACCACGTCCCCCCGGCCAGCAGGAACGGCGTGATGTCGGCCCCGCGGCCATCCGTCATCATCTCGTACCCTTCCAATATTCCTACCAGGCCGAGCACGAGCAGCAGGGCCGCGGCCCGCCCGTGGCCACAGGTCAGAAACATGCAGAGCACCGTCAGGAACCCATACAGCGCGCAACTGCCCAACGCGTCCACGACGACCACGTGAAACGGTTGCAGGAAGTGGCCCTGAAAGGGGACCCACTGAACGCCCGCTCCCGCCGGCGCAGCAGCCGGGCTGCCATATTGGATCGTGACCAGCACCGCGCAGGCCAATGTGGCCAGCAGGACGATTGAGGCGGGTAACCGCCACGCGGCGGAGAACGCGTGGTACCAGCGCAAGGTCGCCTGCGCTTCCGGATTCTGTCGGCGGCGTTCGGCCCGTTCCACAGCGGTTTCAATGAGCCCGAGGCGGATGAACCAGAGGGCCCCGGCCACACCCGCCGCGCCGCCCGCCGCGGCTATGCCGATGTCCAGCAGCCCGCACGCGTGCGAGACGATAAACACCTGGGCCAACTCGAACAGCAGGGCCAGCAGGAAGACCCTTCCCAGTGCTTCGCGCAGGGCCCGTCCGCGCTCGGTAGTAAACTGGGCGCGCGCGACCGCGAGGCAGAATCCCACCAGCGCGAACATCCCGAGCCGCTTTACATCCCACAGGTCGAGCGGCCGCGTCAGCACCAGTTCCGCGCTCGGTCGCGAGAAGTCGAGCGGCACGAGCATCAGGCCGGCCGTGACCACTGTGGCAGCCCACGCCAGCAACGACCACGGCGATGTATGCCACATCATAAACGCGGCGGTGTGGACCCGACGCAGGCTGCCCTGCACGGGTGGAGCCAACAGACAGCCCGTTAGCGCTGCCGACGCGTTGACGTACACGTCAGTGAGATTCGATGAACGGCCGGGCATGAACTGCTGTAGCACTTCGGTGATGTAGCTTAGGCCGATGGCCAACGTGAGCCCCAGCAGCAGATCACGCCACCCGGCGCCGCCGCGCCGCCGTACCAGCAGGCGCAATGCGATTCCAATCGGGACATAGACGGCGAAGTTGGTGGCGACATCGTTGAGATCTGTGGGAAGATGGAGCGGCACCCAGCGCCAGCCGTCAGCCGCCGCCAGCCAGGGCGCCTGCCCGGACCGCAGTGGCCCCAGCGTGCCGTAGATTATCAGGCCGAGACAGGCGAGGCATGTACCCTGGATTGTGGCCCGGCGCAGGATCGGCGGCTTGACCAGCCCGGAGGCTGCCGCGCGTCTGTCGCCGGTACGATCGCCCGGAACGCCATCCTGCCCGGTCACGCGCATCGCTTCCTTCCCATGCGCGACCGCCCGACGTCGGCCGTAGCCGACGCCGATGATCGCGTACTGAAGTCTAGAATTCCGGGCCGGGAATTGCCAATGGCACCTGGCGGAAGCGCTCACGAGCCCGCCCGCCTAGCTGCCAGACAAGCAATGATAGGACGCGCCGCGCCGTTCTTTCAGAGTACTTCTGTTTCCGGCCGTCACCGCGGCGTTGCCGACCCTATGACCCAGGCCGCAGCGCCGGACCCGCCGACCCAGCTCAGTGCCCAACGCCAGCCGCGACCGCCCGCTCGAACCACTGCGTGATCCGCCGCTCAGCCTCCGCGGCGTGCAGGATCAAGGCCTCGGTATGCCCCGCCTCCGCCACGTGCCAAAGCTTCTTGGGTTCACGCGCGGCTTCGTACAGTTCCTGGCCCAGTTCCGGGAAACAGATCTGGTCGGCACCCGAAGTGATCACGAGTAGCGGCCGCGGCGATAACCGCTCGACGACGTCGATGGGATCGTGATTGCCAGACAGAGCGAGGCGCGCCACGCCGCGGGCCAGCCGGTCGGACAGCAGTGTCTTGCGCAGGTGCCGGGCCGCGACGCGCCGATAACCGGAGAAGGTCGAATCGACCACGATCGCCCGGACCTCGGGATGGTCGGCCGCGACGACGATCGCCACCGCTCCACCCAACGATTGCCCGAAGAAGAACAGCCGCTCTGAATCGACGTCCGGGCGCGACCGCACATACTCCAGAGCCGCGTTACCGTCGCGAATGGTCCCCGCCCGCGAGACGCGGCCGGCCGACTTGCCGTACCCCCGATAGTCAAAGACGAACAGGTTGTAGCCCGCCGGCGGCAGCCAGGCCACGAAGGCTATGTGTGAAGTCATATTCTCGGCGTTGCCGTGGAAGTGCACGACAGTGCCCCGGGCCGGTCCCTGGGCAGGCAGGAACCAACCGGAAAGCCGCACGCCATCGCTGGCGTAGAACGCGACCTCTTCGTGTGTGAGATTGAACTCCGCCGGGGTGTAGAAGACCCTGCTGCTCGGATAGTAGAAACAGCCGTCGAAGCCCACGATCAGAAACCCCAGAAGCACGAGCACTAGGCCGATGCGGACCGCCCACTTCAGGCGCCGCCAAGCCCGGCGGCGCGGACGTTTGGTGCCGGGCGTTCCGTGCGCACCGTCGCCGTTCGAGTTGTCCGCGGCATCCGCCACAGCACCACACACGCTGCCCTGGAAACGCCAGGAGATTATAGCGGCGCGCGTCGGCCCCGCCGCCCACGTGCTGGACGAAACCGACAAGCTGGTGCATGCTGTCGGGCAAAGGACCTCCGAATGTCAAGAGCAATGAAACCCGTCAGGAGCAGAGTCGTGCTAATCGGTCTGGCTGCGGCGGTAAGTGCGGGTCCGTCAGTAGGCTGCTCACGTGAGCCTTGCTTTCCCGAACCGCTGCGCATGCACCAGGAGCAACACGAGACCGTCTTCGAGTTCGATACGGATGGTGATCGGCAGGCGGACTTCTGGCAATATCAGGGCCGCGACGGCCGAAAACACGCCCTCGCCTACGCCGATGCCACGAGCGGACAGCCCCAGCCGCGCATCGAACTGGACGCGCTCGCGGCGTCGGAGTGTCCACACTTCCTCATCGCGTTGGATGGTGTCCCGTTCGAACTGGTGGAAGAACTGTACAACGAAGGCTGCTTCCGCCTCTTTCATCCGCCGGCGCGTGTCATCTGCTGTTTTCCGGCGATGACCGACTTGGCCCTCAGCGAGTTGTTTCACACCGGGCCGTGCCGGGCGTATCAGGCCCTGCGCTTCGACCCGCGCGCCAACCGTTTGCAGGCCGGCACCGCGGGGTATCTCAAGGGCGATAACTCCCCGTGGTTGGCGAAGATGGCCTACCGCTGCTCCTTCTGGCGAGACGGACAGGCCTACCTGGACCCCCAGAGCCTATTCGACCACGAATTGCGGGGAATCATGCGCACCTTCCGGCAAATCGACCGGGGCGAGGCGTATGCCTATTCGGTGGGCTCGGCCGGTCTTGGCACGCGCGGGGGCCGGGCCGCCATCCTGAAATACCTGCGCACGGTCGATCGCCTCTGCGAACAGATTGTCTATGAGCGGCATGGACGCGTGAAGCTCACGCTCTCCGCCGACCACGGCCACAATCTGGTTGAGAACCGCCGGGTGTCATTCCGCCAGGTGCTGGAAGCCGGCGGCTACCGGCTGGCCAAGTCGCTGCGCAAGCCGCAGGACGTCGTGGCGATTTCATACGGGCTCGTAACCTACGCGGCCTTCTTCACGCCGAACCCGGCGGGTGTGGCGGCGTGTCTGACAAACCACGCGGATGTGGAGTTCGCATGCTATCGCGACGGCGATGCGCTCATCGTCAGCACCGCGAGCGGTCACGCTCGCATCACCAGGGGCGCCTCCGGTTTCGTGTACGACACGCCAACCGACGACCCGCTCCGGCTGGGTCCGATCATCGAGAAGCTGCAGGCCGACGGAGCGGTCGCGGCGGGCGGCGAGTTGGATCCCGCGGCATTGTTTGCCGCCACGGCTCTGCACGATTACCCCGATCCGTTGGCGCGGCTCTGGGGGGCGTTTCATGGGCTGGTGGATGAACCGCCCGACGTGATTGTGAACCTGCGCGACGGGGCCTGCCATGGTTCGCGTTTCTTCCACTTCATGATCGGCTCTGTGGACAGCACGCACGGTTCGCTGAACCGCCTGAGCAGCACGACGTTCGTACTCAGCATGCTGGGTGAATTGCCGCCCACGTTGCGCTCCGCCGACGTTCTGCCGACCCTGGCACGGCTGCGCGGGCTCGACCGGGCGGCTGCGCCCTCCCCGCGCTGGGGCCGGAGTCTATCAGCCGTTCTCCCCCCGGGCCGCCGATAATGCGTGCATTCGTATCGCCCGCGCAGTCACACACGCTTGAGACGGACGTTCAGTGAAGAGCACGCTCATAAAGGCCGATGTGCCGGCAGATGTGCAGACAAAGCGTACTCACGTTCTGTGGGGGCCGGTAGATGCCGACGCAGTCGGTCATCAAGGACACCGAGGAACTGGAGCGGTTTTTTGCGGTCGCGCTTGAGGCGCTCGACCGGCAGGCGCTGCAGATGGATCTGTACATCAGGCCGCGCGCGGGCGCTGAGCCCGTCCTGTACCGGTCCACGGGGGTCGAGTTCTCGGCCGAGGACCAGCGCCGTCTGACCGAGCAGGGCGTCGAGTGTCTCTATGTACCGATGGAGCAGCATGCGGCCTACCGGCGGGCGCTGATCGATCGCCTCGACGCTGTCTTCCGTGACGAGGAGCAGGAGCGCGCCCAGCGCGCCCGCATAATTCGAGTGGCCTGCACGCAGATGGTCGAGGAAGCCGTGCGCACGCCACAGCGCGCCGAGTCCATCCACGCCATCGGGGACTTCAGCCGGATGCTGGCCGGGTGGATCGTCGCGGACTACTGCCAGGCCGCCCATCTGCTCGATCTGGCCGCGCGCGCCTACGAGACTGCGACGCATATGGTAAACGTGGGAGTGGGGTGCGGCCTGCTCATGCGCGAGCTGCACGCCGATGACGCGGAACTGCAGGCGGTGATGATCCAGGGTGGTCTGCTGCACGACATCGGCAAGGGCGAAATCCCAGAGCCGGTGCTGAACAAGGAGGGGGAACTCGATCCGGCGGAGTGGGAGCTCATTCGGCGGCACCCGGAAGACGCGTACGAGCAACTCAGGAAACATGCCAGCCTGCCGGACGCAGTGCGTGAGATGGCTCGTGACCATCACGAACGGCTCGACGGGCGCGGCTACCCCCGTGGGCTGGAGGGCAGCGAGGTGGGTTTGCCGGCGCGCGCCTGTGCGGTGGTGGACGCATTCGACGCGATATGCTCGCTGCGACCCTGCCGCAGCGCCACGCCGGCGCGCGATACGCTGAAGATCATGCGCGAGGGCGTGGGTTTGCAGTTCGACCGGGAAGCCCTGAACGCTTGGACGCGGACCGTCGAGCGCGTGATCGAGGTGGACCCGAGTCGCGCGCTGCCCGCCCAATGCGCCGCGCAGAGACTCTCGTTGAGCGACCTCTTGCAGGAAGCTCCGGCGATAGAATCATTGGATGAGGGCGCGGGTCTAGCGAGCACCGATTCCAACGAGCGGCGGCGCCATGCCCGCTTCGCGTGTGACATCGACATCAAGGCCAAGTTCCTGCGGCAAGGGAAGCGCTCGCCGATCGGCCTGGGGCAGTGGCTCACCGTCCGCATGGCGGACATAAGTCAGGGCGGCATGCAAATCCGAACACCCTGGCCGCTCACACTCAACGACGTGTTGGCTCTGTCGTTTGCCTCGAAAGGCGATCAGAAGCTCAAACGCAAGGCGCGCGTTGTGCGCGTACGTCAGGTCGGCGAACGCCTCTGGGCCGCGGGTCTCTGCTTCATCAACAACCCGTAGCCGCAACCGATCCGGCCGCCTGGGTCGGGCTCGGGGCGGCCAGGGCGTGTAGAGGACGATCGGCGCACGGGGGTACGGCATCCGCTTCGGACTGATGCCGTACCACACCGCGCGCACAAAGTAGAAGGAGTGTCAGGGGGCGTTTGACCGTGGGACTGCCCCGCCACCCGCTCCGCGGAGCGAGAATGGCCGGACAGACGCCGACCGTACCGGCCGACGCCTGCCCACCGCTGTGACACTAGCTCGAGGCAAGTCTCGTCAGAGAGCCGCGGGCTACGTCTTGCTACGCGCCGAAGCGCTCCGACGATCTCGTTTTGTCAATCCCGGCGATCCCAGCGCCGACATCATCTCCGAGGTCGAGCGTTCCATTGACAACGCCGACAGCGCCTGCGTAGTACAGGTATCGCCCCCTCGGCGCGGACGCCCTAGTTGAATTCCTCAACCCGCGCTGCCACAGACTGCCAAGGAGACGTCTCGGCCGCGAGCATCTGCCGCACCAACTCCGCCAGACCATCCACTTCCAGCTTGTCCATGATCCGGCTGCGGTGCGCCGCGGCGGCCTGGAAGCTGACCCCGAACGCTGCGGCGATCTGCTTGATGGACTTGCCGGCCACGAGCTCGTCCAACACCTCGTGCTCACGCGGCGTCAGGCGTGCCAGACGCCCTGCCCAGGAGTTGGCCGCGGCGCGCTCGCGCCGGCTCTGCGCTTCCAGACAGATGGCGTGCTCGATGCGGTCCAGCAGGACCTGGTCGCAGAACGGCTTCTCGATGAAGTCCACCGCGCCGGCTTTCATCGCCCGGACTGCCGCCGGCACGTCACCGAAACCAGTGATCACAATCACCGGCAACAAAACGCCACACGCCCGCAACTGCTCCTGCACCTCCAGGCCGCTCATGCCTGGCATGCGAACATCCAGCACGATGCAGCCGGTCCAAGTCTGCTGACAGGCGGCCAAAAACGCGGCTGCCTCCGCAAACGTCTCCACCAGCCGACCGGCCGAGCGGACCAGGATGCTCAGGCCCTCGCGCACTCCGGGATCATCGTCCACCACGTATACGGTCGGTTCAGCGTTCATCCCGCGCCGCTCCCGAATCCGCAGGCAGCCGCACGCTCAAGCGCGCGCCGCGTGCGGTGTTGGTGACGGTGAGCATTCCGCCGTGTGATTCGACCAACGACCGGCAGATTGCCAGCCCCATGCCCATGCCGCCCGGCTTCGTCGTAAAGAACGCGTCGAACATGTGTTGCTGGACATTCGGCGTGATCCCGCCGCCCTCGTCCAGCACAACGACTTCGACCAGGCCTCCTTCTCGAAGGGCGGTCTCGATCGTCAGGGTCGGCCGCGCGAGCGACGAGCCGTCCATTGCGTCGAGGCCGTTCCACACGAGATTCATGAGCACCTGCTGAATCTGCACTGCGTCCCCGGCAATCGATGGCAAGTCCGGGCCCAGTTCCAGGTGCAAGTGCATGCCGCGCCGCGCGGCTTCTGCCTCCACGAAACGGGCTACCTCGCGCACTACGTCGTTGATGTCGATCCGTCCCTGCCGCGGGGGTTGCTTGCGAACGAAATCCCGCATGCGCCGAACGATCTCCCCGGCGCGTTTGGCCTGGGCCGTGATCACGTCCAGTCCGTGAACCAGGCCATCGTAACCCTCAGCACCGGCCGCCAGGAGACGCCGGCTGCCGTGCGCCGCGGCGAGGATCCCACACAGGGGCTGGTTCAGCTCGTGCGCCAGGCCGGAAGCCATTTCACCAATCAGGCTGACACGGGACACATGGGCCAACTCCCGCTGCCGTTGCCGGGCCAGTTCCTCCGCGTGCACGCGCTCGGTGATATCGCGCACGCTGACCCGGCAGCCGAGCGACACTCCCCCACGGTCATAAATCGGCTGCCACGAAGCGGCGACCCACACCAGGGCGCCGCCCTTCCGGCGGATGCGGAATGGAACGTCGTTTCCAGTGGACCCGGCCACTGCCCTATGGAAGGCACGCGTCGCCCGCTCCCTGTCCTCTTCGGCCGCCAGCGGGATCGGGAAGTTAGGCATCGCCGTGCATTCTGTTACAGAATAGCCCGTCAACCGTTCCACGGCCGGATTCACCCAGACCAGTCTCCCCGTGGTATCGATCCAGAGCTCGAGGTCGTAGCCGTGGTCGGCGATGGCGCGCAGCCGCTCTTCACTGGCGCGCAGCTCCTGCTCCGCCTGCTTGCGCTCGGTCACATCACGCACGAAGCCCCACATCCCCGCCGGGGCCCCGCTCCCGTCCTTCAGGACGTGGGCGCGCACCTCGATGGGAAAGACGGTTCCGTCTTTGCGGACACACTCCTTCTCGTAGACATCGGAGTATCCCCGTACGAGTACCTGTTCAGCGATGATGCGGGCCTCGAATGCGTGCCATTTCTCCGGCGTCAGAACCATGTAGGCCATGCCGCGCAGCTCGTCTTCGCTGTACCCCACCATCTTCCGGTAGGTTGAGTTGCACTCCAGGATCCGCCCATTCAGATCGACCAGCGCGAAGCCGTCCCGGCTGCTCTCGTACAGCTCTCGGTATCTGCGCTCCGAGCGTCGCAGCGCCTGTTCCGCCCGGTTGCGCTCGGTGATATCAGCAACGTAGAAAGCCAGTTGCCTCACCTGGCCGGCCGTATCGCACACCGGGTAGACGCAGACGTCCATCACGGCATCGCCGGATTTGTCCTGAAAGCTGGCGGGCCGCCCGCTGCGCAGGACTTCCGCGGCGTATGCCCGTCGCGTCGCGCTCACCTGGGCGGGGAACCGATCGTAGACGTTCGCGCCAACGAGCTCACGCACCGGGTGAGCGAGCTGTCGGGCAGCGGTCTCATTCGCAGCCAGGATGGTCCCGTCCCGCCCCACCAGCAAGGCCGCGTCCAGCGCCGCATTCAACAGGGCACAGGTGGTCTCGGCTTTGCGACACAGTGCGGTCCCGGTCCCGCTGCGAAGGGCGCGGTCGTCCGCGCGGGGCTTGCTGTCTGCGCTTTGCGGCAACTCCTGATCGCCACGTGGCTCGTCGAGCAGACAGCCCACATCTGAGCTTGGCGGGCGTTGGCAGCTATTCGGAATAGTCGCCATCCGTGACTCCACCGCCGGCGAACCGCTCCGCGCATGGACACGCCGTCGGTACGGCAGCGTGCTGCGTCACTCAGGCCGCTTGCCGCAAGCGCGCCGCTCTCCGCCGCCCCCGGCAACGAAGCACTGCCCGGGTCGCATTTTGGTTATCGGTCACTAACACGCCGGGGCTTGAGCCCGTGGTGCCAAGCAGACGGCGTCGCCGCGAGTGTTGCTGGGAAGGGCACTTGGACACTGTGGCGAGGCACGGTCCCCGAGTTCTCACCGGGGTACGCCCACCGCGGCCTCCGACGTCGGGCGTTGAGCCGATCGCGGCGTGAACGCCGACCCGGCAGACCCAGTGAGAACGGCCGGCACCAGGCCGGCCGTTGCAGGGTCAGCGCCATGTCGTGCCGCGGCGTGATCCGCGGCTAGGTCGATTCGGCGTTTGTTGTAGTGAACTCTTCCTTGTCGTCGCGCGCGGGCGGCTTGTCATGGCCTTCGAAGACGAACTTGCGCTCACCGTCTTCGTCCTCTGCTGTCGTGATGCGGATAATGGACTTGCCGGCGTACTTGTTCCGCAGGATGTCCTCGCTGAGCGGATCCTCGATCATGCTCGAGATGGTGCGCTTCAGCGGGCGGGCGCCGAATTTCTCGTCCGTGCCCTTCTCCAGCAACAACTCCCGCGCTTCGTTCGTCAACTCGAGTTGCAGTCCATGCTCCTTGAGCCGGGCATTGACCTTGCCAACCTCCAGATCAGCGATCAGCCGCAGGTCCTCGTGCGTGAGCTTGTGGAAGACCACGACTTCGTCGAGCCGGTTGATGAACTCGGGCCGGAAGTGGCGTTCCAATTCGGCGACCAGCATGTCTTTCATCTTCGTGTAGCTGACCGCCTCGTCCCGCCTCATGAACCCGAACGGATCCTGACTCATGATCCGGTCCGCCCCGATGTTGCTGGTCATGATCAGGATGATGTTCTTGAAATCCACGTGCCGCCCGAACGAGTCGGTCAGGCGCCCTTCCTCCATGATCTGGAGCAACATGTTGAAGACGTCGCTGTGGGCCTTCTCGATCTCGTCCAGCAGCACGACCGCGTACGGCCGGCGACGGACGCGCTCGGTAAGCTGGCCGCCCTCTTCGTAGCCCACATACCCCGGCGGGGCACCGATCAGCCGGCTGACGTTGTGTTTCTCCATGTACTCCGACATGTCGATGGTGATCAGCGCCTCTTCGTCGCCGAACATGAATTCCGCCAGGCTCTTGGCCAGAAGCGTCTTCCCGACGCCGCTCGGGCCGAGGAAAATGAACGAACCCATCGGGCGGTTGGGATCCTTGAGGCCGGAGCGGCTGCGGCGCACGCTGCGGGCGATGGCGCTGATCGCTTCATCCTGGCTGATGACGCGTTTGTGGAGCTCTTTCTCCAGTTCCAGCAGACGTTCGGCTTCTTCCTTCTCCAGGCGCGTCAGCGGCACGCCGGTCATCATACTGACGACCTCGGCCACCATGTTCTCGTCCACCACGCCGTCGATCTCTTTCGACCGGTCACGCCACTCGTGCTGCATGGTCTCCTTCTGCTTCTTCAACGTGTCGCACTTGTCGCGCAACTCGGCGGCGCGCTCGTAGTCGGCGTTCTTGACGGCCTCGTCCTTCTCACTCATGAGCCGCTCGGCCTCATTCTCGACTTCGGCGATGTCCGGCGGTACCGTCATGCTCTTGATGCGAACGCGCGCCCCGGCTTCGTCGATGACGTCGATGGCCTTGTCCGGCAAAACGCGGCCAGTGATGTAGCGGTGCGAAAGCTCGACCGCGCTGGACAGGGCCAGGTCGGTGATCTGCACGCGGTGATGCGCCTCGTAGCGGTCGCGCAACCCCCTGAGGATCTGTAACGTGTGCTCCGGCGTCGGCTCGTCCACGTGGATGGGCTGGAAGCGCCGCGCCAGGGCGGCATCCTTCTCGATGTACTTGCGGAATTCGTCGAAGGTCGTGGCCCCGATGCACTGAATCTCGCCGCGCGACAAGGCCGGCTTCAGCACGTTCGAGGCGTCGATGGCACCCTCGGCCCCGCCGGCCCCCACCAGCGTGTGCAACTCATCGATGAAGAGGATGACGTTGCGGGCCCGGCGCACCTCGTTCATCACCGCCTTGATGCGCTCCTCGAACTGGCCGCGGTACTTCGTGCCGGCCACCATCATGGCCAGGTCGAGCACGACGATTCGCCGATCGAAGAGCAATTCCGGCACGGTACGTTTGATGATCTTCTGGGCCAGGCCCTCGACGATGGCCGTCTTGCCCACGCCGGCTTCGCCCAGCAAGACCGGATTGTTCTTCATCCGACGGCAGAGAACCGTAATGACCCGCTCGATCTCCTTGGCCCGGCCGATGACCGGGTCGAGCTTTGAATCGCGGGCCAAATCGGTCAGTTCGCGTCCGAACGAATCGAGTGCGGGCGTCTTGCTCTTGCCCTTCTTGATCTCGGCCGGACCGGCCATGGCCGAGGTTTCCTCGGCTTCCATACCGGCACCGAGCAGATTGAGGACTTCCTCGCGCACATCCTCCAGCTTCAGCCCCAGGTTCATGAGCACTTGGGCGGCGACGCCGTCCTGCTCGCGCAGCAAGCCGAGCAACAAGTGTTCGGTGCCCACGTAGTTGTGGTTCAGGTTGCGGGCTTCCTCGATGGAGTACTCGATCACCCGCTTGGCGCGCGGCGTCTGGGGCAACTTGCCCATCGTGACCATCTCGGGGCCGCTCTTGACGAGCTTCTCGACCTCGAGGCGGACCTTACGAAGATCGACGCCGAGGTTCTTAAGCACGTTCGCCCCGACACCGGAGCCTTCCTTGACCAACCCCAGCAGAATATGCTCGGTCCCGATGTACTCATGGTTGAACCGCTGCGCTTCCTGGTTGGCCAGAGCCATGACCTTCCGCGCGCGGTCCGTAAACCGTTCAAACATGCGACTGCCACTCCTCGATCAGATACAAGCTCCGCACCACGCTCGGTTTGCGCACCCGGTTCGGCTACGGGCCTGAGCGGCTGACGATTGTAGACTGCGCCCTCGGTGCCATCAAGCACACGAGCTTGTTCATGGTTGCTATCGACCGCCTGTCAGTTTCAATCAAGGCCCTTTGGGATGCACCTCGTCGGCCTCGCCGCTGGCGATCAGTTCGCGGCGCAGCGTTTGCTCGTTACGCCGCGCCTCGTCACCGTAGAGACGGTCGGTGTCGAGGCGGCGTACCCATTGCCAAACGGTGTGAGCACCGCGCGCATCACCCGCCATCGTAAGTACTTGCGCCAGGCGGTAGGCGACGAACAAGTCGTATTCCGCTTGTGCCGCGATCGGTTCCAGGGCGAGCAGCGCGCGTTCGGTGTCTCCCGCCTGGATATGCGCACGGACGTCGCGCAGGGCCTGTCGCCGCGCCGCCGCCGCCGCCGCACGTTGCTGAGCTCTGACTGTCTGCGTCAGCCTCAACTGGGCACCAAGGTAAGTCCCCCCGGACACGCCGACACACAGGCCGGTCACCCAGAGGGACGCGTTGTCCGGCACGAGCAGCGTGGTCCAAACGGCGAGGTTGGCACTCACGGCAAACAGGAGGCCAATCAGCACGCCGCTGCTGACGCGCCCCAGCAGGATCAGGCCACCGCCCGGCATGACCAGATTGACGCAGCGCGCCCAGGTTGCTTCAGCGCCGGCGGCCATTGCTCTCATTCCCGCGGGCACGGGGCTGCCCACCCACCGCAGCATCATCTGCCGCCAACACGGCGCGATAGACGGCGATCAGCCGTTGTGTCAGCGCTGTCAACGAATGGTGCTGGCCCACATAGGCCACGGCCGAATCCGTCAGCTCGCGCACCTTCTTGTGTCTTTCGGCGACATGCAGAAGATGATAGGCCAACTCGACCATCGCGCCCGGCGTAAACTGCCAGGCCGTCTGGTCTTCCACGAACCAATCCGCCACCTGGTCGCGTGAGGCAATGACCACCTTTCCCAGGGCCATGGCCAGTAGCGGGGCGAGCGACAACTCGTGCTGACAGGCGGGAACGACGCACACATCCGCGCCGCGCATGGCCTGATCCCACAGCTTAGGCTCATCGACGAGGGAAATACTGGCCCGCGCCTGCCGGCGCCGAATGTCGCGCCAGACCTCCTGCGCGCCTGTCCCCTCGCCGACCAGTGCCACCTGAAGCTCACACCCTTTCGCCCGTAGATGCGCGACCGCCTCCACCAGGACATCCAGACCGCTGCCGGCCTCCATCCGCCCGCTCCAGATCACGCCGAGGATGTCCTCGACCGCCGACACGCCGACCATCTCTTCCGGCAGCATCAGGCCCGGCGGCAGATAGTGGACCCGGTCGGCGAACGTGCGGCTGTGCCGCCGCAAGCGCTCGCAGAACTGCGTGCAGGCACCGGCCAAGTGCTCCCCGCGCCGCGGCCCGCGCTGCACCAGTCGCTCCGCATCACCCGTGGAAAGCGCGTGCACGAGCAGCATCAGGCCCCGGCGGCGGGTCCATTCCGATATCGGGGCCAGGCTCGGCGTGCCCCACACATGCACCAGCGTCGGCAGCGGGTCAACGCGGGCGTCGAGCACGTTGTGAAGCCGCCACGAGCGCCAGCCCGATATGTGTGCCACATACTGACACTCGACGGGCGACGTCTCCAGGTCGGTGAGCGCCTCGGCGTCATCGGTCAGCAGCGAAACGCGCACGTCCTCCTGCTCCAAACCCAGCGCCAGGTGCCGGAAGAACCGCCCGAAGCGCGCAAAAAAATCGCGCTCGGCTACGTGCAGGACGTGCAGCGCCGCGGCGCCCTTGTCTGCCGAGGAGTTCGGTTCCGCTGCCATCGCTGGGCAGGATAGCACGCCGAGGCCGACTCGTCAGCGCTGGCCCCGCATTCGGCCGCTACCGAAGTGTGTCCCGCGCGTCAGGGATCGGTATCGTGCGTGTCGATGTCCAACGGAGCGTGGTGGTGCTCAGCGGGCGCCGGCTCGCGCAGAATGCGATACATGCAGAACCCGAATAGGCCGAGCACGAGCCCCACGCAGAGTGCCATCAGCACCGCGCCTTGTGCCGTGAGCACGACCGGCTCGGCAAGTAGGAGTCCCAACGCGCTCACGATGCGGCCTCCTCAAACGCTACGCCGTCGCGTTCCGCCGCATCGATGCTGCGGCCGATCCGATTGCGACAGGCGATGTCACTCAACACGACCAGGAGGATAAAGATCGAAACGATGCCAATGAAGACAAAGCGCGCGATATTGGCGTCGGCCCGCCCCGCCGCGGCGGCGTCCTGCGCCTTCCGCTGCGCAGTCTGGAGCCAATCAGGCAACGCCGCCACCTCGAGCGTCTGCTCTTCCGCTCCCAGCAAACCGGTAATCTTCGCCGCCAACTCGTCCGTGGACAATTCCGCCTCGGCAAAATGCTCCGTGATGGCGGTCGCATAGGTGTCGCGCTCGGCGGACAGACCGCACTTGGCCGGGTTCATGCCGTCGATGTAGTCCCCGGCGTTGGTCGCGGTCCAGGCCACGAGAATCACGATCAGGAACGTGGGCGTAACGTAGCGAATCACGAAGGCGACAAAACGCGGCACCTGAAAGTCCGCGCCACGGTTCATCTCTCTCACGCCGCGCTCCGCACCAATCACCCAGCCAAAGATGAACACGGTCCCGGTCGCGGCGAGGATCATGCAGAAGTTGCACCAGAAGTCGGCGTGGGCCAGGGCCAGGGAGCCTTTGCTGAAGTAGATGATCGGTGCGGCGCCCAGTGCCGTAACCACCCCGAGAATCGCGACGCTGCCACGACGTTTGAGGCCGAAGCCGTCTTCCAGGAAGGCGATCGCCGGCTGCAACATGCTCAGCGAACTCGTCACGGCTGCGAGAAACAACAGGCCGAACCACATCGCCCCAAAAAAGCTGCCGCCGGGCATGAAGTGCATGATGGCTGGAATAGTGATGAACCCGATATCGAACGTACCCATGCCCTCCACATTGGACGCGCCCAGAAACAGAAACGCGGTCGGCACGACGATCAGGCCGCCGAGGATCACCTCACAGAACTCGTTCGTGCTCGACGCACTCAGCGCGGTAAGCACGACGTCGTCGTCTTTCCGCAGATAGCTGGAATAGCACAGGATGATGCCGAAGCCGACGCTGAGGCTGAAGAAGATCTGCCCGGAAGCGGCCAGCCACACCTGCGGGTCCGTCAGACTGCTCCACTGCGGATTCCACATGAAGCCCAGCCCCGTGGAGATGTTCGGCAGCGTCAGCACGCGCACGAGAATGATGACCGCGCAGAGAATCAGCAACGGCATCGCCCACTTACAGAACCACTCAATCCCGCGCGTGACACCCTGATAGATGACCAGGAAGTTGACCAGGAAACACGCGAGAATGAGCCAGATCATCCGCCCGCTGCCGGTGAAGAGCGCCCCATGCTCTGTAAGGCCGCAAGCCGTGTTGAAATGCTCTCCCGTAGCACCAATTACCTTTTCAACTACTGCGCCGTGCTCGGCCGCGCCCCCGCCGGCCTCCGCGAATAGCGACGCAAACCCGCCCTGGATGAAGAAGACGCAGTAGTCCAGGCACCACGCCTCGAGCAGGACGTAGTACATGTAAATGACGACGGGGATCAGCAGCGCCAGCGCGCCCAGCCCCTTGGCCGGCGCCCGCCGCCACATGGCGTAGAAGATACCCGGGGCGTTGTTCTGGCCGTAGCGGCCACCCAGGCGCCCCATCGCCCACTCGCACCAGGCGATCGGGACGCCGAGCACAAGGAAGCTGATGATGTAGGGGATCATGAAGGCCCCGCCGCCGTTGTTGACGGCCTGACCGGGAAAGCGGAGGAAATTCCCCAATCCGACCGCCGAGCCGGATACCGCCAGCACGACGCCGAGCTTCGAACTCCAGTTCTCCTGCTTGGGTACGTCCAACGGCTCAGTGCTCATCGACTACGTCGCTCCCGTAGTGTGGCCCAATAGCAGCCGGTTGATGCGGGCGCGCGGCGCCCCGCGACCGCGCTTACACACGTCGCGCCGGCTGATCGTACCCGATGCGCAGTGCCGTGAGCAACGGTTGCCCGATCGGCGCCGTCCCGTTATCTTGCGACCCAAACCCCGAGGTGCGGAGAAACCATGTCAGACTTTGATCTTGGCGCGTTTGCCGGCAATCTGGCGGGCTGGGTGTGGAGTGTGCCACTTTTCTTCCTGCTGCTGGGCTGCGGGCTGCTATTCTCGGCGGTCAGCAAGTTCGTACAGTGGCGCATCCTCACGCACGGCTACGCCTGCATACGCGGGCACTACGACCGCCCGGGCGATACCGGCCACATCAACCACTTCCAGGCGTTGTGCGCCGCGCTGTCGGCCACGATCGGGCTCGGCAACATCGCCGGCGTGGCGGTGGCCGTCTCCGTCGGCGGCCCCGGCGCGGTCTTCTGGATGTGGGTCGTGGGCGTCTTCGGCATGGCGCTCAAGTTCATGGAGTGCACACTGGCGGTCATGTTCCGCGATGTGCGCGACGTGCCCGACCCCAGCGCTCCGGCCCTGATGGAGCACGACGCCGAGGACCGCACGCTCGAATACGCGGGCGAGCAGCCGCCGGAGCCCGGCACGCAGCCGCGCGCCCGGGGTGAAGTCCGCGGCGGGCCGATGTGGTATATCCAGAAGGGGCTGGTCGAGCCGCTGCGCGCGCGGGGCAGCATCCTGTGGGTGCCGTTCAAGGTTCTGGCCGTACTTTTCGCGGTCGCGACGATGCTGAACTCGTTCGGCGGCGGAAACATGTTCCAGGGCTGGAACGTCTCGAACATCGTCAAATACTACTTCGATGTTTCGATCTACCTGCCCGCCGTGGTGTTCTCCGCGCTCGTCGCAATGGTGATCATCGGCGGGATCAAGCGCATCGGACAAGTGGCGTCGAAGCTGGTGCCGTTCATGTGCGCGATTTACGTGCTCGGCGCCCTCTACGTGATCATCCTGCACACGTCGTTGATCCCCCAATGCCTGGGCATGATCATGCAGTCCGCCTTCACTCCGACGGCGGGCTTCGGAGGCTTTGCCGGCGCAACGATCTGGATCGCGTTCAAACAGGGCCTGCGGCGCGCGTGCTTCTCGAACGAGGCGGGCGAAGGCTCGGCCGCGATGGCCCACGCCGCCGCCAAGACCGAGGAACCCATCCGCGAAGGCGTCGTCGCCGGCATCGGCCCGTTCGTCGACACGATCATCATCTGCACGATGAGCGCGCTCGTCCTGCTGATGACCGGAGCGTGGAGCCTGCCCGCGTTGGGAACCGTCACGGCCGTGGAGGGCGAGCGCGTCGTGGTCAGTTGTGCGGCGGATCTACCGGAGCACTTCCAGAGATCATTCCTCGAACGCATCCGGGTCGACGAGTACTCCAAACTGGCAGTGATCCTCCAGCACGACCCCGGCGCGGAGCCCGCATCTGCCCCACTGTCCGTCATGGCGATCGACGGTGATCCGTCCAGCGGCTGGCAGGCGGTTAAGGCGGTGACGCTCAACCTGAACACCGACGGGGTGAGCGACGAGAATCGCGCGCGCGTGGCGGTCGGGCAGCCCGTCTCCCTCAACGTGGACGGGGCCCAACTCACGGCGGTCGCGTTCGACACGGCGGTTTTCGGCTTCGGCAAATGGATAGTGACGCTCGGCGTGTGCCTGTTCGCCTTCAGCACAATGATCAGTTGGAGCTACTATGGCGAGAAGGGGGCTGAATACCTGCTCGGCCCGCGGGCGATCCTGCCCTACAAGTTCATGTTCGTGATCTTCGTGTTCCTGGGGATGGTGCTGCGGAAGTTCCAGACCGTATATGACATCTCAGACGCCACGACCGGCCTGATGGTACTGTGCAACCTGCCGGCGGTGCTGGTGCTGTCGCCGGCCGTGCTGCGGGCTGCCAAGCACTACTTCCGCCGGTTGGACGCGGGTGAGATGCCGCGGTACAAGTAGCGCCGGGCGTCGGAAGGAAACGCAACGTCAATTCGCCGCTGCCGATGTAGCGTCGAGTCGCCTCTGTCCATGTAGCGTCGGGTCTCCGTGGCCGACGTAGTCCGCGATTGAACCGCCAAGCCGCCAAGAGCGCCAAGGCCGTAGAGGGTTCGGGGTTCGGGGTGGGACGGGCCTTTCGCCCGCCGCTGCTCAAGCCTTGATCTTCTTGGTCTCGGTTTTCGCGGCACCTGCTTTGATGACGACCTTCACAGCATCTTCCATCGGATCTTTGAAGGGCACCTCGATTCGGAGCAGGCCGTCCGCGTAGATCGCTTCGGCTTTGGCAGGTTTCACCGGCCAAGCTAAAGATAGCGCTGCGACATACTCGATGTCCCTTGCCGGCGCTGTGAGGTGGACGCTGTCCGGCAGGAGCTTCAGATCGATGCTACCCGTCGGCGCTCCTGGGATGGCGAACTCCACTACGAGCTTGTTTTGCTCCGTGTCAGCGTACGCTACTGTATTGGGCGCGATCCTAATCCGGTTCCCAGTCATCCTGACGACCTCCTTGGCAGTGATTTCCAGATCAGCACCACAGGGCGGGAGACCGCCTCCCGCCACTCCGATCATTGTACGCGATCTGTAATTCGCTGCGAGCTTTCGAACTCGACTTCGGGGCCGTAGCGGTGCAGGTCGTCCTGATCGTTGACGGCGACGTGGGGCGAGCGCGTCGGGTCCGCTGTGCGGACCGCCCGGTGATCCTGTCGGCCCATAGTGGTCCGCGCAGCGGACCCTTCCATTGTACACGGCTCACATCTTCTGCACGTGCTGCTCGTCCAGGATTTCCTGCACGGCGATGAGCTTGATGATCCGCCCGCTCTTCTTGTGGAACGCCGCGCACTCCTGCTCGGCGTCGGCGGTGTAGCCGAAGGCGACGAAGAAGCCGCGCTGCCGTTCTTCGCGCGTCATGACGGCCTCGAACTGGTCGATGTCGGGCCGGCCGACCTTCTCGCTCTGCTTGACCTGGATCGGGTACCAGTCGTCCATGATCGCCAACTCGCCCGCGGCCGCGCCGCGTTTCTGCGGGGCGGCGGACACCGGGAAGAGGCGGCCGTCGATGCCCATGGCGCCCACCTGCGTCTTGTTGGGGATGCCTGCCCTCACGGCAGCGGCCAGGTGGGGATGGCCTGATCGATCGCCCCCATCAACTGGATCGTCCTACGCAGCGCCTCGGTGATCTTTCGATAGGTCTGGATGTCGTCGTAACTGAGCGTCCGGCCCTTGCGGTCCTTAAGCCACTTCTCGCAGACTTGATACCCGCCGACGTGGAACTCCCAAACCTCCGGCGGGACGT
>JAHJAR010000323.1 GCA_018814045.1 Planctomycetota bacterium | reverse complement strand
GGGGGGGGGGCGGTATGCGGCGGCGGGAAGAGAGGCGCGGGGCGGGGAGCCTTGCATTTTCGGCGCAAATGCGTACTAAGAGGAATGGTGCGCGCGGCTTGACAGCCGCTAGCCATTGGGAAAGGATATCGATCATTCTATGATTCTGGCGTCTCAGCGCGGCGCAGGAGAGGCGTTCCGCTATACGAGGAGACGAATGTCACAGTCGCTGCAGCGCGTAAGTGTCACGGGAACGGGCTCGTTCCTCCCGCACGACCCCGTGCCCAACGATCGCCTGGACGATATTCTGGGCCGCGTGCCGGACGCCCCAGCCCGCGTGCGGGGGTTCGTTAAGAACGTGGGGCCGCGGATGTTGGAGGCGGGAGGGGGGGCGCAGCGGCATTTCGCGATCGACCCGGAGACGCATCGCCTCACGCACAATGTCGCCTCGCTGGCGGAGGAAGCTGCGCGGAGGGCGCTCGAAGCCGCGCGTCGTCAACCCAACGAGGTCGAGTTGCTGGTGCTTTCCTGCCCCAACTACGACCACAGCACGCCGCCCACCTCGACGATTCTCCAGGAGCGGCTGGGCATTGCCGAGTGTGCCGAGCTGGAGATTCACTCCAATTGCTCGGGCGTGGGCAAGTCGGTGCAGGTGGCGTACGACGCGCTGCGGTTGGGGCGCTACAAGACCGCCCTGGTGGTCTATCCGCAGCTTTCGAGCGTCTACGTGCGCAGTTGCTACTTCAAACAGGAGGCCATGAACAAGACCCAGGCCGCCTTGCGCTACATCCTCGCCGATGGCAGCGGCGCGGTGGTGCTCGAAGGCGTGGGCGCCGCCGTGGACGAGCACGTTCCGCACGAGTTGCTGGGGACGTACATCGAGTCGGTCGGTGCCGATCGGGCTCCCGGCATGACCGCCGGTGGAGGCGTGGCCGATCTGCTCGAGCCGGACCGCCAGGTTCTGGCCCTGTACGAGGAGGGGGCCCATCACTTGGACCAGGATTTCAGCGCGGTGAACCGTGACGCGGTGCCGGGTTTGGTGCAGGGTGTGATGCGCATGCTGAAGCAACTCGAGATCGAGCCGAGCACGATCGACCACTACGTTTACTCGATCCCGGGGCGCCAACTGTACGAGGCCAATCTCGACAAGGTCACCAAGCCGTTCGGCGTGACCGCGGAGCGGGTCAAGTTCCGCGCGGGCAACACCGGCTACTGCGGCGGCGCGTCGATCCTGCTCCATTTCGACGAGATGGTGCGCAGCGGCGAGATCAAGCCCGGGCAGATGGCTGTGCTCCACTCGGTGGAATCGAGCAAGTGGATGTCGGGCGGTTTCGTCGTCCGCTGGTGATTCCCGTCTGGGCTACCAGGCGAGCCGGCCGGATATACGGGCGGCCCGCCGCGATCTGATCCGGGACCAGCACCATGCCTGACACGGACCGCCGGGCTGCGGGAACGACGGCGAAACCGGGGGGCGTGGCAACCCTGCTGGAGCGCATTCCGCTGATGCTGCGCATGTTGTTCTACGGCGTATTCTTCCTGGCCGGGGTGTTGGCGGGCCTGCCGTGGTTGGCGCATCGCCTCGACGTCCTTGTGCCGGCCGGGCATGTTGAAGTCGGCTGGCTGCGGGTGGTGGGGGTGGTGGTCTTTTTGGTCTCGTTCGTTCTCTACGTGCGCTGCTCGTACGTGCTCAGCCGGCGCGGACGCGGCGCCTATGTGGAATTCGACCCGCCCAAGGAGTTCGTCGCCAGCGGGCCGTACCGCTGGTGCCGCAACCCCGTGGCGGGGTGCATCGTGCTGATGCTGCTGGGGGAGGCGATCGCGTTTTCGTCGACCGGTATTACGCTCCTGTTCGTCGTTGCGATTCCACTGGCACACATGCAGGTGGTGTTTCTGGAGGAGCCGCTGCTGCGGAAACGGTTCGGCCAAGCCTACCTCGATTATCTCGAGCGCGTCCCGCGTTGGTTTCCCCGCGCGCCTAACCCCGGTTCGCCATGAACGCCGCGGTAACGGGTGGCACGGGTTTTTTCGGCCGCGCCTTGCTGCGCCTGCTGGCGCCGCAGTGCGAGCGCGTGGCGGTGCTGGTGCGACAAGCGCCGGACGACGCGGACATGCGGGCTCTGGGGGCCCTGCCCGTTCGGGGCGATCTGACCGACCCCCACGGTTGCGCCAGCTTGGTGCAGTCCGGCGATACGGTTTTTCACGCGGCGGCGCGGGTCGACATGACGGGTGGGTGGGAGTCCTTCGCGCAGACGACCGTCGAGGGCACCCGTCACCTGCTGGCGGCCGCCTTGCCGCGGAAGCCGGCTCGGTTTGTGTACGTCAGCTCGGCTGCCGTTTATGCCCCGGTGCCGGACGAGCGCGGGATGTCCGCCGAGCACTCGACCGTGGAGCCGCTGTCGTTCAACTTTTACGCCCGCGCCAAGCTGTTGGCGGAGAACCTCGTACGGCGCGAATGCGCGCGGGTGGATTGCCCGTGGGTCATTGTGCGGTTGGGTTTCCTTCATGGGCCCGGCAACCGCGCGTTGCTCAAACACTTCGGGCCGATGCTCGAGCGCAAACGGCTGTACATCATCGGCAACGGACAGAATCGCATCGCCACGCTCTACGTGGACGATGCCGCCAGCGCGGTCCTGGCAGCGGGAATGCACCCGGCGGCAGTCAACCGCGTGTACGATGTGGCCAGCGACGAGCGCGTGACGCAGCGGCAATACGTGGATGCTACCGCCGAGGCGCTGAGTTTCCCGCCGCCGAACCGCCGCGCACCGCGGAGCGTGGCGTACGCGGTAGCCGGCCTGGCGGAATGGTGGGCGCGGCTGCGCGGCGGCGAGCCGCCTTTCACGCGCGCGATGGTGGTGCTGATGGCCTTCGACCAGGTTGTCGATGCGAGCCGCATAAGTGCGGAGCTGGGATGGCGGCCGGAAGTCAGTTTCGCCGAAGGGATGCGCCGCACGCAGTTGTGGCACAGAGCGCAGCAGGCCACTGGACCGACTGCGGGCGGCGCGTAGAGGGGGCAGACGGGCTGGCAGGACGGGCTCGATGGAGGCACAGATGGTGGACAGCGTGCAGGAAACAGCGCCCGCCCCGGAGGCCGCCGCCGCATCGGTCGGCAGCTCGCGACGGCCGGACCTGGGCGGGGCGCTGCGGACCTTTCTTGGCATCGACATCGCCGTGCGGCTCTTCATCTGGTCAACCGCCTTGGCGTTGGCGACGGCGGCATACACGGCCCTGGGCGCCTGGCCGGAGGGCAGCTTGATCGGGGCGGACCTGGGCCAGGCCTGGCACTGGGGGCAACGGCTGACCGGTTGGGTGGTGTTGTTCAACCTGATCTACGTGCTGGAACTGATCGTTCTACGGCTGCCGATTCCGACCCCGAAGGAGGGTCGCTATCCGACGACGGAGCGGAAGCCGAACATGCAGCTCTTGTGGTCATGTCTGGTGGCGGTGCTGACCAAGGCGCGCTACCAGGCACCCTTTCCCGGCTTCCTGGTGTTTCATTTCGCGAGTCTGCCGCCGCTGGTTTGGCTGATGGGGCCGATCTTCGGGCCGCGCTCCAAGACGTGTTACGTGACCGATCCGCAGATCATCGACCCGCACCTGATTACGCTGGGGCGAAACGTGGTGATCGGTTTCAACACTACCGTGGCCGGTCACTACCAGGAACGCGACGCGGTCGTGTTCAAGCGCACCATCATCGAGGATGACGTGCTCGTCGGCGGGCACGCGGTGATCTTTGGCGGCGTGCACATCAAGGCGGGCGCCATGATCGGCGCCGGGGCCATCGTGCTTCCGGGGACCGTCGTGGGGCCGAACGAGTTCTGGGCCGGTGTACCCGCACGCAAGCTGCGCGACCTGTCTCCTGCCACGGCCATCGACACAACGCCACAACGGGCTTGAATCATGACCACGCCACAGGGCTCTGCCGAACCAAGTACTCCCGAATTCAGCGTGCGCCGGGCACTGGCGCCGCGCCGCGCTGCGTTGGTTGCAGCGCTGCTGGTGTTGGCCGGCGTGGCGAATCAATCGCGCTCGCTGGGCTGGGGCTTCATGTGGGACGACTACGTCCACCAACTGGTCCTGCGTGAGGCACTGCCCGGTTCACACTTGCGGCCGTGGAGCCTGTTCGACTTTGGCCGGTGCGCCGCCGCGGGGACAGCGCTGTTCGAGAGCGGGCTGCTGCCCTGGTGGACGGACGCCGACTTCGCGGCCCGCTTCTTCCGCCCGGTTACCAGCCTGTCGATCTGGCTGGACCACGCGTTGTATGGCGATTGGGCGGTAGGCTACCACCTGACCAGCCTGGCGCTGTTTGGTGTGCTGCTCGTGTTGGCGCAGCGGCTGTTTCGCGCCCTGGGGGTGGCCGGCGCGGCTGTCTTGTGGGGGCTGGCCTTCCTGGCCCTCGACGACGTGCACGGCTTTCCGGTGGGCTGGATCGCGAATCGCAACACGCTGCTCGCGTCACTGTTCATAGTGGCAACGTGTGTCTGCCTGACGCACTACGCCGCCGGCCGCAAGCCGGCCTGGCTGGGCGGGGCCGCGGTGTGCCTTCTGCTCGCGTGCACCTCGAAGGAGTCGGGCCTGGCCGCCTATCCGCTGGCAATGCTGTATCTGTTGCTCTTCGATCGGCGACCCGAGCGCGAGGCGCTGCCGGCGGGTGTCGCGCGGGTCCTGCGGTCGCCAGCGTGCTGGACGCTTACCATCCTGACGGCCGGCTTTCTGACGTTCTATGTGCTGGCCGGCTACGGGGCGACTTCGGTGATCTATCCGACGCCGTGGCACGATCCGGCGGCCTATCTCAGCCGCGTGTGCGTGCTGATTCCGCTCGGTCTGTCGGGTCTGCTGTTCGGGTTCATGCTGGACCTCATCGCTGAGCACGGTGACTGGTTGTGGCCGGCGCTGGGGGCGACCATTGTCCTGGTGCCGCCGGCGCTGTGGGTGATTCTGCGGACAACCAGGCTTACCCGGCCGGTGTTGTTCGCCGGCGGGTGGGCCATTTGCTCGTTGATCGTCGAAGCCGGCGGGGACCTGTCGGATCGTTTGCTGATGAACGCCTCGATCGGGACCGCGCTGCTGATCGGGCTATACTTCGGTGAACTGGGCTCATGGCGCGTCCGTGCCCGGGAGGGACATTACGCGCGGCTGGCCGTGGCCGGCGTGCTGCTGTTGGCCGGTATTGTCTCCAGCGTACCGCGGATGGCATTGCTGAGTCTTGCGCTGGGTCGACTCGGCGCCGGCAACCGGGAGATCATCGCCAGTGCCGACATCGCTCGCAGCGTGCCCGGTCCCCGTGATGTCATGCTGCTGAACGGCCCCGACCCGCTCCTGCCGCTGAGTATGGGGGCTACCTGGCGCGTCGTGCACACCGACTACCAGACCCGGGTCCTGCCGTTACAGATGGCCGGGCGGGGACTGCGCTGGAGGCGTCTGGACCAGCACACCATGACCGTCACCAGCTTGAGCACGCCGTTCCTGACCAACCGGTTCGAGTTGGTCTTCCGCTCATCGCGGGCCACGCCGTCCATGGGCCAGACCTATGAGACCACCGCCTTCACGGCCACCATCGCGGAGGTGGACGCAGCAGGCGTGCAGACGATCAGCTTCCGTTTTGTACACGCTCTCGACGACCCGGCCTGCCAGTTCCTGGTGTGGGACCAAGGAAAGCTGGCGCGGATCCCGCCCCCAGCGATCGGTGAGACGCTGGAGCTACCTGATGTTCCGCCCCCCAAGCTCTATTGAGCTTCGGCTGCTCAGTCCTCTACCGCGTCAATCGGCCAAAGCGCCTCGCCACACATCATTTGATGCGTGGCTCGGGCGTCCCGCCCGAGGTTTCCACAGGCGAGACGCCGGTGCACCCTGGCTGGTGTCCATCATTCCAAGTGTGGCGGAGCACCAGTCAGCGGCGTCGGAGCCGTCGCAGCGACGGAAAAGCGGTAGCGCGCGCCCAGGACTGGCTTCCAGCGCTGCGGCGGGCCGACGTTGGAGGCGTGGTAGAAGAAGCAGGCCGGGCTGTCGAGCGGTTGATGAAAGCGCAGGTCGAGCACCGTTGGCCAACCCGCGGCGGTGGCCACGACGGACACCGTGAAAGCGGGGGCCCTAATTGTCTGCCCGGGTTCAAAGCGCGGCGCTCCGTGCGGGAGCGCGTAGCGCCCCAGCAACGAATCCATGAATGCCTGCTCGACGGAGCTCAGACGCAGTGTGTCCGCGCTTTGGACCAGCGCATCCACCACCGCCG
This sequence comes from Planctomycetota bacterium, assembly GCA_018814045.1. Classification (GTDB taxonomy): domain Bacteria; phylum Planctomycetota; class Phycisphaerae; order UBA1845; family Fen-1342; genus JAHJAR01. Next base: position 9,548 of record JAHJAR010000323.1, on the reverse strand, counting down.
CGTCGCAGAGATGAGCAAACGACGGCGCATCCGCTCCCAGCACGAAGCGAGCGCGATCCTGTGTCCACGCGGCATCGAAGCCCTGCGGCGGACATATCAGAAAGACACGGGCCTCGCGCCCCGCCCCCGATTCCGCGATGTCGGCTGCGATGGCGCGCAGATCCGCGCGGCTCTTCCGCTCCACGCCGATGATTGCCAGCACCGACAGTTGTGCTGCGGCCGGGTTCAGCCCCAGCAGCAAGACCGCGGGCAGGCGCCGCAGCAGCCAGCGCGCGCGCGGCGTCCGGCACGGCGATCGCAACCACACTGCTCCGACAAACGCCATCCCCACGCCCGGCAACAGCAGCAGCCGCGCGTCCGGCACCACGCAAACCAGCACAGGCAGAAACAGCAGCGGCCAGAACGCGAAGACAAGCACGCCCGGTTCACGCCGATGCCGGCGCCACAAATGAGCGGCGAGTGCAACCGCCAACACGGCCCCAGCCGTCGCCACGCACAGCAGCGGTACGCGGCCGGACGGATGCTGGTAGAACAGGGTTGGGTTGGCCGCGAGCGGCCAGCTCGCGAGGTACTCGAACGCGCGGCGTGGGGCCTGTAGCAGGTACTCGGCGGGACGGTGAAGCGGGTCCAGCGCCGTCGCCGCGTTCGCCGCGTAGTCGCCTACTGAGCGGTACGCGAACCAGCCCACCGTCGTGGCCAGCAGCAGCACGAGAACGAGCGCCGCCCGGCGATTCAGGACGCGGCGGAGAGCGGGTGCCGTGTTGTGGTGGGCACCGATCCAGAGCAGCGCAAAGACCAGCACCAGCGGCGCGGCGGCTTCCTTCGATAGCAATGCGGCCAGGCTCGCCGCGCCCGCCACGAATGGCCAGATCACCCGTCCGGTACGCAGGTAGCGCAAGCCGGCAACCAGGGCCAGCAATTCCGCGAGCAACGCCAACAAATCGCAGCGCGCTGCGATGAAGGCCACCGTGACGGCGTTTCCGGCCGTCAGCGCGAAGATCAACGCCGCCCACCTCGCCCGGGACTCATCCGGCTGGACCGCCCGGAACAGCGCCAGCAGCAGCCAGATGCACAAGATGTACAACAGCAGGGCCGTCGCGTGGTAACCGACGGCTCGTTCGCCCCAGAGCAGGTAGTCGAGGTACAAGCTGCCCTCGGCCAATGGCCGCAGAAACGCCGCCCGCAACTCATCGCTGATCCACCAGGGAATCTCGCCGGCCTCGCGCTGCGGGGCAGCGTTGGTTGCGTCAGTGAAGAAGGCGTACAGGTCCGGACTCGGGCTTGCCCCCACGTGGTATTCACGCATCAGGCGCAGATTGCGATAGTCATCGATGAAGAACGGTACCGCCAACGCTGGCGCATAGAGCACCAGAATAATGACGGTGAGCAAGAGGCGCGGGCGGGGGTACTGCTCGAACCACGCGGCCCAGAAGCTGAGACGGCCGGCCGGCCGGGCCGTGGTGGCGGACACATTCATCGGGGGCAGGTTAGACACGCACGTCCAAACCGGCGAGGATACCGCTGGGGCTACAGGTGCTTTTCATAGAAGCGGACGATCTCGACCATTGCCCGCCCGAAGCCGTCGTTATGAAACAACCCCCAGCCGAGCAGGTGCCCCGTATGGGGGTAGAAGCGACGTTCCACAATGTTACCGGCGGCTTCGAGGCGGTCGGCCAGTTCGACGGACTGTCTGAGCGGCACGAACCCGTCCAGCGCTCCGTGGACGAGCATCGTCGCGGGCAAGCCGGGTCTGACGTAGCTCAGCGGCGAGTAGAGGTTGTAGGTGTCCGGAACTGCGTCGGGCTCCCCGCCCATGATGACGATGAAATCCTGCCGTGGAAACAGCGAGAAGTCCGCCCCGTTTACCAGCCGGACATAGTCCACCGGACCAGCCACGTCGACAATCGCGCGCACGTTAACCGACACGGCCGCCTCACCCGTCGCCAGAAACTGATCCGGATCAGGATGAAAGCCCGCGACCAGGGCCAACTGCCCCCCGCTCGAACGGCCGAATAGCCCGATTCGCGCTGGATCGGCACCATATTCTGCCCCGTGCTGCGCGACGAAGCGAATGGCAGCGAGTGCATCACTGATCACATCCGCAGGATCCGACCCGGGAGCGGTGCGCAGGCGTTGCCGGGCGCTGAAGGTGACGAAACCGCGGGAGGTCACATACTTCGCCCACTCGTCCACGATGTTGAAGTCAACATCACCCAGAGCGCCGCCCCCCATGTAGAACACCACGGCGCGGCGCAGGCCATCGTCGTCAGACCGCGGGCGATGCACGTTGAGCGTCAGCGTTTGCGTCGGTGTTTCGCGATATGGAACGTCTACAGCCGTCTCCACGTCGCTCGGTGCCTGTCCGTCCACGCCGGGCACGTCGTCCAGGTACGGTGGCAGCGCCGTGGCGGCGTCTGCGAAAACCTGGTACGCCCCGATTTCCACCCCGATCTCGAAGATCGCTGGGAGGATCGGGTCGGCGAGGCCGTCGCCATCCGCATCGGGCATCGGGACGGTGCAGCCAAACGCGCAACAGCACAGCAGAGCGGCTATCAGGTTGCTCACTGTCTGCCGGCGGCCTGAGAACAATGCAGAGGGCGGTGCGAGCACGAGTAGTCCTACAGATGCTCTTCGAAGAAACGCACCGCCCGGCTCATGGCCCGTCCGAAGCCGTCGTTGTGCAGGAAACCCCAGCCGAGCATATGGCCGGTGTCCGGCTGGAACTCGCGCACGACCGTGTTGCCCGCCGCCTCCAACTTGTCGGCCAGTTCCACGGATTGCGCGATTGGAATGCTCAGATCGAGCATACCATGGACGATCATGATCGGTGGCAACCCGGGCCGCACGTAGCTCAGGGGGGACACCGCGGCGTAGAGCTCCGGGAGTTCGTCGGGGTTGCCGCCGAGCGCGGACAGAAACTCGGGGAAGGGAACGATGCTGAATTGTTCGCCGGTGGCGAGGGGGGCATAGTCGACCGGGCCGTGGATGTCGACGATGGCGCGCACGGTGACGGGTGCGTCCGGGTCCCCCGGCTCGCGGAACAGGTCGGGATCGGGATATATGCCGACCAGTACGGCTAACTGGCCGCCGCTGGAACGGCCCATGACCCCGATGCGCTCGGGATCGGCGCCGAAGCGCGGCCCCTCGGCCGCCATGAAACGTACGGCCGCCAAAGCGTCGCTGAAGGCGTCGAGCAGCGAGATACCAGACTCGGTCAGCAGGCGCTGGCGCGTATTGACCGCGACGAAGCCGCGCGAGGCGAGATAGTCGGCCCAGATTTCGACCACCCCGAAGTCGTCGTCGACCAGGAAGCCGCCACCCATATACAGCACGACGGTGCGCCGCAGCCGTTCATCGCTGGTCTTGGGACGGTGAATGTTGAGCGTGAGCGGGCCGGACGGCGTTTCGCGGAAGCGCACGTCGGCGTACGTCTCGACCTCAAAGACGCCTTCGCCATCCACGCCGGGCACGTCAAACAGGTACTCTGGCAGCGTGGAGGCGACGCGCGCGATCTCGTCCCAGAACCCGAGCGCCCGCGTGAGCTCGAGCAGATCGGAGGTGGCCGGTCGAGCAGCCTCCGTCTCGTCCAGCGGCGTGGGCGCGCAGGCCGTAGCAAGCATGCCCAGGGCAAAGCAGGCCGAAAGCGTCAGCGCAGTACGGCTACGTGTCGCCAAGACCCCAGAAGCTACCCCAACACCCCTTCCGAGCCGCGTCCGCAAGGGAGCGGTTGCCCAAGAAACCACTTGCTTACGCGCGCGGCTCGGTTCGGCCGTGCGCCTCTGGACGGTTTCGGGATTGGCTCCATTGCTCCGCACCGCGGCGGTTGGTGCCGTGCGGGCTGAGCACTCGGCGCGGGGCTTCACATAAATTCCTCGAAAAAGCGAATCACCTGCGTCATCGCGCGACCAAAGCCATCATTGTTGAACAGCCCCCACCCGAGTACGTGGCCGGTGTGGGCGTAGAACTCACGCCGCACGATGTTGCCCGCGTCTTCGAGCAGGTCGGCAAACATCACCGATTGGCCAGCCGGGATCGTCGTGTCGAACAGCCCGTGCACGATCATGGTGGGTGGCAGCCCGGGACGCACGTAACTGAGCGGCGACATCGTCGCGTACAACTCGGGCACCTGCTCCGGCGTCCCGCCGAATGCGGCGATGATCTCCTCGCGCGGAATCAGCGTGAACTGCTCTCCGGTGGCCAGCGGCCGGTAGTCGATGGGGCCGAAGATATCGACGATGGCCCGTACCGCAACTGGGGCGTCGGCGTCGCCGGGTTGCCGGAAGAGTTCCGGATCCGGGTGCATACCGGTCAGCAGGGCCAGTTGCCCGCCGCTGGAGCGACCGAGCACGCCGATACGTTCGGGATCAGCGCCGAAGCGTGGTCCTTCGGCGACGACAAAACGGACCGCGGCCATGCCATCGCTGAGGGCATCGAGCAGGTCGACGCCTGGTTCGGTGATCAGCCGCTGCCGCGCATTGAAGGTTACGAAGCCGCGTGAGGCCATGTACTGGGCCCAGACTTCGATGATGGTGTAGTCCACGTCTGCAATGAAGCCGCCGCCCATGTAGAGCACGACGGCGCGGCGCAGTTGCCCGTCGCCGGCCAGGGGGCGGTGAATGTTCAGCGTCAGGGTTGTGTTGCCCGTCTGTTTGAAGGGCACGTCGACCAGCGTCTCGACCTCGAAGGGCCCGCTGCCGTCCACGCCGGGAACGTTGTTGAGGTAGCTCGGCAACTGCTTCGAGGCATTCTCCAACGCCTGCCAGATGCCGAGTGCCTGGTTGACCTGGAGATAATCCGGTGCCGTCGGTTCAGGAATCGCATCGCCTTGGCTTTCCGTCGGGGCTACCGGACACCCGCCCGGGCACAAGCAACACAGGCAGAGCAGAGCCCGTACGAGCGGGTTGCACCGCCGGCCGCTGAGACGATAGTGATTACACACGTTCAATGTTGCCCTCGTCTGGTTCGTGCGCAGAAAAACCGCGTCTAAGCCCCTTCTATAATCGAAAACCCGCCGGCTCGTAAACCACACGCAGCGCAAAGAGGCGCAAACCGAGGATTGAGGGGTGAGAATTGAGGATCTAGCAGCGGAGGGTGCCTCTCGACGCACCTTTCGAGTGCGGACCCGGTTTGGTGCGACGAGCGATCAGAACCGCGAGCGTCAGCGACCGGCCCGGCGTGGGCTGGCCCGCCGTAGCTGGCCCGTCGCTCACGCTCCGGGTTCTGATCGGGCCGCGGGGTCGGTGCGGCAAGCCGCACCCTACCTAACTCTTGACATACGCACCGGTGGCGGGGTATGCTGTACTGGATCAGGCACTGGGGCACATCCCGGCGCAGTTCGAAAACGGAGGCAGTTCGATGAGGAGGGCAAGCGTCAGGCTGATTTGCCTGTGCGCTGGGGCTGGCGAGAGAGCGAATCCGGGTGGCTGTTTCGGCAGCAAGACAGGGGAATGACCATGAGAGTTGTTGCAGGCAGTGTAGCTTGGGTGGTTCTGTCCGCGGCGGTGCTGTTCGGCGTCGGTTTCGGGCCACGGGCGGCCCTGGCGGATGTGATTCATGTCGATGATGACGCTCCGCTGGGCGGGAACGGGGCGACGTGGCCGGGTGCGTTCCGATATGTGCAGGATGCGTTGGCCGCCGCCCTGCCGGGGGACGAAATCCGACTGGCCCAGGGCACCTACACGCCCGACCGCGACGAGGCCGGCCTGGTCACGCCCGGCGACCGCCTGGCCACGCTGCAACTGCTCAACGACGTCGCCCTGCGTGGCGGCTACCGCGGAGCCTACGACGGCACGGGCCTGCCGCCGGATGATCGCGACGTCGCCGAGTTCGAGACAATCCTGAGCGGCGACCTGCTCGGCGACGACGAGCCCGACTTCGTGAACTACGAGGAGAACAGCTACCACGTCGTAACCGGCAGCGGCACGACCGAGACGGCCGTGCTGGACGGGCTGACCATCACGGGCGGTTACGCGGATGGCTCGGAGTTGGAGGACAGCGGCGCCGGCATGCTCAACCTGGGAGGCTGCCCTGCGCTCAGCGACTGTGTATTCAAGGCCAATTATGCCAGTGAGGGCGCAGCGATGTTCAACAGGGGGGGGGCCAATGCCACAATAGCGCGATGCACGTTTGTTGGCAACTTCGCCGAATTCTCGGCAGCTGCCATCTTCAACATCAGCGAAAGCAATCCAGCTATCTTGGACTGTACGTTTGTAGCCAACCGGGCCCCAGGAAATCAGAGCATCGCGGGTAGCGGGGCGATCGACAACTCCTTCTGGTGTGAGCCGCTCATCGAACGCTGCATGTTCATCGGAAACCGTGGCCGCCTCGGTGGTGCGGTTGGGTGTTTTTGGGATGGGCATGCCACGTTAGTCGATTGCACACTGATCGCGAATTGGGTCAGAGGTGCGAACTTTGGAGTGTGTGGAGGAGGCGTGTATGTCGGAGGCGTTGAGGCGACTTTGGTGAGGTGCACGTTCGCAGGGAACTCGGCCTTTGGCTTGGCACCGTTTGTCGGCGGCGCAGGGCTGAGCAATGCTGATGCATCGTCAACGGTGACAGACTGCGTGTTCGTTGGAAACGACACAACCGGATTCGGTGGCGGTATGGCAAACATGTACGACAACGCGCCAAACGTAACAAACAGCGCGTTCATGGGGAACTCAGCACTCGGTTCAGGCGCTGGGGATGGCGGCGGTGGAATATGCAACTGCTACTCTGGAACTCCCAGTCCAACACTGACAAACTGCATACTCTGGAATAACAGCGACAGCGGTGGCATGGACGAAGGTGCACAGATCGAGGGTGGTTTGCCCACGATCGACTTCAGTTGTGTACAGGGTTGGAGCGGGTCGCTGGGCGGCACAGGCAACATCGGTGACGATCCGCTGTTTGCCGCGGCGCAGGGCGGGATGTGGACTGCCGACGCTACGTACGATCCGACGACGTATCAGACGACGTTTGTCGATACTATCGCCAATTGGGTTGACAACGAGTTCACGGGACTGTTCCTGAATCCGGACACGACTCAAACGCTGCAGTCGCTGGTGGTATCGAATACCGCCACGACACTTACGGTTTGGGGTGATTTCGCCGAACTTGGCCTTGCTGGAAACGCCTACCAGATCAATGACTACCACTTGACCGCGCTTTCGCCCTGCATCGACGCCGGCGATCCGGCCTTTGTCGCCGAGCCCGGCGAAACCGACCTCGACGACGAGCTGCGCGTCTGGGACGGGGATGGCGACGGCGTGCACCGCGTCGATATGGGCGTGGACGAGTTCGGCTCCTATCGCTACGGCGACCTGAACTGCGACGGCGACATCAACGGCTTCGACATCGATGCGTTCGTGCTGGCGCTCCAGGGGCCCGACTACTACGACCCGGTCTACCCCGAGTGCCGGCGTAAGGCCGCCGACATCAATGGCGACGGCGAGATCAACGGGTTTGATATTGACGCGTTCGTGGAGTTGTTGATCGGGGCGTAGGACGCGGGCTGAGGATTGGGGATTGAGGGGAGCAGCAGCGGGGGGTGCGTCTCGACGTACCAAGGTGTGCCACTGCTCTTGAGCAGTGCTTTGCGGGTGCGGTTCGAGATTGCACTACGCGGGTGCCCCGACCCGTATTGGCTGCCCGGAGGGCGAACAATCGGGCTGGGGGAATGAGGAGCCGTGGATTAGTCCCACACGCGGCGCTCCGCAAACAGTCCGTCCCCCGCCCCGATCGTCCGTCCTTTGGCCGGACGATACGGAACGGGGCACCCACAGCGGTTCGAAATTGCACTGCTCGAGAGCAGTGGCACACCGCAGTGGCACGCCGTGGGCGCACCGGAGTCATTCGCTATTCGCCAGTCTGCATTCTGAACTCGCCGGGCGGAGACGCCGGCCGGCTGCGTGGACATCGGCGGCGGGGGTGGCGTAGGATGCCGCTGGCTATCCAGGAGACAGACGCGATGCCAGACGGTGCGTGGTGGGCCGTGCTCGCCTTTTACGGGTTGGTTGTGTTGCGCTGGCTGTGGGCGCACGTGGAACTGACCCGGGCCGTGCGCGTGGCCTTGCTGTCGCCGGTCGCCGATCCCGATCCCCACGATTTGGGCGTTCGTCTATCGGTCATCATTGCGGCTCACGATGAAGAGGAAACCATCGGTCGCTGCCTGAGACGCGTGCTGGCCCAGAATTATCCGGATTTGCAGATCATCGTGGCCAACGACCGCAGCAGCGACGACACCGGCCAGATCGTCCGTGAATTGGCCCGCACACATCCCAACGTGTGCTGCATCGATATCGACGAACTGCCGCCGGGCTGGTTGGGAAAGACGCACGCGCTCTCGATCGCCGCCAAACACGCCACCGGCGAGTACCTGGTCTTTACCGATAGCGATGTCGATTGGCACCCGGCGATGTTGGCGACGGTGGTGAAGTTGATCCGCCGCGAGCGGTTGGATTTTCTGAGCCTGTGGCCGAAAGTCGTGCTGAAGAGCTTCTGGGAGCGGTTTTTGCTGCCAGCGTGCGGGTCGGTGTTGAGCTTGTGGTTCAGTCATCCGCGGCCGGACCGGATCGAATCCACGCCGGCGTTCGCCAACGGCCAATTCCTGGTGATTCGGCGAGAAGCGTACGAGCAGATTGGCGGGCACGCCGCCGTCCCGGACGAGATGGCTGAGGATGTCGCTTTGGCCCTGCGGGCGCAGGCCGCCGGCCTGCGGCGCTACCTGGGGGTGGGGCGTGACCTGTTTCAAACCCGCATGTACGAGAACTTGCGGCAGATCGAGCGCGGCTGGACCCGCATTTTCATCGGCTCGCTCGGGGCGCGCTGGAAGCTGGTCGCCAGCATCCTGACGGTCTTACTCGGCTACTGGACGCCGTTCGTCGTCGCGGGCGTGCTCGTGGCCCGGGCCGTCGGCGGAGGCGGCTTTGAGCCGCTACATTGGGGTTGGCTGGTGGCGGCGGCCGTACACCTGCCGGCGATGTACAGCGTCATGTACCGGCACTTCGCTTTGACCTACGAAGGCCGGCCGCACGTGCTGCTCGCCCCGCTGGCATTGGTGGGTGTTGCAGTCCTGCTGGTGTATTGCCTGTTGTTGATCAGCGGCGTGGGCTCGATTCGCTGGGGCAACGTGCGCTACCAGCTCAGCGGTTCACGTGCGGTCAGCAGCCGGGTAGTGTCCTGAACCACGCTGCAACCTGGCGCAGCGTCTCACAATCATCGCATCGTATTCAAACCCGCGCCGCGACCGTAAGGGAGCGGTTGCGTCGAGAACCGCTCGGTACAACCGGCGCCCGCTCCCTCACGGTCGCGGCTCGGTGAGACCGCGTGTTGTGACTAAATCGGTGCTCACGATCATGCGATACAACGAGCCGCGGACTTAAGTCCGCGCGGTGCTGATGCGCGAGTGAATGTCGCAAGATCCTGAGCGGTCATTTAGCAGTCCGCCGCAGAAGTCGTCTTGACAGCATGGGCTAGGAATGCTAGAATGCGGCCATTCGAACGGTGTCGGTCACGGAGGACGCGCGGATGGCGATGGGACGTCAGAGCAACGAACGCCAGGCGGATTT
>JAHJAR010000322.1 GCA_018814045.1 Planctomycetota bacterium | reverse complement strand
GGGCCAAAGATCTCTTCGCGCGCGATGCGTGCATCGGGCGGAGTGTCCGCGAAGATGGTGGGGCCGATGTAATAGCCGCCGTTGCTCTCTTCGATCTGCCGTCTGACATCGACCTCCAATACGCAGCGGGCCTCGACCCTGGCGGCCTCGATGTAGCCGCGAATCGAATTGAACGCATGTTCACCGATCACCGGCGGGATGGACGTGGTCGGTTCGTCGGCGGGGCCGACGTTCATGTGGCGGGCCGCCTCGACCAACCGTTCAACGAAACGGTCGTACGCCCCTTCGAGCACGACGACGCGCGAAGCGGCCGAGCATTTCTGCCCGGCATAGCCAAACGCGCTCGCCAGCACGCCCTTGATCGCTTCGCCCAGTTCGGCGTCGGCATCGACGATGATCGCGTTCTTCCCGCCCATCTCAGCGATGACGCGCTTGAGAGCCGGCTGGCTGGTGGGTTGCTCCGCCGCGAACTTGTTCACCTGACAGCCGACGTTGCGCGAGCCGGTGAAAGCGACCAGCGCCACCTGCGGATGTTGAACGAGGGTTTTGCCGATCGCCGTGCCCGGGCCGGGCACGTAGTTCAGTACACCCGGCGGCAGACCAGTTGCCATGGCCAGCTCAACCAGGCGGGATGCGATGGCACCCGCGGGTCCGGCCGGCTTGAGCACCACGGTATTCCCGGTCACCAGCGCTGCGGTGACCATCCCGGTCGGAATGGCCAGGGGGAAGTTCCAGGGGCCGATAACGGCGACCACGCCGCGCGGGGCGTAGAAGTACTCGTTGGTCTCGCCGGCGATGTCTCGCCGGCGGACGTTCTCGGTCATCCGCAGCAGTTCTTTGCCGTAGTAGTTGCAGAAGTCGATGGCCTCGGAGACGTCCGCGTCGGCCTCGCGCCAGGGCTTGCCACACTCGATCGCCTCCAGGGCGGCAAGCTCGAAGCGGTGTTGCTGTATTAGTTCGGCGAGCTGGAAGAGATGGTCGGCGCGCTGGGACGCCGGCACGTGACGCCACTGCCGGAAGGCCTCGGCCGCGGCTTCAACCGCACGGTCGACCGTGGCCAGATCGGCCTGGGCGATTCGGGCTACGATCTCGTTCGGGCGCGACGGGTTGAGTGAGTCCTTCCACTGCCCGGTCGTCACCTTCTCCGCGCCGATGATCAGCGGGCATTCGCGCCCCAGGTCGGCGCGGACCTGGGCCAGTCCCGAGAGCATCTCCTGGCGGTTGGGGTCGCGCGTGAAATCGGTGTCCGGAACGTTTTCAAACGGGTCCATCACGGGTTCCTCGAACTCGTAGCGAATGACAGGAGTCTCATAGGGCGGCGGGGTTTCGCGGCCGATCTCGTCCGGATTGCGCAACAGATCGTCGTGCGCGACCTCCTCTGACGACGTGTTGGCCAGGAACGATTCGTTGGCGGTGTTCTCCAGCAGGCGGCGGATGAAGTAGGCCATGCCGGGGATGAGCTGGCCGTAGGGGGTATAAATGCGACAGCGCTGCTCCATGTCGACGCCGGCGCGCTTGATCGGGTCGCCCATGCCGTAGAGCATCTGCAACTCGAAATGCTGATCGGGGACGTTCCACAGCTTCTTGAGCGCCATCGCGTGTGCCAGGCTGCGGATATTGTGGCTGGCGAAGGCGCCGTGCGTATGCTCGTGGTTCTCGAGTAGCATGCGCGTGCAGCGCTCGTAGCACGCGTCAGACTGCCACTTCTGCTCCCAGACCGGGCAGGGCCAGTGCCACTGCTCGGCCAGCACTGTCTCGGTGTCCCAGTAGGCCCCCTTGACCAGCCGCACCCAGATTGGCGTGCCGCGCTGGCGCGCCCATTCGATCGTCTTGATCGTGTCGCGGTCACCGTCCTTGAGATAAGTCTGGAGCACGATCCCGAAGTGCGGATAGTCGCGGAACTCGTCCTCCATGAAGATCTCGTAGCACAGCTCCAGCGTAATGTCCTTGATGGCGTAGTGCTCGATATCGATGTGGACGTGCGCGCCGCCTTCCATGCCCTTTCGCAGGAGCGGGCGCAGGCGGTCCTTGACGGCGGCCTTGGCGGCCTCGTTGGCGATCGCGTCGATGCCGGAATGCAACGATGTCAGCTTCACGGACACATTCACGGTCGGGAGGGGCTGCCCGTCGGCCAGATCGACCTGCGCCACGCGCGGCCAGCCTTCTGCCCGGCGCGGCAACTCGCTGATCAGCTCCAGGTAGGTGTTGTGGTAGACGTCGCATTCGGCGCGCGAGATGGCCGCTTCGCCGAGCACGTCGATGGTGAAGGCCATGCGCTGGTCGCGCAGGCGGCGGATGGCCCGTTCGGCTTCCTGGATCGTCGCGCCGGGGATGAAGCTGCGGGCCATCGTAACGGCGCTCTTGCACGAGGCCCAGGAGAACAGCCGCGGCAGCAGCGCATCAAGCCGCTTGAAGTCCATCAGCTTCGAGACGAACTTTATCAGGCCCTGCCGCCCGCCGCCTTCGAGTTCGGCGAGGGCAGACTGGGAGTTGTGTCGGCGGTGGCCGTTGCCGCCGAAGTCCGGGTGGACGAAGTATTCCCTCAGGTGCCGGGCGACCTCGATGGGGTTGTCCATCATGGTGGGCAGCGCGTCGATAAAGCGGAAGGCCTGGACCTTGAGCCATTCGTTCTTCATGAACAGCCGCAGGAGCCGCTCTTCCCACCATTCGAACTGGAAGATCCAGGGGTTGCTGCCGCGGATGCGGTCGAACATCTCGTGGCCGAGGCGCTGGGTCAACTCCTCGATCTGCCGGTCGGTCGCGGTCGTGCTCATGAAACACCCAAGCCGTTCGCAGGCCCATACCTGTCTTCCACATGTACAGCACGTCGCGTGCCGCGCTCCCAGCGGGTATGGGCAAACCAGCATCTTATAACTGGCGGCCAGCGGCGGCAAACCGCGCCGAATCCCGCACCCGCTGGCGGGGTATACGCAGTGCCGCGGGAGACGTTTAGGGGGGCGAAGGCCGGGGCGGACCGAGCCGGGGCGGGACGAAGTGGGGGAGGGGAAGCTGTGGAGGATGAAGCGCGGGCGGGCGAGCGCCTATCGACTCGGTGGGGGCGGCGCCCGCCCGCGACCTGTTCCAGAGCGAGGCGCTATTCGTGGCAGGCGCCGCTCTGGGCTATGGCTGCGGCCCCGCGTTTGGCGATCTCTTCCGGCGTGAGATCTTCCACGTGGGTGGCGAGCGACCACTTGTGCTCGTAGGCGTCGGTGAGCTTGCCGTAGCGGTCGCCCCAGCGCGCGAGTGCCTGGCGTTGGAAATGGGTTGGCACAAGCGGTTTGGTTTCGGCGGCCGGCAAGCAGAGCATGCCTGCCAGCAAAGCGGCCGTCAGCGCGGCCCGTCGTCTGCCTTCGCCGCCTCGGGCTGATCCGGATGCGCATAGCGGTCTCGTGCTCATAACGCTTTCTCCCGGTGTTTCATCCGGGCCTACATGTCCAAAACAACGGGCGATCCGGCGAAATACTCGGCTCGTCCGGAAGAGTCCGGCTGGGTCAATACCAGGGCCACGCCGCTCCGGTGCGGCCAAGGAACGCGGGCGTGCTGTCGCACGCGTCCACGGCGTCTAACCGGCAACGAGCCTCGCTCCCCGACCAGATGGTACACGGCCCTACAACAGGTGAAGGAACCGCCGGACACGACGCAGGCATCTTGTGGCGCGAGAAGACGGGCGCCGTGAGGCGCCCGTCCGCTCGGTTTCAGCGTCCCGCTATCTCACAGGCCGCAGACTAACTCAACAGGTTGACGAAAGCGTCGATGTCGAAACCGTTAATCTGACCGTCTTCGTTGACGTCGGCGGTCATGTGATCGCAGTTCGGATACATGTTGTAGTAATCCGTGTACGGCGGCGTGCCACCGAGGATCATCACGAACGGGTCGATGTCGAAGCCGTTGATGGCCCCGTCGCAGTTTGCGTCGCCGGGAGCCCAGCCGCCACCAGTCGTCGTCAACGAGGCTTCCGAACCGAAGGCTGTTTCGACGTCCGCGGTGTTCTTGGCCTTCACGGCAAAGGTGTACTCGGTGTTGGACTGCAAGCCTTGCACGGTGGTCGTGCCCCACGCGCTGTCGGTCTGCCAGAGCGCGGAGCCGCTCGGATTCCCGCTGGCGTTCACGTACTGGCCGTCCCAGGCTGCGTCGTAGGGATCGGTCCCCGTGCAACGCACCGCGAAGTCGGTGTAGCTCGGGTTGCCGTTGGCATTGACGTTCAGGTCGAGCGAGTTGTTGGTGGCGTTGCTCAGCGAGGGCGCCGTGGGAACGTTCGCCAGCGTGACCTTGCTGTCAGTCGGGCAGTAGCCGGTCTCAACCGCGTTGCGGTTGCGGGCCTTGACGCGGAACGTGTACTCGGTGTTCGGGCTGAGCCCCGTGGCGGTGTCGGTCGTGGTCTGGATCCAGTTGTTGATGCCACCGTCGCCGCCCGAAGTCGTCGAGTCGAAGTACACACCAGACGACCCGGCCCCCAGGTAACTCAAGGAACCAATCACATAGAGGCCGATCGAGCTCGTGGTGGTCGTGCCGAAACCAATGCCACTTGGTGTTTCGATCAGCGTCGCCGTCGTGGAACTGCCCGAGTACGACGTTACGTTAGGTGTGGAGGCGCTGTCGCGGGCCCGCACGCGATACGTGTACTCCGTGTTGGTATCGAGGCCGTAATCGGTGTAGCCCGTCGACGATTGCCATCCGCTGTCCGTGCCGCCAGAACCACCGGATACAAAGTCGAACTCGTACTGGACCGGCGGGGACTCGGCGTCGTAAGCGATCGTCGCCGCCATGCCGATCGAGGCAATGCTCATCGGATACGGCGGGGCATCGAAGGTCATCGGGTTCGGCACGGGCGGATTGGTATCAGGGGCGCTCCCGCCATAGATCGCGACGATGCCGGCGATGTCGTCGGAGTGCAGTGTGCGCTTGCCAGTTTCGCAGTAGCTGACGTAGCCGTACATCGTCTTGCCGGAATCGCCGCCATTGTAGAGGTCAGCGAGGCACAGCGAGTGCCCGTTCTCGTGCGTGGCGATGTTCCAGATGTCCATCATGTTGCTGCAACTGCCGCTACCGTTCCACCAGGTGTAATCCCGGTCATTGAAGACGATGTCGTTCTCGCTGATGTCACCACTGCTGGCCCAGATGTAGTTGGCCGCGACGTAGCTGCCGCCGTCGGGCGGAGTCGTGTCAAAGTAGATCAGGTTGGTGCCGTTATACGATATGGACGTCTGCGTGGTGGTCCCGCCGTAGGTGAACTCAAAGTCCGCCCCGGCATTGTTCCAGGCGCCGGGGCCGTTGAGGATCTGCGTCTCTTGTTCGGTCGCCGTTCCGGCCGCGCCGTCCACGCAATTCGGGTTGATGCGGATATCTTCGCCCATCGGGTTGGATTTGTACGACCAGTCGTATCCGCACAGGCCATAGCGCGCCCCGCCGGGCGGCAACTCGAAACTGCCCTGATACTGCGACACTTTCGGCAGCACTGTCCCGGGCGGCAGAGCCTGCTCGACCTTGGCCAGGAAATCAGTGAGCGGCTCGATCGAGTCTTCGATGATGCGTCCGCAGCCCGGCGCCGTCCGCGCGATCAAGGTGCCGTCTGTCAGGTAGGCGCCCTGGAAGCTCTCAACCAGACGGATCTCGCTGTTGCCCAGGAACAGCAGGACGTGATCTTCCACTTCAAAGACCGGCAGAACCGAAACGTGGAGCGTGACGTCACCGACCGTGCCGCCGCTCATCACGAACTCTTCGAGCCCATCGCCGGTGCCAACCAGGTAGTCGCTGACGGCGACCACGATGTGGCTCTTGATCAGCCCCACGTCGCCATCCCAGTAGGTGTTGATCTCGACCACATCACCGATCACGATCTGTTCGGCCTGAACCGTCAAATCGGCCACAGCGCGGTATTCCACCGCGCCCCACGTGGGCGTGATGCACCACAACAAACAGGCCCATACTGAACAGACTGCGAAGACCTTGCGCATGACCATATCTCCTTTCAAGCACATGCCAAACCAGCGTCGAACGTCTTGAGTTTCCGCACCTGTCGTAATCCCGGACGGCCAGGCCAGTGGCCGGCCGTCGCCCAGCGCCGCCGCCTACCATGAGCACGGGCCACAGCCACAGCTTGCTCCAGCGTGCAGCGCCATTCGTAGCAGTGCAACGAAGTCGGCGTCCGGAAATGCCGGCGGCCATGCCGGTCACGCCCCGCACCGAACTCGGTGTGCAGCGCGCCACCGCACCGCCCCCGTCCTGCTTCCACTGTACATCCCGAGCGACCCATGCCAGCTACTTGCCCTGATTATATCGGGCGACGCCCGTCAACCCAAGCGCATTCTCGGGGATAGCGGCTGTCCGCGACCATGGTCCGCGGGCCGCCGGCCGCGGTGTCCAACACCCGCGCCGTGTGCGCGGTGCGGCCAGGCGCCCGCCCATGATCGTTCAGTTGAACAGCTTACTGACGTCCTGAATGGTGATGAAGAGGATGAACAGGCCGATGCCCACCAGCCCCACGATAGTGCTGATCATCTGGGTTTTCATGCTAAGCGGGCTGCCCTTGATCTTCTCAATGAGCAGGAAGACCACCAGCCCCCCGTCGACCACCGGCAGGGGCAGGAAGTTCAACACCGCCAGGTTGGCCGAGAGGAACGCGAGGAAGAACAGCAGTTCGGGCATCCCCTTTTTGGCCTGCCCGATCGCGTGGCTGATAATGCCCACCGGACCGCTGACCTGCCGCACCGGCACCGTGCGTTTGAACAGGTTGCGCAGAACCTGATAAACCTGAAGGAGAAAGTACCCGGTCTCGCGCGTGCCCATGGCCAGGGCTTTGAACGGGTTGCCGCCGGCATTCACTATTGTGACCATTGGCGCGAAGGCCTGAGGGTCAACGACGTACTGCACGCGCATCTGCCACGGATCGAGCTGGTCGGCGCGCACCGTGTACTGCTGCTCCAGTATCTCTGTCGACGCCAGATCCGGCGCGTAACGCACCGTGACCGTCTGCGTGACCTTCTGCCGCAGCAGTTCGCGAATCGCGTCCGACAAGATCAGCCGAGCCTTGCTGCCGTCCTCCAGCGTCACGGTTTCCTGGCCGTCGATGGCAACGATGCGGGCCACAGGCGGCAGGTTCAGCTCATTGATCATGCTGCCCGGAACCGCCATCTGCCCCACCGCTTCGTCCGTGCCACTGCGATACTTGACGGCTACGGTCTGGCCGGCGTACTCCTTCAGGGCCTCGACCACGTCGAACCAGTCGTCAACCGCGCGGCCAGCGATTTCCAGCAACTCGGCCCCCCGCGGCAGATGCAGCGCCGCCGCCGGTGTGCCCGGCGCAACGTAGCCCACGATCGGACGCCACTCCTCCCCCCGCGCGAAAGCCAGTCCCACACGCGGCGGAGCAGAACCGAAGATCTGGACGCTGCGCTGCGGTGTGACAGAAAGCTCCATGGTCTTGCCGTCACGCTCGACCAGCACCGGCGTCGGCTTACCGTCGTGCGTCTCGATGTTCGCGAGAATCTCGGAGTGCAGCGGACTGCCGATGGTGTCCCACTGGACAATCACGTCGCCCAGCTTGAAGCCGGCTTTGTCGGCGGGCGAACCCGCGGTCACGCCGGCTACCACGCGCCGCTGGCAGAAGCCGAGTATGTTGCGTTCATCGAGACTGTCCGCCCCCTCGCCAGGCTCGCCGGACGGCCAGACCGACAGCATGGCCCGCTGATAGCACGTTACGATTTCGGGCTCGGCCTGGGGTTTGTCTGGATCGGGGCGGATCACGGTGTATTCGAGCACTTTGCCGCGACTGCGCGCCACGGTCACAAGCACGTCGATCGCATTCTGCACGGGTTCCCCATTGACGTGCGTGATGCGGTCCCCGGCGCGCGGGGCCGGAAGATCTCCCACCGGCTCGCCCGCGGCGGCCAACTCCGTGGTCTGCATGGGCATGGGGGAGATACCGATCGTTTGCAGCCCGACTTCCTCGTTGAATTCGGGCTGTACCACGATCTCGTCGGGCAGCCGCTGCCCGCCCCGCTCCACGCCGAAGTGAATGGGGCCATCGGCGAGGACCCAGGAGACGATGATGTCCTTGAAGGAGTAGATGGAGCGCCCGTCGATGGTCACGATGTGATCGCCCGGCAACAGGCCGGCGCGGGCGGCGGGGCCGTCCGGCTCGACCTCCGCGATGACCGGCGCGTCCATGCGTTTGCCCATCAGAAACACGCACATGAGCAATATGGCCGCGAAGAGCACATTGAAGACCACGCCCGCCGAGACCACCACCAACCGGTGTCCGACCGAGTGATTGGTGAAGGAGCGCGGATCGTCGCTCATCTGAACTTCACCGGTCTTTTCATCGATGATGATGTCGTCCTGGCCGAGCATCTTGACGTAGCCGCCCAGAGGCAACGCCTTGAAACAGTAGTCAGTCTCGCCGTACTGCTTGGCGTCCAACTCCTCGGGGCTGTAGTTGGGACGGTTGCCGAAGGTGAGCCCTTCCCCTTTGCGCCAGCCGCACAGCCGGTATCCGAAACCGACCGCGAAGCGATCGACGCGGATGCCGACCCACTTGGCCGCTAGGAAATGGCCCAGTTCATGTACGAAGATGATGATGGAAAAGCCGACCAGGACCTTCAGGAACATCAGTGTGTTCAGCAGCCACACTGGCATTTCCGAAGCGGCCAAACCGCCGGCTAGACCGAGCAATGCCGCATGCATGCAGTGACCTCTTGTCGGGCCCACGCGTCGCACTCGAGCAACTGCGCCAGCGTGGGGTTCTCAAGGCGCCGGTGACGGCTGAGCACCTGTTCCGCCAGAGCCGCAATCCGGCCGAACGGAATGGCACCGTCGCAGAAGAGCTGCACCGTCGCTTCGTTGGCTGCGTTCAAGACCGCCGGACTGCTGCCACCGGCCCGGGCCGCCTCAAAGCCAAGGCGCAAAGCAGGAAACCGCTCGAAATCGGGCGGTTCGAAGTTCAGGCGACAGGCCTGACTCCAGTCCAGTAGCTCGGCGATCCCGGGTACCCGCCGCGGGTACGTCATAGCGTACTGTATCGGCGTCTTCATGTCAGGCGTGCCGAGCTGGGCGATCAGCGAGCCGTCGCAATACTCGACCATCGAATGCACTACCGCCTCGGGATGGATCAGAACCCGGATCTGCGCGACGTCCACGCCGAACAGGTAGTGGGCTTCGATTACCTCCAGCGCCTTGTTCATCATCGTGGCACTGTCCACGGTGATCTTGGGCCCCATCGACCACACCGGGTGTTGCAGGGCCTGTTCGAGATCGGCCTGCTCCATCCGAGCGCGGTCCCAGGTCCGAAATGGCCCGCCCGACGCCGTCAGATAGATGCGGCGCACCTCCTCGGGCCGGCCGCTGAGCAACGCCTGGAAGATGGCCGAGTGCTCGCTGTCCACGGGAATCAGCGTGCTGCCGCGCGCGCGGGCCAGGGGCATGATCAGTGGCCCGGCGACTACCAGGGATTCCTTGTTGGCCAGGCCGATGTCGAGTCCGCGCTCGATGGCCGCCAGTGTGGCCGGCAGCCCCGCCACCCCGACGATGGCCGCGAGCACGAAGTCCGCTTCGCACGTCCGGACCAGCTCGACCAAGCCGTCGCTCCCGGTCAGGATGTGTGTCTGCGGCGGACAGGCCTGGGTCAGATCATCGCTGTGCTGCTCGTCGGCGATCGCCACGTACGGGACGCCGAAGCGGGCCGCCTGCTCCGCCAGAAGTTGCCAGCCCTGCCGGGCCGCCAGGCCGACCACGGACACGTCGCCAGCGAGCGCCGCCACAACCTCGAGCGCAGCGCAGCCGATCGAGCCCGTCGATCCGAGTATAACTACCCGCTTTGGCATAGTTGGCACTATATCGCTAGCGTGTCTGAGTGTATATCGCCGGTGTTGCCTGGCCCGGTCCCCGCTGGGCGCTACGCTGGTGCTACCTCGGCATCCGAGGTGGGCAACGCGCCCGCATCGGGCTGCTCGGCTCGCGTTTGGGTTGGCCGCGGTGCATCCAGGTGGAATTCGGGGACGATCTTCTTTAATTCGTGGCGCGTTTGGGTGTGGGTCAGGTCGTTGGCCTTGGCAAGGAGGGCGGCCATGGCGGCTGTCAGCGGCTCCCAGTCCACCGGCACGTTCTGCCAGATGCCGATCTTGGGGTGGGCGGTGCGCGCGACGTCCTCGCCCGCGATCATCAACTCCTCGTAGAGCTTCTCGCCCGGCCGGACGCCGACGAACTTGATCTCGATATCATCGCCGGGCCGGAAACCCGAGAGCGTGATCAGGTCGCGGGCCAGGTCGACGATCTTGACCGGCTCGCCCATGTCCAGGACGAACACTTCGCCGCCGTGCCCCATCGAGGCAGCCTGTAGCACGAGCTGGGAGGACTCGGGGATGGTCATGAAATAGCGCACCATGTCGGGGTGTGTCACCGTCACTGGGCCTCCCTGCGCGATCTGCTCCTTGAAGATCGGGATAACGCTGCCGCTGCTGCCCAGCACATTCCCGAAGCGCACGGTTACAAACTGAGTCTCGGCCCGTTCGTTCAACCCCTGGATGTACATCTCGGCGACGCGCTTGCTGCCCCCCATTATGCTCGTGGGGTTGACCGCTTTGTCGGTCGAGATCATCACTAACTTCTCGCAGCCGTAACGGGTGGCCGCGTCCGCCACGACCCGCGTTCCGTGCACGTTGTTCTTGATCGCCTCGCCGGGGTTGTACTCCATCATCGGCACGTGCTTGTGGGCGGCGGCGTGGAAGACCGCCGTCGGTCGTTCGGCGGCGAACACGCGGGCGATGCGCTCCTTGTCGCCGATGTCCGCAATATACGGGGCGAAGTCGATCTCGGGGAAGCTGCGTTTCAACTCGCGGTCAATCTCGAACAGGTGTTGTTCCGCCTGCTCGACCAGCACCAGGCGCTGAGGCTTGAAGCGCGCGATCTGGCGGCACATCTCCGAGCCGATCGAGCCCCCGGCCCCGGTCACCATAATAACCCGCGACTTGATGAACTTGCCGATCTGGTCGGCATCGAGCGTTACCGGGGCGCGTCCCAGTAGGTCGTTGATGTCCACATCGCGGATCTGCTGCACGTTGGCCCGGCCGGCGATCAGGTCCGCCAAGGCCGGCAACGTCTTGAACCGCAGGTTCGTGCCCTGGCACAGATCGACCACCCGCCGTATCTGGGCCCGCGTGGCCGAGGGCATCGCGATCAGAATCTCATCGACGGCGTACTCGTCGCAGACCGATTTGATCTTGCTGATCGGCCCGATCACGTCCACGCCGTGGATCTGCGTGTGCCACTTGGCCGGGTCGTCGTCCAGGAAACCCACCACGCGATACTGCAAGACCGGCATCCGCTGGATCTCGCGGGCCACGTTCTCGCCGGCGTTGCCTGCCCCAAGGATCACTACCTTGGGAGCGACGCCATCGGCGACGGGGCGCACTTCCTCGTGATAGAAACGCACTGCGATCCGGGCCCCACAGATCAGCGCGATCGTGCCGGCCACGTCCAGCAGAAACACCACGTCGGGGAAATCGCGGCCGCCAAAGGGATCGATGGGCAGCCCCACCGCGCGGGCGTTGACCATCCCGAAGTAGATGGTGTAGATCCCCAGCCAACTCAACCAGGTGGCCTTGGCGATCCCGAACAGGTCACGCAAGCCGACGTACCGCCAGGCTGCCCGGTGCACGCCCAGCGCCACGAAGACCGTCATCTTGACCAGCACGACCAGCGGCAACAGCGGCAGAAAGAAGACGGGGAACCACCGCTCGGGTGATTTGAAGTTGTACGCCAACCCGAACGCCAGGAGCCACGCCAGGCTGAACAGAACTGCGTGCGCAACCACGCTCACCAGGAAACGGTGCCGCCGAACCCAGTCGGTCAGGCCGTTCGGGTTGGGGGGTTCTTGCTCCGGCGTCATACGCGTGTGAACCTGCCTGCCAGCAAGCTATAGACCGCCCGGCAGGCTGTAGCATTCCCATCCCCGCTCTGTCTAGCTGGTCGCCGAGAGGTGCGAAACGGTCTCACCGCAACGTAGCTCCCAGCGCGTATTGCAGCGTTCGGACGTTATGCTGTTCGAGGGGCGACAAGTCTCCACTGTTCACCAGCTCTTCCAGCTTGTCCAACGTTGCCCGCAGCCGTGCACGGTCCGCGAGCGCCCAGGCGCAATAGGCCTGCACCGAGTATTCTTCGTGCGACTTCACGTGCTCTTCCTCGAGCCGCACGTAGCGGCGCATCTGGCGCTGAAAAACGCGCGGATCCCCGAAGTACGAAGCTATATCGGGCTGCTCGACGAAGACCGTCGGGTGGCGCTTGATCGCGGCCGTCAAGGCGTGCAGCGCCTGGGCGATGCGGTTGCGCTCCAGAGACGCGTGGAACACGAGCAGGCAGGGCATGTACGCCTCGGGATCCAGGTCGCGCACGCTTATCAGCAGATCCATCGCCCGCGTGAGCTCCTCCGCCTTCCCCTCTCGCTCGCCGAACGTCGCGGCCTTGAAACGGGCAAGAGCCCGCTGTTCGAGATCTCGGACACGTGACTCCGTGTGTCGTTCCGTCTGAACGTAGATCGGCTCGGAGGACTCCGGCGGCAGCGTCGCTGTTTCCGGTGCGGGGCGGACGCCGAAGAACTCGTGGAAGGCGGTCGGTTCTTCAGCAGGTGTCTGGTAGCCACTCAGTCTCAGTACCGGCGCTCGGCCTTCCCAGGACCATCCACCCACAGGCGTGTCTTGCCTGATCGCCCTTTCGTAGTTGGATGCGAAGGCGATGCGGCTGTCGGAGGGGGCCTGGAAGGTAAGCGGCCGCCGCCGCCACGACGGCCCCAGGCTGCGCGATTGGGCGAAGGCCTCGCCCGGCTGAACCACGCGCGGCAAGCTCGTAAGGGCGTTTTGCCCAATCATCGAGTTTCGCTGGTCCATAGTGCTGGGATCCAACCCGGACGACCCGCGCAGACCGCTTGGCCCGGACGTCTGCCGTGTGAAGTAGCCGCCCGTCCAACCGATTCGCGACGATGGGCCCCTCTGCGTCGGCCGATTGGTCTGGGCCCAGTGCCGCTGTTGGGCGGCGGCGGGAACAACGGCAGCCAGCAGCGCAGCCGCAGCCGCAGCCGCGGTCACCCAGCAAAGCCCGATTGCCCTCATCCGGACGCTCCTGGTTACCAGATACAAAAACGCCTCCACATCGTCTGATCATACCATCGGAAACGGGCACATCAATCCGTAAACCGATCCGTAAACCTCGCTCATACAATAACCTGCCGTCAGAGTGGTTTTCGTTGACCGCCGCACCCGGCAGTGATAGTCTAGAGTGTCAATCGGGCTGATGGCGGATAGAATGAGTACGTTACCCGGGGGGGTGTGTTCGCGCTTACGGAATCAGCAAGGGCGCCAATTGTGCCTGGGAGTACGAGATCATGTCACGAACGCGGCTCGGGCTGCTCATCGCAACTCTCTTTCTGACAGGATGTTATGTGGACCCTGAGACCGGCCTGCCGGTGCTCGCGCTGCCCGGGCACACGATCACATCCGTAGCCGACACCGTCTCCGAGAACCTGGCTGGGCACGTGCCTCCGGCGGTCGCCAACGGCGCTGTCAGGGTGCACATCGTCAATGAGTCTGGCCGTGACGTCGATCTGCGAATCACCATGCGCGTGGCCGGCGAGAGAGTCCACTTCTCGGGCCGAAACATGGCCAGCGGGGCCGAAGACATCATAATCGGGCCTGATCGGGCTGACACGGTCCTCGTTGAAGCAACATTGCTCGGTGAATCCCCGGAATCGCTTCCGATGCAGACATTCACGCTCGGCGACGATTTCATGCCCGGCGACACCATCCTCGTAATCCTATCAGCACCGGTCGTGACCCCCGAATGCCAAAGCTCCGACGAGCTTTCCGTGGCCATCGAAGGCCTGGAAGAGGACGTTGTCGGCGAGGCGGGGATGCTGGTCACGTTCGACGTGCGGGCCTCGGCCGTTACGCCGGCCGCGCGCCTGCGAGTCTTTGCCGATGCGGACGGTGATCCGGACAATGGCAGCGAACTGGTAATCGCCGACGACTTGGCTGTTGCCGACCGAGTCCCGCTCACGTGGGACACAGTCGGGATCACCGCTGACGTGTACGTGGTTTACGCCGAGGTGCGCGACGGTCTGTGTTTCCTGCGTACGGAGGCCTCTGCGGGGCGGGTGATCATCGAGCCGGAGCAACCTCCGCTCCAACAGCCCACGATCGCGCTCGAGCGGCTGGATACCGACGTGGAAGTCTTTGTTGGCGAGGTTGTTACGTTCGACGTTGTCACGGCGAATGCGGCCGTCAGCGCGACGG
This sequence comes from Planctomycetota bacterium, assembly GCA_018814045.1. Taxonomy (GTDB): domain Bacteria; phylum Planctomycetota; class Phycisphaerae; order UBA1845; family Fen-1342; genus JAHJAR01. The sequence continues at coordinate 30,406 of JAHJAR010000322.1, read as the reverse complement.
TCACGGTCTTCGCTGACCCCGACGACGATCCGGCCAGCGGTAACGAGATCGTGGTTCTCGTCGATACGCCGGCCGCTGACCTGATCACGGTCGCCTGGGACACTCTTGATATAACTCCGGGCACATACCTCATTTACGCGGATTTGAACAACGGCGGGCAGTTCCTGCGAGCCGGTCCGGCGACCGGCCGGGTGTTGGTTGTGGCGCTTCCTGAGCCAGAGTTGGCCTTCGAAGGGCTCGATCAGGACGTCGCGGTCACGATTGGCGACGTGGTCACGTTTGACGTGGTAACGGCGGACTCCCCGGCCGAGGCCGTGGTGGATGTCTTCGCCGATCCGGATGACGACCCGACCAACGGCAACGAGACGGTAATCGCCGCCGGACTGCCCGCTGTCGAACGAGCCACCGTCAACTGGGATACGGCTGCCGCAACGCCTGGCACGTACACCGTCCGAGGCGACCTGCGCGCCGCGGGGGCCGTTCTAGACACGGCCGTGGCCCCGGGGCGTGTACTCGTCCAGGTTCCTATGGTCCGGATCGAAGGGCTCGATGCGGACGTTGAGGTGCTGGCTGGTGACGTCGTCTCGTTCGATCTCGTGACTGGCAATGCGCCCGCCGGCGCGGTTGTGGACGTCTTCGTCGACCCTGACGCCGACCCGGCCAACGGTAACGAGATCGTAATCGCGGCGGCGCTGCCTGCCGCGGCGCGCACGACAGTCGATTGGAACACGACGGGCGTTGCCTCCGCGGCGTACGTCGTGTACGCGAATCTGCGGCACGCCGGCACGAGCTTGGCCAGCTTCGGACCGTCTGACGGCCGCGTGATAGTGCAGGAGTTGGCGGTTTGGATCGCCGGGCTCGACCAGGATTTGCGCATCAACGCCGGTACGCTCGTGGAGTTCGACGTGTTGACGACCGGGGCCAGCCCGGCTGGCCGCGTCTCCGTGTTTGCCGACCCGGACGACGACCCGACAAATGGAAACGAGCTGCCGATTTCCGCGGACCTTCCGGCGGCGGGACTCATCGAGATCGACTGGAACACGGCGGGCTTGGCGCCCGGTGCTTATGCGGTTTACGCAGATCTCTCCGAGGGCCCGCACTGGGTGCGCTATGGGCCGAGCCTTGGGCGAGTGTTGTCCAACGCCCAGCCGCAACTGGTCGTGACCGACCCGCGCGATGGCTTGGCGGTGACATGGGGGCGGAGCTTCATGATCGCCTGGGCCGGGCAGGATGACGACGACGACGCCCTGATTACGATCTTCCTTGATGTCGACGACGTCCTGAACGGCAATGAGCAGATCCTGCGGAGCGACATCTCCGAGGACGACATCTACGACCGTGACCACCTTGTCGATACAGAGTTGCTGTCGTTGGAGGTCAATGCAACATACTTCGTCGGCGGCATCATCGATGATGGCTTGTCAACGATGGTGGCCTACGCCGGCCCGGTCTGCGTGGTCGATCGGCTGGTTGGACGATTCATGCCGAGCGAGTTGTGGCCGGGTGAGATCGCCACGGTGCACGGCAACGCCGGAAGCCGCGTGTTGGGAAGGGCGATCGACCTGAGCCGCGACCTGGACGGCGATGGCCACGTTGATCTGCTCCTCGGTGATCCGCAGGGCCTGCCGGTCAGAGGCGATCCCGGCCAATCGCAGGGCAGCGGTGGTCCGTCCGGTCAGGGCTCGCAGTTTGACTCGGGCGGGATCTTGATACCGCCCGGCGGCGGCGGCGACACCGGGCGCGGTGGCGTCGTCTACTATCACGAAGGTGGCGGCGTTTGGCCGACCGATCTCAGCGTCGATGATCTCGACCTGCGCATCCATGGGCTGGGCTCCACGAGTTCTACGGGCATGCGCGTCGCGCTGATCGGTTCCGTGGACAGCGGGTCAACCGGCGAGATCCTCATCGGCGCTCCCTTGTTCACCGTCGAGGGGACCGTCGAAGGGCTGGCCTACGTTCTGAACGGCGACTACGCGCGCTCGCATGAGACCATCAACCTGAATTGGCCCAATCCACCCAACGGCACCACGTTCCAGGGTAGCATGCAGGAGCAGGCTGGCCTCGACGTGGCCGCCCTCGGTGACTTCAACGGCGACGGTCACGCAGACTACGCGATCGCCGGCGCCGCTTACGCCGTCGGCCGCGCCGGTGACGAAGGCCGCGTGGCCATCGTCAGTGGAGATGGCCTGCCCTGGCCGGCTTCGCTGGACATGGTTGGAAGTGATATCGCGGGCGCCCTGCTCTATGGTACTGCTCCCGACGGCATGGCCGGCTATGCCGTGTGTGGCGTGGCCGATCTTGATACCGACGAGTTGGACGAGGTGCTGATCGGGGCACCTTTCGCCGCACAGGGCCGCGTGGCCAACCCGGCTCCTGGGCCGGGGCTGGTGTACCTGGTGTTCGGCGACTCGACGTTCTTCGAGGGTGACTCGGACGGTGACGTATTCCTCGGCGATGTGGGCGGGTTCATCCCCGGGCACGTCTTTGTGGGCGAGAACGACGGCGACCTCGCCGGTGCGGCTGTGGCCAGCGCTGATTTCAACGCCGACGGCTGGTCGGACATGCTAATCGGTGCACCTGGTCATGACGCCGGGCGCGGGCGGGTTTACCTGGTCTATGGCGTAGCCCCGCTTTCTGCCGATCCCTGGCCGCCGGTGGTCGCGTTGAGCCGCGTCGGCGTCGACATCGCGGGCGCGGTGTTCGATGGAATCGCCCCCGGCGATCAACTGGGGTTCGCGGTCGCAGCCTTGGGCGCCTTCAATGCGACGGCTGGGGCGGATCTGTTGCTCGGCGCGCCAGGCAGCGAGGCGCTGCATGGGTCGGCCTACGGCATTTACGCCGGGCCGCATCTGGCCGGCAACGTCCCGTTGATCCGGGTCGGAACGTGTGACCTGCTGGGCTGGCAGTTGGTGGGCGAATTGGCCGGCGGAGGAACCGGTGCGGCGGTCTCGGGCGGCGCGCAGCCGTTCACCGGGCAGCCTTCGGTTGCCGGCATCGGCGCGCCCGGCGACGGGAGCGTCACCAAGGGCATCGCCCACGTGCTGTTTGGCCTGCGCTATGGGCCGGGTGGCAAGTAGGGCACCGGCGGAACACCGGGCGATAACGGCGCCGGACGAAAGCGTTCGGCGCCGGTCGGCCAACGTGGTGTCCCGGGCGTACCGCTTCGGCGAACCTCTTCATTTTCGCCTCAGCATCGGTGACACTGCGCCAGCGGCGCGCCACCGGCCCTCCCGGGCGGGACTACGTCGGCTGCCCCGTATAGGAGCGAAGTATGCTCGTCGTCATGAATGCCCACGCCACCGCGGCCGACGTAGCCACGGTCGCGGACCGCATACGCCAGCTCGGTATGGACCCCCACGTGATCCCGGGAGCAACACGCACTGCGATCGGGATCACCGGCAACCGCGGCTCGGAAGGGCGCGACACGTTGATGATGATGCCGGGCGTGGAAGAAGTCATCCGCGTCACGGCCCCCTACAAGCTCGTTTCACGCGAAACGAAAGCAGAGGCCAGCCGCTTCCCCGTCGCCAATACACACATCGGCGGGGGTTTCACCCTCATCGCCGGTCCCTGCGCGGTCGAAAACGAGAGCATGGTCATCGAGTCCGCCCGATTCCTGACCGAACGCGGCGTGAAGCTGATGCGCGGCGGCGCGTACAAGCCGCGTACCAGCCCGTACAGCTTCCAGGGACTTGGGCAAGAGGGACTCCAATACCTGGCTCGGGCCAAGCAGGAAACCGGCATCGGCATCGTGACCGAGGTTCTGGACATCGAGAGTGTCGATCGCGTCGAGGAAGTCGCGGACGTCCTCCAGGTCGGCACGCGCAATATGCAGAACTACGCGCTGCTGCGGCGGCTGTCGCAGGCCCGTACGCCGGTGTTGCTGAAGCGCGGCATGGCAGCCATGCTCGAAGAGTGGCTCATGGCCGCGGAGTACATTGTCAGCGGGGGGAACCGGCAGGTGATTCTATGCGAACGGGGTGTGCGGACGTTCGCGGATCACACGCGGAACACGTTGGATCTCTCGATCGTGCCGGTCGTCAAGCACCTCTCGCATCTGCCGATCGTCGTCGACCCGAGTCACGGGACCGGCAAGGCCGAATACGTGCCGTCGATGTCACTGGCGGCGCTCGCCGCCGGTGCCGACGGGTTGTTGATCGAGGTACACCCGAACCCGTCCCAAGCCCTCTCCGACGGCGCGCAGTCGCTGGATTTCGACAGCTTCATCAGGCTATACGAAGCGTTACGGCCGATCGCGACCGCGATGAACGTGGAACTGCTGTAACCGGGACGCGCTGGCCTGACGCGACGGGCGGATGGAAGTCGTTGGCCACAACGGCGTCGAACCGTGATGGCCCGGCTTACGGCTCTTCCAGGTACTCGAAGCTGGCCAGCAGTTTCTCGAAATCCGCCAGGTGCTTCTGGTGCGCCGCTTCCTCGGCGATCAGGTTCAGCAGGTACCCCGTCCCGCCGTGCACCCAGATGTACTCGGTAGTCATGATGCGCTGCCGCGCAGCTTGTTCACCTTCGCCGGCGGTGCGGCGAAACACGAGGGTGTGCCCCGGGGCGCTGCCGACCGCGCAAGCCTCGTTCCGGATTACGGTGAAGTCCTCGTAGCTGGACTTGAACATGTTCACGCGCGCATCGACGACCATTTTAGGGGCGGCGCCCGGCGGGAAGCCAAACGCGACGAAGTGAATGAGCACGTCGTCTTCCTCGGGCACACGGAATCGGACGGTGAGCGTGGCTCCAGCGGGCTTTTCCTCGATCTTCCAACTCTTCCGTGGCGCGGTCAGCCGGCAGGCAAAGTCGACGTTGGTGTACGCGCTGCCTTTGACGCCGGTCTGGTACTGGTCTGCCAATCTGGACGGGCGGGCCTGAAAGTCCGTGACGGTGATATCGAGGCTCTCGGTCAGCCCCCAGCGCAGCGCCTGCGTGCCCATGACGGTGTCGCTGTGAATAAACTTGAGCAGGGCGAACGACTGGCCGACCTCGTTGGCACTGGCATCCACCGTGATCCAACGGCCAACGTAAGCCTCGTTCCACATATGCCCGGCCCAGTTGCCGGTCACCATGCGCTCACCGAGGACAATCCGCGTGGGGATGCCCACCGACCGGGTCAGCGAGCCAAAGAGGGTCGCATACTCGCTGCACTTGCCTTTCTTGCACGCGAGTACGTCGGGGCCTGAGAGCGTCTCCGCGATCAACGAGGGCTCGATGTATTTCGACACCCATTCGCTGAGGGCTCGGACGGCTTCCAGCGCCGTCTCCTTGCCCGCGACGATCTCCCGAGCCGTCGCCACAATCTTCTTATCGTTGGGCTTGATGAAGCGCGTCTCGGCCAGGTAGGGTGCGAACTGTGGCCCTTCGAACGGGTACTTCATCTCAGTTGGGAGCGGCGCGGGTGTAGTGATCCTTACGACGGCCTCGCGACTCCTCTCTTGCTCCGACTTGCTGACGAGACGCTGGCGGTCGTCCTCCAGCGCGAACTGGTCGAAGGGGATGTCCTTCCAGCTCAGCTTGACGGTCAACTCGCTGAGGCGGTCCGGTCGGGCCACGTCCTTCTTGATCGGGAACATGAGCACGTCGCGGTCGACGAGTTTGCGATGCTGGATGTCCTGAGCTTCAGCCGCGGTGCAACGTCGCACGTGCAGCTTGGGTATCGCCAGGCTGCTCTCGTACAGGATGCCGTCCTTGTCGTAGAACAGGGTGCCCCGGCCGCCATCCATGCCCAGGTCGCAGGTCCAGCGGTAGTACTTCCCCTCCTGGCGCTCGAAGGCCACCGTTCCCGGTTGGATAGAGCGCGTTTCCTCACCGATCAGCTTCACTGTTCGTGACACGGGCTCGCGGGGCTGGTCGTTGATCCAGTCGTCGAGGCAAACGGCGAACATCGCCCCCGGCGGCAGGTCGAGCGTGCCGGTTTCCTCAATACCCGCCCGCAAGGCGCTGACCGTCAGCTTGCCGTCCTTGACGCTGCCGCTGGCCCGCACCGGCCCGGAGGGCATCTGCCCACTGCGCTGGAACGAAACCGGCTCATAGGTCGGCGTTGCGACGTACTCGGCGTGCAGCGTGTGCTCCTGCTTCTGGGCGCCGAAGAGGTCGAGCAGGAGCCGCACATCCACCACGTGGCGGAAGTTGCCGTCCGGCAGCCTTGCGACCGTGGTGTGTTCGTGGCCGTAGCGCAGGTCGCCCACGACGTATGCCCGCCACACATCCCGTTCGCGCGGCTGCGCCTGAGCCGTCGCGCAGCAGATTCCGATCAGCAGACTGCATAAGGTGAACCTTGGCCATCGTTGCATGTTTGTTTCCTCCCGCGCTTCGCGGCGCTCAGGAGTGGTTGTGGGCAGGAACTGGAGCGGGCCGGGGTTTGCGGCCGACCACCAGGACAATCAACAGCAGCGCTACGGTACCGATACCGATGCCGATCCAGGGTGAGAGGTTCAGATAGCGGCAGAAGACTTCGCCGCTGAGCATTGAAACCACCGCGACGACGAGTGCATACGGCATCTGGGTCCAGACGTGAGATTCAAGCGAGCAGCCGCTGGCCAGTGATGACAAGACGGTCGTGTCGCTGATGGGTGAGCAGTGATCGCCGAAGACCGCCCCCGCCAGCACGCTGCCGACCGAGGCGTAGAACAGCGGCAGGGCTTGCTCTGTGGGTACATCGGCGAGCAGGCCGGCCGAGACCGTTACCGCCGCCGGGCAGAGTATGCCCATGGTGCCCCAGGATGTTCCGGTTGCGAAGGACACCACGCAAGCGCTGATGAAGATCAGCAGCGGCAGCCAGGTCACGTCGAACTCCGCCCCTTGCAGCAGTTGCCGGGCGACCTCACCCAGTTGCAGGGCCTCCATCGCCGCCGAGAGCGCCCAGGCCAGCACGAGCACAATCATGGTCGGGAACATGCGGGCCATGGAGTTGGTGGCGGCATCGACGGTCTTGCCGACCGACAGTACGCCCAGCGTGATGGAGATCATTGCTGCCAACACGGCCCCCGCCAGGGCGCCGTAGAGGATGGAGTTGTACGTGTCGCACCGATTGAGGATGTACGCCAGGAGACCGATCACCCGGGGCGTGTCCGGCTTGATCTCGACCGAATCCAGCCCGGCTGCCGGCCAGCCGGTCACGAACAGCAACCCCACCGTCACGGCGATTAGCACGAGCACCGGCAACGATGCGTACCAAGCCCGTCCGCCGCGCTCGCCCACGACCGGTTGTTCCGTCTCGGCGGCGTCATTGGGCACAGGGAGGTCGCGTTCGGCCTTCTTCATGGGGCCGAAATCGCGGTTGAGCCAACCGATCAGGGCAACCATGACGAGTGCCAGAATCGGGTACAAGCGGTAGGGGATGCTCTTTATAAACAGCGTGTACGCGTACCCGCCGCTCTCGAGGTCGATACCCTCGAGAAAGGTGGGCGGATCGGCGGCGATCCCTTCCAAGCCTTTGGCGATGAACCCCACCTCAGCGCCCACCCATGTGCCAATGAGCGCGATCGAAGCCACCGGGGCCGCGGTCGAGTCCACCAGGTAGGCCAGCTTCGCGCGGCTGATGCGCAGCCGGTCGCATACGGGGCGCATCGCGGGGCCGACGATCATGGCGTTGGCGTAGTCGTCGAAGAAGACCACCAGACCAGCCAGCCAGATGGCCAACTGGCCGCGGGGCCGGTTCGAGGCCCAGCGGATGATCCAGTCCACGATCGCCCGCGTGCCGCCATTGGCCGCGACGATCCCGACCATGCCGCCGATCAGAAACGTGAACAGGATGATCTTGATGTGATCCGGGTCGGCGACGGCCGCGACCAGATACGTCTCCATCGCCAGGCGCACGCCGCTGGTTATCCCCCCGCCGTAGGCCTCTTCAACGGACAGGCAGGGCACCAGCATGAAGGCAGCGACCAGAACGCCGATTGCCAGGGCGGGAATCACCTGCCGCAGGGCGATCGCCAGCACAATAGTGACAACGGGCGGAATCAGGACCCAGGCCCCCCAGAGTTCGGCGGGCGTCTTCTGCGTCGGGCCGCTGGCGCTTGGCTGGGTCTCGGGGGCGGTGGGGGCGCTGGTGACGTCCTGGGCCCAGGCCCCGTCCAGCGCCGTCCAGGCGAGAACAATGGCGAGCGGTAGGACGATCCATGCGAGACGCCGAGACCCCAGGCTGGGGAGTAAGGCTCGCTGCTGACGCTGAGGTGTCGGCCACATGTCACTCTCACCGTACCGGCAGCGCACAGGGACGTCAACGCGGGGTTCGCGGGCATTATGTGGTCTGTCGCCGGCGATCATGACCGTAGCGGCGGTAGGCCGGCTGCTTCGCGCAGGCGGTTGACTTCGGCCCAGGCCTTGGTGTGCTCCAGCAGGAAGCGCTGGAGGCTGGAGGACGTGACTCCCAGTTGCTTCGCGGTCTCGGCCAATCGGCCGCCATGGCTGGCAAAGACATCGAGTACCAGCCCGATCACGAGATTGATCGCCGGGTTCTTGGGGCCTACCGCGAGTCTGTGGCCGACAATCTGTACGCCGTTGGGCCAGGCGATCTCGTCGGGCGGTGGCAGACGCACGCTGATCGCGAGCATCTCGCGCAGCCGGCGGAGGGCGCGGGCCTTGTTCTCGTGCTGCGAGCGGCTCTCTGTGGCCTTGGCGATCAGGCCGCTGGGGTGATGATGCAAGCGAACCGCGGATGACGTCTTGTTGCGCTTCTGTCCGCCCGGGCCGCTGGCGCGATATGTGTGTACGGCGCACTCGCTGAGCAGGGCCGGGTCAGCGTAACCGACACGCTCGCGCAGCGCCTGGTTCGGCGGCGGGATGGGACTGTCCGCAGATCGGCATGCGTTCATCGTGGTCAGGCTCCTGCTGTTGCCATGCTCCCAGACTAACACCCGCGGTGGTGGTAGAGCCAGATTCTCCTCAACCCCGAGCCGCGGACAGGCGCGACTCAGGGAGCGCACATGCTACCGGCGCCGGCGTGGTGCTGCCCAGGCGACCCGGATTCGGACAGATCGGTCGCAGTTGCGTCGGCAACGTCTCGACGCATCGCTAGCCTTCCCGCAGGGTCGCCAATCGGACCTGCTTGGTCGGTCACGCGCAGCTTCTGCGCTCGCCGATTGAGGCTTGGCGCCGGGCAGCGCAAGTGGTTTTCCTAGGGCGAGGCAGGTCCGGAAGCGGTGTCGTCAACTCACTTTCTGATCATTCCCAACAGGTGATTTGACTGCGTGATCTGGCCGGGCATATAAGTAGTGAGCGGCCATAGAGGTTCTGTGGCGTGGCTGCTCATGTCCGAAGTTTCGACCGACATACTCTAGTAGCGACTGAGATACCGCCGCTTCACGAGGACGGTGTGTACTCGCCCGGAGCGTTAGAAATGAACTCTGTGCGACGAACTCTGATTCTTGTGGTTATTGGTGCATTGGCGTGCAGCGCCCAGGCCGGGCTGGTCTTCTCCGACGTTGTCATCGCCGGCTCGCTGGCCGACGGTGCCAGCTATTACACGAGTGGGGGCAACATCGACTTTATGTTTCCGGACGCGCTTGTCGGCGACCCGGTCAACCCGCTCCGGGCGGGCAATCTGATTATTACCTTCGAGGTCCGAAGTACTGAGGCCATTGATCGGAGTCTGGTAAGCATCCTGGGCGGCCTGAGCGGTTCCGGGATGATCGACTTCAACGAAGTCGTCGAGGACTTGGTAACGCCCGGGGTAATCGGCGCCTACGGCGCTGTCATGCAAGGCAGCGGTGCATTGCCGCATATTGGCGTGGTTGGATTCGACCGGCCCACTACACACTATAAAGTGAAAAAGACGGCCGTCCTGTCGGCGGTGGACACGGACGAGCTCGATTTGGCCGCGGTTGCGCTGATCGAACAGAATATGGTGCCGGAACCGGGGACGGCAGCGCTGCTGCTGGTGGGCCTGGTTGCCCTGCGGCGACGCTGATTCGCAAACGGCCCGACACATACTCCTCAGTCGTTGTCTGATTCGCCGGTCCCCCACGGGGGCCGGCGTTTGCGTGCGCGGGCACGGCCGCTCGGCAATAGTGGGGGATCGTGCTCATGTGTGTGGGGCCACGTTCTGCGGGCGCGGCAAGAGAAGGCAGGTCCGCCGCGCTCGACACTGTCGACCGGCATCGGGAGTCGTAACGGGAAGCTCCGCGAGGGGGTGCCACCCGGCTGCCGCGGGCCGGCAGATCAAAGAGGCGCCCCGTGTGGCAAAGCTCAGGCGAAATACTGCGGCACGTGCTCGATGACGGCCTTCACGGTGCTGAGCGTACCCTCGTCAGCCGTGAGCGACTCGAAGAACGCCTGGACAAACGTGGTGAACAGCAGTGTCGCGGACGATTCCACGCCGGCGAGGATGGTGTCCCGCACGTTGGGGTCGCAGCCCTCGAGCACGAACAGGCTGCCCCCAGCCATCATCGTGAACAACCAGAATCGGCTGCGATTGAGCAAGCCTCGCATGCAGCTCTCCTTTGAGTTTGCGTGCCTGGTCCACCGCCGCGGGCTGGGCCGCACGCGTCGGCCGCCCAAGCCGATAAACCACTCCATTCCATCGGAGGGCCAGCCGCTCGGATTAAGGCCCTCCTGGGCGGCACCTTCGCACGGGCCGGGCCGGCCGTGCGAACCACCGCTACTCATCATCGTCGCCATCGTCACCCCGTGTCTTGCGCGGGGTGGGCTTGCCCGGACCGCTCTTCTTGGCGGCCTCCGCGGCACGGCGCTGCGCCCGGGTGGGTAGCTTATCCAGCCGGGGCTTCAGTTGCTTTTCGAAGATCAGTTCGATCGGTTCCATGAGCTTTTTGCGCCGCTCTGTCAGGTCTGCCATCTGCTTGGACTTGTCCTTGGCCTTGGAGAGCTTCAGCTTCTCGTTCTGTTCATCCAGTTTGTCTATTTCCGCCTGGTGGGCGCGCATGTAGTGCTGGCCCTGCTCCTTGCAGCCCTTGAGGATGGCCTGCGCCTTGGGGGTCTGCTCTTCGTTCAACTGGTACTTTTTGATGAAATCTGCGACATAGGCGTCCCATTTGCTCTCGAAGCCGGTACCGGCCGGTGTGGATGACCCGCGCGGCGCGGTCGGCTGGCGGGAACTGGCCTTGTCCGCCGACCTGGGAGTCGGCCGCGGCGAGGTCTTTGGGTGCCGTTCCGTGCTGCGCGAGCTCCCGGGTTCGGCTGCCTTGGATTCGCCCATCTCGACCACGGGAGGTCTCCGGCGGCTGTCGGGACGCGGTTCGGCGGGTAGGGGTGGCGTCTGGTCCGGTAGTTGCGGCTCCCCTGCGGCCGCGGCGGGCGGCTCGATGCTCGTTGGCTCGGGAGTGACCGTGCGCTCGGCGCGCTGTGGCCTCCGCGGAGCCCGGCGCGGCGGGTTGCGGAACTCCTCGATCGTCATCTGTCCGGTGACGATGCGCTCGAGCTGCTCATCGGTGGTCTGGAAGCTCTCGTGCATAAGCTTGATGTCTTCATCGTGGATCAGGCGCTGCTCTTCGTTGAGGATCTGCCGCCATTCCTGGTTTCCGTCGATAATGAAGACTCTGGCTTCCTGGTAGATGGGCAACACGCGTTTGCCCCATTCGATGATCTCTTCCTGGGTTATGTCGCCGCCCGTACGCACATCGAAGAGGCGGTCGATCAGGCCGCGCAGTTCGTCTTCGCGGTTTTCGAGGAACGCCTGTGTTTTCTTATGCAGCAACTCCTGTGTGAAGGCATCCTGCTCCTCGGTCAGATCGTACTTGCGTGCTAGGAGGCGCGCGTAGTTATCGATCAGGGCCTCGATGTTGATCATGTGGCTGAAGCGGTTGGGCTCCCGTTCCTCCGCGACTTGGGTTGATGCCGGCAAGCAGGCACCGGCGAGAAACGCGACCAGTATCAGGTGCTGTACGAACATCCGCGTACACATAAGCAACGCTCCCTGCGCTGGGCACGTTAGAGGGCCCGTTTGATTGAGCGACCGACAGGTCATCGGTATTATAGTGATTTACGTCCAGACGGTTGCGTAGGGTAAGCCCGCCGGCGTGGTCCTGAAACGCGATGATTGGCCCGATAGCCCCCAAAGCATGCATATTTGATCTCGACGGCACACTGGTGGACTCACTGCGCGACATCGCGGAGGCCCTGAACGAGTGCCTGGAACTGCTGGGCGTGCCGGGCTATCCCATGGATCGGTATCGCTACATGGTCGGAGAGGGGGTGCCGAAGCTGTGCGAGCGCGCGCTCGGACAGACGCATCCACATCTGGTAAAAAGGCTTGCGGAGTTGGCCCGTCCGCGCTACTGGGTTCGGCCGCTGCGATATACGCGGCCATTCCCGGGGGTTACAGAACTTATCGGACGTTTGCGCGCCGCCCACGTTAAGACCGCCATCCTCTCCAACAAACCGCACGATATGGTCTTACGGATGGTCCGCACCTTCTGGCCCGACGGGGAGTTCGACTCCGTCTATGGCTACCTCGAAGAGGAGCTACGCAAGCCGCACCCGCACTATGTCCTCCGCATCTGTGCCGAGCTGGGCGTCCAGCCGGCCGAGGTTTGGATGATCGGCGACACGCCCACCGACATCGAGGCCGCGCTGCGCAGCGGCGTGCTGCCGGTCGGGGTCACCTGGGGGTTTCGACCGCGCTGCGACCTGGAGGCAGCCGGTGCGGCGCATATCGTGGACCGCCCGGACCAGATCGCTTGAATCAGCCCGCGCGTTATGTGCGGACCCGTCGCCGGGCGTGCAATGCCCGGCAATCGTCCAGCTTTCGCCACGGGACTGGTCGTGGTACGCTCCGTTGTTGGCATACGCCAATTGCTGGAATAAGCGCTATCCACATTGAAGGAAGCTCATGGGCAGCAACGGGACTACATTCGAGTTTGTCGGCGGGCAAAAGCGGACCGTGGCCGGGGAGACGCTCGTCGTCCCGCTGGTGGCCAAGCCACAGCCGCCGTTGGAGTTGCTCGCGCGGGTCGATACGATCTGTGATGACGCGGTGTCAGAGTTGATCGCGGTTGGGGCGGTTGATGAGAAGGCTGGTCATCTGGCCCACACGACGCGTAGTGGTTCGCACCGTCGCATCGTAGTCGTCAGTCTTGGGACGGCGGACAAGGTGAGCGCGAAGCAGATTCGCTCGGCCGCCGAGACCGCCGCCGCCAGCCTGATTTCACAGGGCATCGACCGAATCGCCCTCTGGATCGACGGTCTGGCTTCATCGGGCGTAGATCACGCCACCGCGGAATGGTGTGGCGGAATGGTCTTGGGTGGTTTCCGCTTTGCGGAATACAAGGAGCCGGACGAGAAGGTGCCGAGCAGGGTCCGCGTGCGCGTAACGTCGAGCCAGACTGGACACGTGGACCGCACCCGGTTGCAGATCGCGGAGAGCGCGACGATCGCCGAAGCGGTGAACTACGTCCGCGGTCTCGCACACCAACCGGGCAACGTAATTCACCCGGCCGCGCTGGCGGCCGAGGCTCGCAAGCTGGCCCGTCAGGCCCATCTGAAATGCACGGTCCTCGATGTGGCCCAGCTTAAGCGACTGGGCATGAACGGCCTGCTGGCCGTTGGGCAGGGGGCCAAGTCGGGGCCGTGCTTGATCCAACTGGAATATCGCGGTGCCCCGCGCGCCAAGATCAACACCGTCCTGGTCGGCAAAGCAATCACGTTTGACACCGGCGGCTACTCGATCAAGCCGGCCGCCGGGCTCGAGACGCTCAAGTTCGACAAGTGCGGCGGCTGCACGGTGATGGGCGTCATCAAGGCTGCCGCCGCGCTCAAGCTGCGCTGCAACCTGGTGGGCCTGATCCCGGCGGCGGAGAACGCGATTTCCGACCGGGCGTACCGGCCGGGCGACATCATCAAGATGATGAGCGGCAAGACGGTGGAGGTCATCAGCACGGACGCCGAGGGACGGCTGATCCTCGCGGATGCCCTATGGTACGCTCAGAAGCACTGTCGGCCCACGGCGTTGCTTGATCTAGCCACGCTCACGGGCGGCGTCAACGTGGCCCTGGGCAAGGCCGCTGCGGGGCTGCTGTCCAACGACGACAATCTGGCCGGCGAACTGGGCGAGGCTGGTCGGCTGACAGACGAACGTCTCTGGCGTCTGCCCCTGTGGGACGAGTACCGCGACCTTATCAAGGGCGTCGACTCGGACATCAAGAACTCCGCCGGCAAGCGCGATGCGCACGCGATCGTGGGCGGGATGTTCCTGAAGGAGTTTGTTGAAGAGGGCATGCCCTGGGCGCACCTGGACATCGCGGCCGTCGCCACCCGGGACGACAACAAAGCGACCGGCTTCGGCGTGCGATTGTTGATAGAGTACTTGCGGCAACGCTGCTCGTAGTCGCCGGAGACGCGGTGCCGGCGGTCAACCTGTGGTCAGTCCGGTACGAGACCGAGGCTGGAACCTATCCCAGAACCGTCCCGAGGTGGGCAGCAGAACCGAGCCGCGCGCGTAAGCAAGCGGTTTTTCGGCGACCGCTCCCTGACGGTCGCGGCTGCTCCGCAAATTCGGCTCTTCATCCCCCGTGGGTGCGGCGCAAGCCCCATGAGAACTCGGAAAGAGCTTTGGGATGGGTTCTGGGCCTGGCAGAGTGTTGCGATGGCAGACAAGACGGAACACGAACACGTCGTCGATATTCCGCGCATCGAGCGCGCCGTGCGCGAGATGCTCATCGCGATCGGTGAGGATCCGGGCCGGGAAGGCCTGCGCGATACGCCGACCCGTGTGGCCCGCATGTACGCCGAGTTGTTTTCCGGCCTACGTGAAGACCCGGAGCGGCATCTGGAAACCGCCTTCGACGAGGATCACCATGAAATGGTGGCCCTGCGGGATATCCCATTCAACAGCATGTGCGAGCATCACCTGATGCCGTTCGAGGGCAAAGCCCACATCGCGTATATCCCCGGCGGCAAAGTGCTTGGGCTTTCGAAGCTGGCCCGGATCGTGGATACGTTCTCGCGCCGGCCGCAGGTTCAGGAGCGCTTGACGTCTCAGGTCGCCGATTTGCTGGCACAGCGCCTGCACGTCAAGGGCTGCGCCGTCGTGATCGAGGCGGTACATACGTGCACGACCTGCCGCGGCGTCAAGAAGCCCGGCAGCACGATGGTCACGTCGGCCCTGCGCGGGTTAATGCAGACCAACCAAAGCACGCGTGCCGAGGCGCTGGCGTTGCTGCATAACTAATGGCCAATCGCCTATGGCGAACAGCAGATGACGCATCGGGGCTTGTCCTGTGCAGCGCTCATCGGCAACCGCCCGAACGCTGGACTTATCTCCTTCAAAGAACGCCCGGGACTTATAACAGGCGCACGAACAGTGCGTCCGTACTATCCAGTGGTGACAGGAGGTGTGTTATGTCTCGCTTGCTTGGTGTGCTGGCTGTCCTTTTCCCGCTCATTGCTGCGGCGGACGACCCACCGCGGCCGAATCCGGATGATCCAGTTGACTATGTGGCGTGGATCAACGCGGAGTATGGCCGGCAAGTCAAAGACAACGCCGCGGACGACTATCAAGCGGCGTTCGCGGCGTTTGTGGCGAACGATGCCGCCCTGGAGGTCGTCACCAAGCGTGCGGCGGATGAATGGAGTGAGCAGGACAAGACGCTGCTGAAGTCCTGGATCGATCAGAACGAGGCGTGCCTCGACAAGTACGTGGCGGCCACGAACAAGTCGCGCTGCTACTTCATCTTCGAGGCGCCCGAGTCTGGCACGATGGTCGGCGTTATGTTGCCATCGCTCAGACCGTTTCGCGACATAGCCAAGCTGTTGCGTGCCAGGGCGTCGCTGCGCATCGGTGCGGGCGATGCGGCGGAGGCGATGGACGACATTTGCGCGCTGCTCGTGGCGGGCCGCCACATGCGGGCACAGCCCATGCTGATTCAGTACCTCGTGGGTGTGGCTGTCTCCGCCACGGCCTACGATGCTGCGCTCGAACTGCCCGGCGCCGCGGTCGGTTCTGCCGACTACGAGATGCTGCTGCGCACGCTGCGCAGGGCAGATCGAAAACCACGTCCGGCCACGAAACAGCTTGAGTGTGAGAAGTTGACGTTTTGGGATGCGGCCCAGCATTGGGGTCGAGACCAGAATGGTGACGGAAAGCTCGAGCAGTGGGTTGTGCCGGCGGGCATCATGGGCGACGCCAGCACGACCCTCGCGATTAGCCCGCCGGGAGCGCTCGACGATGTCCTGGCGGAGGCGGACCACCTGTACGGCGCCGGGCAAACGGTCTTCGAGCAGGAATACGGAGAGGCGCGGAGGTTGGCGGCGAAGATCGAGTCCGACATTCAGGCACGCCGCGCCAAGGTGCCCCTGCTCGCCGCGCTTGGTCCCAGTCTTGGGCGTGTGGACCAGTTGTATCGCAAGCTGGTCGCGCGGCGTGCCGGCGCGCGGGTCGTCCTGCGGATGCACGCGTTCAAGGCCGAGCACGGGCGCTGGCCAAGTGATCTGAAGGAGGCGACGCAAGGCGAAGCACCCAGCATCCGCAAGGACCCCTTTTCCGGGATGGATCTGGTCTATTGCCTCAAAGGCGGCGAGCCGTTGCTCTACTCGGTTGGCTTTGATGGTAAGGACGACGGCGGTAAACAGCCACCCGACGGCAAGCACTGGGGCGAGACCGGCGACGCCGTCTTCTGGCCGCCACAGCAGAGATAGTAGCCTGTTGAGTGCGGGGACTGCTTCCTGACCGTGCCGCGAGAGCGCTGGGAACAACGATGCCTGTGAGGTGTCGGCTGCCTCTTTCAGCGGACTGATCGGCAGAGCCGGCTGATGTACTCGCGCGCGGGGTGACGAACGCTGTCTCACTTCCAGGGTTACCGCGATTCAAGCCGCCGCACGCGGCCTTTCAGATCGTCGATCGCGTGGCGCTGCTGATCGAGCTGGGTACGCAGCTCGCGCGTTTCGCGCATGTCTCCGAGCGCGGCGCGGAGATCTCTCTCCAGATTGTAGAGGCGCCCCTCCAGGGCCGCGCCCTGCTGCTGTCTGTCGCGCGTGGAGCGCTCCAACTCGCGCAGGTTGCCGCGCGGCGTTAGTTGTCCGGGACGTCCCGCGGCCCGGGACAGCTCACGCACGCCCAGCTCAAGCGTGCTGATCCGCTGCGCTAGCGCCGGTTGGTCCGTGCTGCGCAACAAGGTCTCGCCGACGGTCCGTTCCAAATCGCAAATGCGTCCCTCCAGGGAGTCCAGACGGCGTGCGAGAACCTTGTTGTCTTCGTCCGCGCCGCCAGCGACCGACCAGGCCGCCAGCAGGACGACCGTGGCCGCCACACCACTGATCAGCATGCTTCTGCGTCGAAGAACGTTCGACATCATGATGTTGTTCTCCTGCGGTCGTGCTCGCGTCAGTCGCGCGGCGCCGCCGTCAACGGCTCCTCCGCCCGCGTCATGATACCTCGGTGGTGGTGGAGATGGGGCTTGTTTCGGGTCCGGGGGACACGTGCTCGCGGTTGGGCGGGGCCGTGGCGAGGCGTCTGTCCAGTGTTCTATCATTTGAGACCTAGAAGGCTCCGTATGGATGGCAAGAATCGCGATTTCACTCGCATTCCAGGCCATCATGGTGTATAAGGCCCGAATCAGACTCCATCACTCGTGAAACGCCGCGGTCAGTGGACTCAAATAGGAGCCCATTCACCCAAATGGCCCTGTTGTCGACTCATTATGGGGTCTTGCGAAAAAGAATCAAGGACCTGCTTGACTCTGATTGCACTCATGTTACACTCTATTTAGAGTGTGGGAGGTTACGGGTGTCTCGAAAAGAAGGTGGAAAGCGGGATCGGGTTACGCTCAAGATCCCCGCCGAGCTCTATGACAACTTGAAGGAACTCATTGAAGGAACTGGGTTTAGGAGTGTCACGGATTTCGCCGTGCACTGTCTGCGCGACGTAGCGTCTGGCGGAAGGCTGGACAGCCCATCGCCGGGCTTGAGCCAACGCGAAATCGAAGCGGTTCGCGACCGGCTCCGGGCACTCGGTTACATCGAATAGCGCCATAGAGGTCGCTGACTGGGCCTCTGCGGCGTGGAACACTGCACCAAGGAGGTTCAGATGACTATCGACGGTCACCTCGAGAGGTCCCCCGTTTCGGCCGTGCACGCCTGTTGCTGCGTGCTGAGTGTTCTGGCATTCTGCGTGACGGCTGGTGCGCCGGCTCCGGTGCTCGCAGCGGACGAGGTCAAGCTGCTCAACGTTTCCTACGATCCGACCAGGGAACTCTACGAGGAGTTCAATCGCGCCTTCGCTGAGTATTGGCAGGAGAAAACCGGGCAGAAGGTCACAATTAGCCAATCCCACGGCGGGGCTGGCAAACAGGCGCGCTCCGTGCTTGACGGGCTGGAAGCCGACGTCGTGACGCTGGCCCTGGCGTACGACATCGATGCCATGCACGAGAAGGGCGGGCTGATTCCGGCTGACTGGCAGAAGCGGCTGCCGCACAACAGCGCCCCCTACACGTCGACGATTGTCTTCCTGGTTCGCAAGGGGAATCCAAAGGGCATCAAGGACTGGGACGATCTGGTGCGTCCCGGCGTCGGTGTGATCACGCCTAACCCCAAGACTTCCGGCGGAGCCCGCTGGAACTACCTGGCGGCCTGGGCGTTCGCGTCGAAGGAGTACGCGGGCGATGAGACCCAGGTACGCACATTCATGAAGCGGCTCTACCAGAATGTGCGCGTCCTGGATACCGGGGCGCGGGGGGCGACCAACACCTTCGTCCAGCGCCGCATCGGCGATGTGTTTCTGGCCTGGGAGAACGAGGCCCTGCTCGTGTTGAACCGGTTGCGCCCCGGGGAATTCGAGATTGTCGTGCCGTCCATCAGCATTCTGGCTGAACCGCCGGTGACCGTTATCGACAAGGTGGTCGACAAGCGTGGCACGCGGGCGATCGCGACCGCGTATCTCGAATACCTGTACACGGAGTTGGGGCAGGAGATCATCGCCAAGCACTACTATCGCCCCCGTATGCCTTCGGTCGCCAAAAAGTATGCCGAGGCCTATCCCCAGGTGAAACTCATCACCGTCGACGATCCGCTCTTCGGCGGATGGCAGAAGGCGCACGCCAGACATTTCACCGAAGGCGGCGTCTTTGATCAGATCTGCGAACCATAGCGCAGCGAGTCGGTACGGCCGCCTACGGGGGGCACCGCGCCCGGTCGGATCCGGCGGTGGTCAATCCCGCACCCACGGATGGTGAGCGGATGCAAGGAGAAGCCCGCGATGAAGTCGATGTCGCGTTTGCTGGCCGCCTCGGCGGCCCTGGCGATGATCAGCGCGTCTCCGGCCAGAGCCGGGGACGACGTGACGATCGTGAACGCCTCTTACGATGCCACACGTGAGTTCTACCAGGACTACAATCAGGCCTTCGCGCGCTTCTGGAAAGAGAAGACGGGACAGAGCGTCACGGTCCGCCAGTCGCACGCGGGTTCGGCCCACCAGGCGCGCGCGGTTATCGCCGGCCTTCCCGCTGACGTGGTGTCGCTGGTCCTGGCCTACGACATCGATGCCTTGCACGAGCAGGCCGGGCTGATCCCGGCTGACTGGCAACAACGCCTGCCGCACAGCAGCTCGCCGTACACCTCGACGATCGTGTTTCTTGTCCGCAAGGGAAACCCCAAGGGGGTCAAAGACTGGGAGGACTTGGCCCGGCCCGGCGTTTCCGTGATCACGCCGAACCCCAAGACCTCGGGCGGGGCCCGTTGGGCCTACCTGGCGGCGTGGGGGTACGCGTTCCGGAAGAGCGCGGGCGACGAAGCCGAGGTCCGTCGGTTCATGCAGCGGCTCTACCGAAACGTACCCGTGCGTGATGCGGGGGCGCGCGGGGCCACAAACACCTTCATGCAGCGTCACATTGGCGACGTCTTCCTGGCGTGGGAGAGCGAGGCCCTGCTGGTGACGAAACGCCTGTGCCCCGCGGAGTATGAGCTGATCGTCCCATCGGTGAGTATCCTGGCCGAGCCGCCGGTGGCAGTCGTGGACAAGGTCGTGGAGCGGCGCGGGACGCGCGCGGTTGCCACGGCCTATCTCGACTACCTGTTCTCGCCGACCGGGCAGGAGCTGATCGCCAAGCATTACTACCGTCCGCGGATGGCTTCCGTCGCGCGGGCGTTTGCCGACCAGTTCCCGTCCGTGGAGCTGTTCACGATCGACGATCCGATGTTCGGGGGGGGGCAGAAGGTGCACGCCAAGCACTTCGCCGACGGGGCCCTTTTTGACCAGATTCTGGAGCAGTGAAAGCATGTTTAGCGACGGCGAGACGTCGAATCACGGTTGTGCCGCGGGCCGACACGCGGAGCCCGGCGTCGGGCGCACGCCGAGCGGCACGGGCTGTGGGTCACCCGCATCAGAAAAGACGCCACGGATCGAACGAGGAGGCCGCTCATGAGACTGGCTGGTGGTGCCGGGCGATCAGTGCTGCCGGGCTTCGGGCTGACGATGGGGTTCACGCTCCTGTATCTGAGTCTGTTGGTACTAATCCCGCTGTCGACACTGGGGCTGTGGGCCGGTCGTCTGAGCTGGGCCGAGTTCTGGGGCACGTTCACCTCCTCCCGCACGTTGGCAGCGTACCGGCTCAGCTTGGGGGGGGCGTTGATTGCGGCGGCGATCAACGCGGTGTTCGGGCTGCTCATCGCCTGGGTGCTGGTGCGCTATCGTTTCCCGGGCCGGCGGTTGCTCGACATGCTGGTGGATCTGCCGTTTGCGTTGCCGACGGCCGTGGCCGGGATCTCGCTGACCGCAATCTATGCGCCGACGGGCGTGATCGGCGGCTTTCTCGAGAAGGTCGGAATCCAGGCGGCGTACAGTCCGCTGGGCGTGGTCATTGCCATGACCTTCGTGAGCCTGCCGTTCGTCATTCGCACGACCCAGCCGGTGCTACAAGACATCGAGCGTGAGGTTGAGGAGGCCGCCGCCACGCTCGGTGCAACGCGGCGGCAGTCGTTCACGCGTGTGATCCTGCCGATGATCATCCCGGCCGTGTTGGCCGGGTTCGCCATGGCCTTTGCGCGAGCCGTGGGTGAGTATGGCTCGATCGTCTTCGTCTCGGGCAACATGCCCGGAAAGACGGAGATCGTGCCGCTGCTGATCATGACGCGTCTGGAGGAATACAACTACGCCGGGGCAACAGCCGTCGCGCTTGTGCTGCTGATGCTGTCGTTCCTGCTGCTGTTGCTGATCAACCTGCTGCAAGCGTGGGCGCGGCGCAGCGCCCCGGTCTAGCGGGTGCGACGACAAGCCGCGCCGTTCTGAGGAGAACCAGTGGCCACAATCGTGACTGATGCCCAGTTTCCCGACGCGACCGCGGGCAGCGCCGTCGGGCACGGCGTGCTGCTCGTGCGGTGGGCGCTGGTATTGGCGGCCGTCGCGTTCCTCGCTCTGATGTTGATTCTGCCGTTGATCATCGTGTTCTACAGTGCTTTTGAAAAAGGCTGGCAAGTTGCGTTCGACGCGCTGCATCATCCTGACGCGTGGGCCGCGATCCGCCTGACCGCGTTGACGGTGGCGATCGCCGTTCCGTTGAATGTGCTGTTCGGCGTGGCGGCGGCGTGGTCCATTACGAAGTTTCGATTCGCCGGCCGGAGCCTGTTGATAACGTTGATCGACCTGCCGTTCAGTGTCTCGCCGGTGATTGCCGGCATGGTTTTTGTGCTGCTGTTTGGGGCGCGCGGCCTGCTGGGGCCATGGCTGGGCGACCACAACATCCACATCATCTTCGCGGTGCCGGGCATCACCCTGGCGACGATGTTTGTCACGCTACCGTTCGTGGCACGGGAACTGATTCCGCTGATGCAGGCCCAGGGCCGCGAGGAGGAAGAGGCGGCGGTCAGCCTCGGTGCCGGTGGTTGGCAGACTTTCTTCCGCGTGACCCTGCCCAACATCAAGTGGGGCCTGGCCTACGGCACGATCCTCTGTTCGGCCCGCGCGTTGGGCGAGTTTGGGGCCGTTTCGGTCGTGTCGGGCCACATTCGGGGTGAAACTAACACGCTGCCGTTGCATGTTGAGATCCTCTACAACGAGTATCAATTCGCGGCCGCCTTCAGTGTCGCGGGTCTGTTGGTCGCGATTGCGCTGGTGACCATCGTCGCCAAGAGCGTCGTCGAATGGCGTATGCAGCGCAGCAGCGACCGGGGCGAGGAAAGTAGCGCGGCGGTCCCACCGCCGGGGAGTAGCCGATGAGTATAGCCGTCACCAACCTGACCAAGCGGTTCGGGAACTTTGCCGCCCTGAAAGGAGTCAGCTTGACCGTTGAATCGGGCGAATTGGTTGCGCTGCTGGGGCCCTCGGGCTCGGGCAAGACGACCCTACTGCGTATCATCGCCGGGCTCGAACAGCCGGACAGCGGGAGTGTGCTATTCGATGGCGAGGATGCCACCGGCCGTCACGTACGCGAGCGTCGAGTCGGGTTCGTTTTTCAGCACTACGCGCTGTTCCGTCACATGACGGTCATGGAGAACGTGGCATTCGGGCTGCGGGTGCGGCCGCGCCGCGTGCGCCCGGCGCGCGACGAGATTCGGCAGCGCGTGTTGAAACTGCTGCGGTTGGTGCAGCTCGAGGAGTTTGGGCAGCGATATCCGGCGCAGCTTTCGGGCGGACAGCGCCAGCGCGTCGCCCTGGCCCGGGCGCTGGCCGTCGAGCCGAAGGTGCTGCTGTTGGACGAGCCGTTCGGGGCCCTCGATGCCAAGGTGCGCCAGGAGCTGCGGCGCTGGCTGCGGCGGCTGCATGATGAGTTGCACGTGACCAGCGTCTTTGTCACACACGACCAGGAAGAGGCGCTCGAACTCGCCAATCGTGTGGTGGTGATGAACGAGGGGCGGATCCAGCAGATTGGTACGCCGGAGAATGTCTTCCACGAGCCGGCCGATGCGTTTGTGATGAATTTTCTCGGCAATGTCAACGTCTTCCACGGGCGCGTGGTGAATGGACGCGTGCAATTGGGACCGCTGCAATTGGACTGCGCCACGCCAGGGGTGCCGGATGGCGAGGTCGCGCGCGCGTTTGTCCGGCCGCACGAGTTGGATGTCGATACGCAGGCCAACGGCAACGCGAGCTTCGAGGCGACCGTCGTGCACATCAACGCCGCCGGTCCCCAGGTGAAGGTCGAACTGACCACCACCGGCGGTGAACACATTCAGGTCGAAATGACCCAGGAGCGTTTCCAGGCGTTGCAGCTCGTTGTTGGTCGCCGGGTGTTCGTCAGCCCCCGCCAGGTCAAGGTCTTTGTGGACGAGCAGCCGTAGCGCCGTGAGAACGACGCGGCGGTGCGGCGGTGGGCGGCGTGTCGCCCCGGCTACACTTGCCGGAACGTTTCCACGCTCGCGCTCTCGCCGTATAATCTGCACTTGCGCAACTGCCACAGGTGGAGACGTCCCGGCCCTGCATCTGCTGCCGGTTCACCGGCACGACCGGTGGCCTGGCGCGCAGGGCCGACTGGAGCAGCAAGTGGAATCGCCGGCCGAGAAAGCAGCCCGTGCCGAGTTTTCGGAAGACGGTGCGCGCCTGGGGATGTCGCTGTGTCCGGTGGACCGTTTGCCCCGTCGGCGGCGAAACGAGATTTGCATCGCAGTGATTGCGTTGGGGGCGGTGAATTTTCTCGCTTACACGGTCAGTTACGCGGCGCTCGGCGGTGATGCGCATAACGGCCACCGCGAGCTGATCGAGAAGTCGGACGGGACTGTTCAGGCGGTCTACTTCGTGCGCGGTCATTTCATCCGCAGCCTGACCGGGCAGGAGCGTGCAGTCAGCCGGGGGATGTGGGTCTACAGCTACCTGCACTCGATCTCCGTGCTGCTCACGTCGGCGGCGATGATCATCAGTATGCTCGTGCTGGCCCGCCCGCACATCATCGCCACGATGCGCGGCGGTCTTGTCAGTGGTCTGACATTCGTGACAGTCTTCGGCACGATCGTCATGCTGGTCACGGTGGCTGCGGTGGCTCTTTTCACGTGGGATTTCGTAGCCCAACTGGGTGATTCCATGCCAGCGGCTCCGAGCCAGAGCATGGCGCCGCTTTCTGAGCGCTAGAACGCATGCCCGTTACCGACTGGCTCTCTCCGAACGGACTACTCGCCCGGCGCCTGCCGGGCTTCGAGGTCCGCCCCCAACAACAGGCGATGGCGGCCGCCGTCAGCCGCGCCTTTGAAGAGAGCCACCACCTGGCGGTCGAAGCCGGCACCGGTGTGGGCAAGACCTTTGCCTACCTTCTGCCGGCGATCGCTCAGGTGCTTCAGCGCCGGCGCCGCGTCGTCATCAGCACGCACACCATCGCTTTGCAGGAACAGCTCATTGACAAGGACATCCCCTTTCTGCAACGGGCTTTCGGCGGCGAGCGCGGTGGCGAGCCGGACGATAACGCCGGGCGGCCGCCATTCACGGCGGAGCTGGTAAAGGGCCGCAACAACTATGTTGGCCTGCGGCGGCTGAAACAGACCAGCGCGCGGCAGAAGTCGCTCTTTGTCGACCGGGCCTTGTTGCAGGTCCTGCACGAGATCGAAGACTGGGCCTACGAAACGCAGGACGGCTCGCTGAGCGACCTGCCCGAGCCGCCGCCGCCGGCCGTCTGGGAGAAGGTACGCAGCGAGCACGGCAACTGCCTCGGCCGCCGTTGTCCTACGTACGTTCCGTGCTTCTACCAGCGGGCGCGCCGGCGTGCCGAGCAGGCGAACATCCTGGTAGTCAACCACGCGTTGCTGGTGGCCGATCTGGTGCTGCGGCGCGAGCACGCCAACGTTCTGCCGGACTATGAACTGGTCATCATCGATGAGGCCCATACGCTCGAACAAGTGGCCACGGACCATTTCGGGACGAGCATCTCCAACGCGAATGTGCAATACCTGTTGTCCGGGCTGTTCAACGACCGTACGGGTAAGGGCTTCCTGGCCCAACTCGGAACGGAGGAGCAGCGGCGCGCCGTCGTCGCAGCCCAGTCGGCGTGCAGCGAATTCTTCAACAACCTGCACAACTGGCAACGCGAGCGCGGTCGCGCCAACGGCCGCCTGATTCTCAAGGATCCGGTTGCCAACACGTTGTCACCGGCGTTGCACAGTGTGGCGGCGGCACTCAAGCCGTTGAAGAAATCGCTGCCGCGCGACGAGGACCAGCACGAGTTGGGGGCTTACCTCGAGCGGGCCGAGGCCGGCGCACTGACGCTCGAGTCGCTGCTGTCGCAAGCTTATGACGAACACGTCTACTGGATCGAGACGGCGGGGACACGGGCGCAACGGGTCTCGTTATGCGCGGCGCCGCTCGACGCCGGACCAGCGCTGCGCGAGTTGCTCTTCGAGCGCGTGGACAGTGCGGTGCTGACCAGCGCCACGCTGGCGGCTGCGGGTGCGCCGGGGGCGGACGACCAGGCGGCTGGATTCGACTACCTGCTCGGGCGGTTGGGTACACCCCCGGCCGAAACGCTTCAACTCGGCTCGCCGTTTAACTTCGCCGAGCAGGTCACGCTGCACGTTGAGGCTGGTATGCCCGATCCTTCGAGCGGCGAGCGCTTCACCACGGCCGCGGCGCGGGCCATCGTGTACTACCTGCGGCAAACGGAAGGACGAGCCTTCGTGCTGTTTACCAGCTACAAGATGCTCGATGTGGCCGCCCGGCTGGTGCGCGCGGAGTTGCACGTCGAGGGCTACACGATCCTGGCCCAGGGCGAAGCGCTGCCGCGTTCACAGATGCTCGCCCGGTTGCGCGAGACGCCGCGCTCGGCCATCTTCGGCACGGACAGCTTCTGGCAGGGGGTCGATGTCGTGGGGGAGGCGTTGTCGAACGTGGTGATTGTGAAACTACCGTTCGCGGTGCCGGATCGTCCGACCGTCGAGGCCCGGATCGACCTGATTCGTCGGCGCGGCGGCAACCCGTTCAACGACTATCAACTGCCGGAGTCGATTCTGAAGTTTCGCCAGGGGTTCGGTCGTCTGATTCGCAGCCAGACCGACCGCGGGATCGTCGTGATTCTCGACCCGCGCGTGGTGCGCAAAAACTACGGTCGCCGCTTTCTGGACAGTCTGCCGCGCTGCCACGTGGAGGTCTCCGAGCGGCCGTGGTAGCGGCCGACTCTGCCGGACCGTTTGGGTCGGCCCCAGCGGGGGCGGTTAGCACTACAACGCTAGAAACCCCTGTTGCGAGCCTTGTAAGCCGTGCGATTGTGAGACCTTACGTGCGGGCTCGGATGAGCGGTCGACGTTTCCAGTGTAGTGTCTCACAGTCACGGCATCCTTCCGAGCCGCAACCGCAATAGACATGGCTTTTGGCGTCGGCTGCGCGACCCAAAAAGCCACATCTATTGCAGGCGGGTGAACTGTTACGAGCTAAACTACAGGTAAGACGACGCTTTCGAGCGAAAAGCTGCGGTCGGCGTGTTTCGTTGCCAACGTGAATGTCGTGGGTTCGAATCCCATCACCCGCTTTTAACGTAAGCCCCTCCGCCCAGGAGAGTTCGGGCGACCTGCCAACAGGTGGCGGCGGTTCGGGACGTTAAACCGTGCTGTCACTGACCGCGCCAGCGTACCGCAGCCGCGACCATACCGCCGCTGGTGCGAGGCTCCTTTCTCGCACCGACGCGCGAGGGAATCCTCCTTTGCTCGCAACGCTGGATGCGAATCTCACGTCCGTGGGTGCGAGATGGGAATATCACACCAGCGAATCCCTCCAGAGACCGCCCGAACACCCGAACAGTTCACGTTGTGCCACGGCTTGACGGGCGACCGTACAATAATGCGCCTGGCACCATCCGCCCGACACGGCAGGAGTCACGTCAATCCTGAGAGGGTGCGTCCTGCGTATGGGAGGCGGTCAACTCCTGTCAGCGTGGCGTTGGACACGCGGGCAACTGTCTTGGGAGGTAGAGACATGTCTTCACGAGTTCGCGACATGAACCGCTTGTCTTGTGTGGCTGCTGTGATGGTCGCAGGTCTGCTCGTGGTCTTCCTGGCGTCTGGAACCGCTTACGCCAGCACGATCTACGTCGATGACGATGCCCCGAACGACCCGGGGCCGGGCGATCCGACCATGAGCGACCCGGATGAGGATGGCTCGCCGGATCATCCGTTTGACGCGATCCAGGAGGGTATTGACGCCGCGATAAACGGCGACGAAGTCGTGGTGTTCGACGGGCTGTATACCGGGATCGGCAATCGGGACCTCGACTTCGGCGGCAAGGCGATCACGGTCCGTAGCGATTCGGGTAATCCGGCGGCGTGCGTCATCGACTGCGAAGGCGCCGGCCGCGGATTCCACTTCTCCAGCGGCGAGGGACCGAACTCAGTCGTCGAGGGGCTCACGATCACGAATGGGTACGGCGACGACGGTGGTGGCGTTGCCTGCTTCGAAAGCAGCCCGAAACTCACCAACTGCACCATCCGCTGGAACTCGGCCGACGACGAGGGTGGCGGCGTCTGCTGCCGGTACAACAGCAACCCGACGCTTGCCGCCTGCGCGATCAGCGGGAATTCGGCCAGGGACGGCGGCGGCCTCTCCTGCCGGTCCAACAGCAGCCCGACGATCAGTAACTGTACGATTGGCGGGAACACTGCATCTGGCCAATTCTCTGATGGCGGCGGCGTTTACTGCTCCTACCACTGCAACCCGACTTTTACCAACTGCGCGATCAGCGGGAATTCGGCCAACAGCGACGGCGGCGGGATGTACTGCCACAACAGCAACCCAACGCTCACCAACTGCACGATCACCGGAAACGCGGCCTACCGCTACGGCGGCGGCGTCCACTGCGACAACTACAGCAGACCAACGCTTACAAACTGCATCCTCTGGGGTGACACTCCGCAGGAGGTCTCCATCTACGAGAGCAGTCCCGTGGTGACCTACTGTGACGTTCAGGGCGGCTGGCCGGGTATGGGCAACGTTGACGCCGACCCACTCTTCGCTCTGGCGAACGACTTCCATTTGATGCCCGGCTCGCCCTGCATCGACGCCGGTACCAACGATCCGGCTGGGGGTCTGCCGGCCGACGATCTGGACGGCAACGCGCGCCCGTTGGACGGCGATGGGGACAAGGTCGCTGTCGCCGACATGGGCGTGTACGAGTTCAACCCCGCTGCGCCCTCGATAGCGCTAAGCCCGACAGAATTCCAGTTCTTCGCGCCAGAAGGCGGGAATGACCCGGCAGACCAGATACTGTCGGTGCGGAACTGCGGTGGAGGGACGCTGACCTGGGAAATTACCGGCCAACCGACGTGGCTGACGGTCATGCCGTCCAGCGGCGAGTCGAACGGGGCGGTGGACCAGGTGGCGCTCGGCGTGGAGATCAGTGGTTTGCCCTACGGCGTTTACACCGGCGACCTGGAGATTATTGACCCGCAAGCCGTCAACTCGCCGCGTCGGGGGGCCGTGGTGCTGTACGTGACCGGTACGCTCTACGTACCGAGTGAATATCCGACGATCCAAGCGGCAATTGATGCGGCGATCCCGGGTGATGAAATCGTCTTGGCGGACGGAACGTACACGGGAGTGGGGAACAAGAACCTGGATTCTGGCGGCAAGCCGCTCACCGTACGCTCCGCGAGCGGCGATCCTACGGCTTGTATCGTCGATTGCGAGGGCGACGGCCGAGGATTCAACTTCCATAGTGGCGAGGGGCCGGACGCGATCGTCAGGGGGCTGACGATCACAAATGGGTACGCCAAAAGCGGGGCAGGCGTTTGGTGTGACAACAACAGCAGCCCGACGTTCAGCAACTGCACGATCAGCGGGAACACTGCGACTGACGAGTATTCTGCTAACGGCGGAGGCGTCTACTGCCGGTACAACAGCAGTCCGACGTTCAGCAACTGCACGATCAGCGGGAATTCGGCCGAGGGCAACGGCGGGGGCGTCTCCTGCTGGTTGAACAGCAGCCCGACGCTTACCAGTTGTACGATCAGCGGGAACTCGGCCGAGGGCAGCGGCGGCGGCGTCACCTGCTACGAGAGCAGCCCGAAGCTCACCAACTGCACGATCAGTGGGAACTCAGCCGACGACGAAGGCGGCGGCGTCTATTGCCGGGATACCAGCAACCCTACTCTTGCCGGCTGCGCGATCAGCGGGAATTCGGCCGAGCACGGCGGCGGCGGCGGCGTCTCCTGCTGGCACAACAGCAGCCCGACACTCAGCAAATGCACCATCAGTGGGAACACTGCATCTGGCCCGTATTCTGGGGGCGGTGGCGTCCGCTGCGAGGACAGCAACCCGACGCTCAGAAACTGCACGATCAGCGGGAACGCTGCGACCAGCCAGTATTCTGACGGCGGCGGGGTCTACTGCTTCAACAGCAACCCAACGCTCAGCAACTGCACGATCAGCGGGAACTCGGCCGGGAACCGCGGCGGCGGCGTCTACTGTTTTCTCGGCAGCCCGAAGCTCAGCAACTGCATCTTCTGGGGCGATACGCCGGAGGAGATCAATGTCGGTGCCGGAAGCCCCGTGGTGACCTATTGCGACGTTCAGGGCGGTGGGCCTGGCGAGGGCAACATCAACGCCGATCCGCTGTTTGTCGATCCCGACAACGACGATTACCACCTCGCCGCGGGCTCGCCCTGCATCGACACCGGCGATCCGGCGTTTGTGCCGCAGCCGGGCGAAACGGACATTGACGGCGAGATGCGCGTCTGGGACGGCGACAATGATGACGAAGCACGCGTCGACATGGGCGCCGACGAGTTCGGCTCGTTCCGTTATGGCGACCTCAATTGCGACGGGGCCATCGATACTTTCGACATCGATCCCTTCATCCTGGCGCTGCAGGGTCCAGACTTCTACGACCCGGTGTACCCCGACTGCGGCTACGTGCTGGCCGACATCACCCGCGACGGCGTGGTCAACGGCTTTGACATCGACGCGTTCGTCGCGCTCCTGATCGGTAGTTAGCGCTCTGTCGCTATTCAAACGACGGCTGGATGGCCCATGGCTTCAGCCGCCGCGGAACCGAATCGGCCAAGAGCGACGGGCGTTGTTCGGTTCGAACGCCCGGATCGAGCGCGTCGATCTTGCTTGCGGATGGTTGAAACGCGTACGATGATGATGAGGCTGCGTGGCTAAGTTGCTGAGCAGCCGCCATTTCCGGAACGTGCGAGGCAAGGAGGACGCCATGTGCCGCGTTGGGCTGGTGTCCGGAATCGTCGGCCCTCATCCCGCGCGATGAGGAACTCTACCACCGCCTCGGCCACTCTCTTGGCAGCGTTGATCTCTCAATCCGTTGCTTCCTGCATGGCTTATGCTCCGTTCTGGTTTACTCGCCGCACCCGGTTTGGAACCATCGCATCCGCGGATACGATACGCGGATGTCGGACGCGCCAGCCAGGACGGTCAGAAGCACTAACCCATGGACCTGGATTCCCACGCTCTACTTCGCCGAGGGCATCCCGTACGTCATGGTAATGAGCGTTTCGGTCGTCATGTACAAGCGCCTAGGCATCTCCAACACCGACATCGCCCTGTACACGAGTTGGCTGTACCTGCCCTGGGTCATCAAGCCGCTGTGGAGCCCGG
>JAHJAR010000321.1 GCA_018814045.1 Planctomycetota bacterium | reverse complement strand
GGATGTCATCCCCGTGCCCTTTCCGCTCCCGCCGTGCGTGGGTGCTCAGCTTGCCCATCGAGATCCGCTACCGCCCCGGCTATGACGGGCCGCTGCTGAGCGCCTTGCTGCGCACCTTCATGCAGCACCTGGAAACCTACTACGGGGACCAGGCCCGGCAGCTGGGCTACCGCCACTTCCGCTGCGGCGGCGTCACCTTCGTGCAGCGCTTCGGCTCGGAGCTGCACGTCAACCCGCATCTCCACATCCTCATCACGGCGTGAACGCAAACGTGCATTTGCGCGTCGAGGTGCCTGTTCGGATCCCGGAGGAGACGATGAAGGCGTGTTACCCCAAGGGCCGCAAGGGATTGACGGCGCTCTCGGGTTGTGGCCATGTCAAGTAGATTGCGCCGCATGTCAATGGGTTTAGGCCGCCATGGCGGTCCTATGGCGCCGGTTTGGCTGTATATGTGGTCTCGACGGCCCTCTGTGAATCAATGCGGTGGCAATAGCTTGACATATCTACCGACAATCGCTATCCTGTACCCCGATGACCGATCCCAGAGCCCACAGACGCCGACACCTCCGCGAGGCAGGTCTTCTCCACCCAGAGCCGGAGTGCGTGCGCGATCCTCTGTTCGAACAGTGCCCGGGTTTCTTCGACGCGGAGGACCGCCTGCAGGTCCGCTACGAGATGCTGCGCGCCTATCTGGTCGACGGGGAAGCCATCCGTGCCATCTGCCGGCGGTTTGGGGTCAGTCGGCAGACCTTCTACAACCTGCAGGCAAAGTTCTTGGAGGAAGGCACCGCGGGTTTGCTCCCCAAGCGCCCCGGGCCCAAGGGGCCACGGAAGTTGACCGCGGAGGTGTTGACCTTCGTCAACCAGCGCCTACGCAGCGAGGAGCCGGTCTCCACCGTAGGATTGCAGGAGGAGATTCAGGCCCGCTTCGGCGTCGCCTTTCACCGCCGCACGCTGGAGAAGCTGGTGAAGGCCATTCGCGCAAAAAAAAACGCCGGCCCCTGATCTCCACACCGCACAGGCGGCGCAGCGTGACCGCGGATGCAGCGGGGGAGCGCTATGAACGGCTGCGCGACCACTTCCTGCGCGGTTCGTCCGAGCCCACCGGAGCCGCGGGGCAGCGGTTTGCGCGGTTCGGGTTGGCCGGCCTGTTCGAGCTGGAGCCACCGCGCGGCTACGTGGTGGAGAGCCATCAGGCGCGGTCTTGCTGGTCGGGACGTGTCGACCGGCGCGACGCAGCCCTTCGTGATCTGCTCTGCCTGGTTCTTGGCCCTCAGGCCTGGTGTGCCGGCCGCGGAGTCACCCTTTGACGACAACCAGGAGGAAGCGGCTGTGAGAGTGGCCTTGTATGCTCGCGTGTCGGACCCGAAAGAGAGCCGCGGCACGATCGAGTCACAGATCGAGTTGCTCCAAGCCCATGCCCGGGAGGAGGGCTACGAAGTAGCCGCGGCCTACGTCTGTCGCGACCGCTACACCGGTACCGCGCTGGCCCGTCCCGAACTCGACCGGCTCCGCGACGGGGCGCAGGCCGGCGCCTTCGACGCGGTGTTGGTGCATGACCCGGATCGGCTGTCGCGCAAGTATGCCTACCAGATTCTCATTCTGGAGGAATTCGAACGCCTGGGCATACCGCTGATCTTCCTCGAGCAGCCGCCGCCCGACGACCCCAAATCGGTGCTCCTGGTGCAAATCCAGGGGGCGGTCGCCGAGTATGAGCGCACCAAGATCGCCGAACGCTGTCGACGCGGAAAGCTCTCTCGCGCCCGCCAGGGGGAAGTCTTCTGGAGGTCGGTTCCCTATGGCTACCGTCGTGTTCCCCGCCAGGACGGCGTCCCCGCCCACCTGGTCGTGGACGACGCTCAGGCCGAGGTGGTGCGAACCGTGTTCGCATGGCACGCCGACGAGGGCATGTCCGTGCGTCGGATCGCCCGACGCTTGACCCGCCAGGGGCACCCCACGCCCCGCGGCGGTCCGCATTGGGGCGAGACCACCGTGCACCGGATCCTACGCCGGGAAGCCTATCTCGGGGTGCTCTACTACAACACGTCGTGCCGGACGTCGGTGCCGTCCACCGACGGCGCCGCGCCACGCCAGAAGCAGTCGCCGCGGCCACCAGCGGAGTGGATTGCGCTGTCGATCCCACCGCTGGTCGACCGCGATCTCTTTGAACGCTCGCAAGCCCGGCACGACCCCAATCGACAATTCAGTCCCCGCAATCTGCACGAGGAGCACTGGTTGCTTCGCCGCCTGCTCCGTTGCGGTCGCTGCGGACGGAAGTCTTCTTGCGTGGCCGACCGCCGCCCTCCGCACAGGCCGCCGGCCCACTACTACCGCTGCCGCCAGCCGCGCGTTCCCGGGCAGCCGTGCTGCCGTCCGAACCACGTGCGCGCGCAACCGCTCGATGCGTTGGTCTGGGAGGAGGTCCGCAAACACTTGCTCCACCCGGAGTTCCTCCTTCGCGCCCAGACGCTCAGGCTGGAGTCGACGTCGCCGGATGCTTCGTTTCTCTCGACCCAGGTCGACCATGCCAAGCAGCGGCTGGCTCGGGTCCGTGCCGAGCGACGCCGCTTGCTCGACGCCTACCAAGCCGGCTTCGTTGACAAGAAGGACTTCGAGGAGCGTGCGGGCATAGTGGCGCGGCGCGTCGACACGCTCGAAAAAGAGCTCGATGCCCTCGAGGAGGAGCATCGACACGCCACCGAGGACCACCAGCTGCTCGAGCGCATCAGCACGTTCGCGGCGTCGATCACGCAGCGGCTCGACCAGATGGACTTCCACCAGCGACAGGCTCTCGTCCGCGCCGTCCTCGAGGAAGTCGTCTTGTGCGACGACACCGTCAAGCTCTACTTCAAGATCCCGTTGCCCAGGCCACCCACCTCCAGCACCGAGGCGGGTGGCCCTACGCGACGCCCAGGAGTGTCAAGCAGTCTGGATTTGCGTTCACGCCGTGATTCCCGACGGGGTGTATGGGCCCCATCCCGACAGCGGCCAGCCGACCTTCGTGGCGGTACCACCACCCACCGATGACCAGATCCAGCATCTCATCGAGCACGCTGCCGTGCGGCTTATCCAGCGGCTGGAGCAACGCGGCGTCCTCGAGGACACCCAGGCCGATGCCCTGGCCGAGGAGGCACCCGTCCTGTCCGGCCTCACCG
>JAHJAR010000320.1 GCA_018814045.1 Planctomycetota bacterium | reverse complement strand
TTCGTCTCGGCCACGATAACCGACGAAATCCGCCGGCTGGCGCAAGGCCTCATGCGCGCTCCCGTCGAAATCAACGTCTCGGCGGATAACCTGACGGTGGACGAGGTCGAGCAGGACTACATGAGCGTGGATGCGCGCGACAAATTCGAGGCCCTGCGCAAGTTCCTCAAACGAACCACCCCCCCACTCGCCATCGTCTTCACGCGCACGAAACGGGGGGCAAGCAACGTCTCGCGCAAACTGGGGCGGGCGAACGTGGCCTGTGCCGAAATCCACGGCGATCTCGCGCAGGGACGCCGCACGCGGGTGCTCAACGACCTGCGCGCGGGACGGCTGAAGGTCTTGGTGGCAACCGATTTGGCCTCACGTGGGCTCGACGTAACGGGCGTTTCCCACATCGTGAATTATGACATCCCCGTGGATCCGACCGTCTACGTCCACCGCATCGGCCGCACCGCCCGCATGGGCAACGGCGGACATGCGCTCACGTTTGTAACGCCCGAGCAAGGCCGCGAGCTGACCGACATTGAGAGGCTGATTAACCGGGAACTGAACCGAGTCGATGCGTCCGATCTTGTGCCGACGAGGGTCGAGTCAGCTCGCGAGTCTTCGGCTGTCGGCGAACCATCAACGGCAGCGTCCGGTCCGCGGCACGCGGCGCAATGTGAACCCGCGGATGCCGAGGCTGCCAGCACACGCCCACGTCGAACCCTTGGAAGTCGATTCCCGCGTTCTCGTCGGCGGCGTTGACGACGATGTGTCCGTACGAACCCGAACCTGAATGAGAATGCCGTCGAAGTCGATACGGACCTCGTAACCACGCAGGCCCAGCAGCTTCGGCCGGAGTGGCTTGCTCACCACTGCAGCATCTCGCCCGCAGGCCCCGGCCCCGTTCATGCGGGCCGGGGTGAGAGCATCGTGCCACGCCCCGAGGCCGGGCTTTAAGCAGCGGAGCGGAGGAGGCGTCTTCAAGTGCTCGGTGACACGCTGCGGCCCCTTGTACGCCAGCGTCACGGTTGAATTGGGCGGATAGTACCACAACGCTAGAACCTATCCCACGACTCTTTCCGAGCCGCGCCCGTCAGGGAGCGGTTGCCGAAAAACCGCTTGCTTTCGCGCGCGGCTCGGTTCTGTTGCCCACCTCTGGACGGTTCTGGGATAGCTTCTGGAAGCGTCGGTCGTTCAGCCGAGAAGAACCAGCCGTGCAAGCCAGGCGCGTGCGGTGTCCGACAGAGCCACGGTTCGGGCCAAAACCACAATCGCGTCGGGCCCGATCTGAACCCGGCCGGATCCCAAGCCGAGCGGCTCGGGTAGAAGTGGATTGATCACCGGCGCGGCCTTCCTTCCGCAGCCATCGGACCCATCCCTGGGCCCACGTTCGGGCCATTCCATCACCTTCGCGGTTTCACCGAGAGTGCGCGAGAACCGTCTACACGCGCCCCGCGACACTCTGCTGCGCACGCTGCGCGACGACGGGGCGAGCCACACGCCGGCTAACCAAAGCGGGCAGTGGGCCGTGGGCGAAGCGGAATTCTCGTGCTGTCCGGGGGAAGAGGTTGACAGCCTCGCGGATATGAGTATACTTGCAAAAAAGATGGCTTATTCGGGATGCGTGTTCGATGAAAGGTAAGGCTCCGCGACAGGCAGCACTTTTGCGAGTGGTGGAGCGGCGGTCGCCGTCCAGCCAGGAGGAGATGGTGCAGCTCCTGCGAGAACGCGGGTTCTGTGCGACCCAGTCGAGCGTCAGCCGCGACGTGCGCGAATTGGGGCTGGTGCGCATCAAGGGTCGTTATGTACCAGCCGCGCGGGCAGGCGTCGCGGGTGCGGCGAGCTTGCTGCCCGAGCGCGATAATGAATTAATCAATACTGTGGAGCCCGTGGGTGCCAACCTGGTCGTCGTCAAGACGTCGCCGGGGTCGGCCAACGCTGTCGGCGTCGACCTCGATCGCAGGGCGCTACCCGAAATTGCCGGCACCGTCGCGGGCGACGACACGATCTTCATCGCCGTCCGCAGCCGCGCTGCCCAGGGGCGCGTACTGGCGATGCTGCGCGTGTCGGCGGGCGGCGAGCTGGTCCGACATTGAGCAGTTGCCGGTGGAGTGAGGGACCTGTTCCAAATGTGCACTGAACGGGGAGCATGTGAAGTGAAGCCAAAAGCGGTCCTGGCATTCTCGGGCGGGTTGGACACGAGCTACTGCGCCGTCTGGCTGCGGGAGCAGGGCTACGAGGTCCACACCGTCGCTGTGCAAACCGACAACGCCGCCGACGAGATCGCAGCGATCGAGCAGCGATCCGGCACGCTCGGGGCCGCCAGTCACGTCACGATTGACGCGCGGCGCGAGCTGTTTGACGACTACCTGCGCTGCCTGATCTTCGCCAACGCGCTGCGCGGCGACGTCTATCCCCTGAGCGTGTCGGCCGAGCGCGTCGTGCAGGCCAAGCGCTGCGCCCTTTACGCGCTTGAGGTTGGCGCGACAGCACTCGCCCACGGCTCCACCGGCGCCGGCAACGACCAGTTCCGCTTCGATGTCGCCTTCCGCGTGTTCGCACCCGCGCTGAAGATCATCACGCCCATTCGCGAGCAGCAGCTCACGCGCGACCAGGAAGTGGCGTATCTTGCGCAACACGGCATTGATGTGCCCGCACGGACCGCAACTTACTCCGTCAACCGTGGGCTCTGGGGCGCGACGATCGGTGGTGGCGAAACCCACCGCAGCGACGGTGTGCTGCCGGAGGAAGCGTACGTGCTGACCCGTGCGCCGGCACAGAGACCCGCGACCGCCGACGACGTCACGATCACATTTGAAGCGGGCGTGCCGGTAGCGCTGAACAACGAGACGATGGACCCGGTGCGGTTGATCGCGACGCTCGACGAGCTGGCCGGACGGCACGGCGTCGGCCGCGGCGTCCACGTCGGCGACACGATTCTGGGAATCAAGGGGCGGGTGGCGTTTGAGGCCCCCGCCGCAACCGTCCTGATCGCGGCGCACCGCGAAATCGAGAAGCTGGTACTGTCACGCCACCAACTGATGTGGAAACGGACGCTCGGTGACCTGTACGGGGCGTTTCTGCACGAGGCACGCTTCTTCGATCCGCTCATGCGCGATATCGAGGCGTTCCTTGAATCGTCGCAGCGCAGGGCCAGCGGGACGGTGAACGTCCGCCTCTTTGCCGGTCAAGCGAGCGTCCTCGGGGCCACCAGCCCGTTCTCACTCCTGGATCCGGAAACGGCTGTGTACGGAGAGCACGCCACGCTATGGAGCGGGTCCGAGGCGGCGGCATTTGCGAAGATCTACGGCTTGCAGGACTGGCTGATCGCGAGCGTAAACCGCGCGGAGAGCTCGACCCATGCGCCTCTGGCTTGACAAGATTGCTTCGGCCACACGCAACGTCCCCTTGCGGCGCGACGCGCGGCTAACTCTCCGTATCGTGGCACGCGCGGGGTACATCGTTGCCGGGCGCGTTCTCGGCAGCAGGGCCACGTACAACCAGCTTGAGGACCTGCACGGACGAATGGTCACGCTGCACGACGGCGATGTCGTCGCCGGCGTGCTCGGCCAGCGGAACGCCCTGCGCGGATACTCGGGTTACGTCCCGGGCACAATCCGGCCCGGAGACAAGCTGCAATTGCTCAACTGCGGCGGCGTTATCGGCCAGTGCACGTCGGAAAGCCCCGAGGTGGGGCCGCCGTTCGACGTGGAGATCCTGGGCGGGGTGCTGGTCTTTCCAGGTTTCGAGGACCGCGCGGGAACGCCGGCACACATCGGCATGAATGCCATCGCCGCTCCGCCCCATTCGCCGACCGTGCCCGTGGTCTACGTCGCGGGAACGTGCATGAACTGCGGCAAGACTACCGCGGCCTGTCAGTTAATCCGGCAATTGGCCAACCAGGGCGTGGCCGTCGCGGCATGCAAGCTGACCGGCGTGGCGCTGCGGCGCGACGTGCTCCAGATGCAGGACTACGGGGCACGCTGGGCCGTCGCGTTCATGGATGCCGGCATCGTGTCGACCTGCACGAGAAACGCGGTGATGGTCGCCCGGGCGCTGTTCGGACATCTTGCTCAAGCCGGGGCCGAAGTGATCGTCGCAGAACTGGGCGACGGCATCCTGGGGGAATACGGAGTGGCCGAGATCCTGGCCGATCGCGACCTGGCGGACCGTGCGGCGGCGATCGTGCTGTGTGCGAACGATCCGGTAGGCGCCTGGGGCGCGCAACGGGTCCTGCACGAACAGTTTCATCTGGCCATCGACGTCATCAGCGGTCCGACGACCGACAACGCGGTCGGCACGCGCTATGTCCAAGAGCAGCTCGGCCGCGAAGCGATCAATGCGCGGACGCATGGTCGCGAGTTCGGCGAATTCGTGGCCGGCCGGATCGCCGCGCAAGCGCAGCAGGTGGCGACATGAGCCGCTCCGTACACGTGGCGATTCTGGGGGCCGGCGGCTACGGCGCCGCGGAGTTGCTCCGTCTCTGCGCCGTGCATCCGCTGGTCGAGGTCGTGTCGGTGACATCCACCTCACACGTTGGTCAGCCACTGGATAGGGTCCATCCGCATATGCGCGGCTTCTTCGAACTGGATATCACTGACCTGATCGATACGGAGCGGCTGCTGGACGCCGAACATTCCGTCATCTTCTCAGCGTTGCCGCACGGTGCCAGCGCCCTCGCGATCGAGCGACTGCTGACGCAGTTGGAAGTGAACGGCACGCTCGACCGCGTGCGCGTGATCGATCTCTCGGGCGACTTCCGCTTGAAGGACGTTCAAACGCATGCGCAGTACTACCCGCAGACCCCCGCACTGCCGGAGCGTCGCCGCGCGTTTGTCTACGCGCTTCCGGAGCTGTCGCGCGCGGAGCTGCGCGGGGCGCGCTGGGTGGCCAACCCGGGTTGCCTGGCGGTTGCATCGGTACTGGCTGGAGCGCCGCTCGTGACGGCCGGCTTCGCCGGCGTGCTCGCCATCGACGCGAAGACCGGCTCATCGGGCTCAGGCAGCCAGCTCAAGGAGACAACGCACCACCCGACGCGGCACGCGAACTTCTGGGCGTACCGGCCGCTGGCTCACCGGCACGAGCCCGAGATTCTGCAGGCACTGGGT
Organism: Planctomycetota bacterium; assembly: GCA_018814045.1. Lineage (GTDB taxonomy): Bacteria > Planctomycetota > Phycisphaerae > UBA1845 > Fen-1342 > JAHJAR01. The sequence continues at coordinate 32,125 of JAHJAR010000320.1, read as the reverse complement.
GACCCGGCGGGCGAGCGAATTTGCACTAGCTTCGTTGCCCAGAGCATGGATGTGGCCCGCGGGATCTTTGTCACCGTGCACCTGACGTTGCCCGAGCCTTCGGCTCCAGCGCTGCTCCGCGAACGCTTCGAGGACTTCTACGCGGACAGCCCGTTCGTACGCGTCGTCGAAGACTCCCCGGAACTGCAAAACGTCGTCGGGTCGAACTTCTGCGACCTGGCGGTGGCTTGCCGCGAGCGCCAGGTCGTCGTGATGGCCGCGCTGGACAACCTGGTAAAGGGCATGGCGGGCATGGCGATCCAAAACATGAATCTGCTGTGCGGGCTGCCGGAATCGACCGGACTGTGGGCACCGGCGCTTCGACCCGTGTGAACCTATCGGGCGAAGGCGCGCCACGCGCGGCGCGGTTCAAGCCCGGCGCACGATGCGCGTGCCGGCATGGAGCTAAGTTGAGTGAGTCGATCGGCACTGACAAATACCTATCCGCAGTTGCCGCCGATCAACTTGCCGTTGGAAGCCGTCGACGCCTTGTCGGCACCCCCTGCGTGCAGTAGGAGAACAGCGCGATGCGCCACTGGCTGAGCATGCTGGATTATGAACCGACGGTGCTGGCCGACCTGGTCGAGGCGGCCCAACGTCTCAAGCGGGGCGAGCTGGGGACTGCCGCAGATGCGTTGCGCGGCCGCATCCTGACGATGATCTTCTTCAACCCATCCCTGCGTACGCGAACGTCCTTTGAGGCAGCGATGCTGCGCTACGGCGGGCACGCGATCTGCCTGAATGTCGGCGGCGACACGTGGAAGCTCGAGCACCGTGACGGCGTCATGATGGACGGCATTTGCTCCGAGCATGTCCGCGAGGCCGCGCCGGTGCTGAGCCGTTACGGCGATTTGCTCGCCGTGCGGACGTTCGCAGCGCTCGAGGACGCGGCGGAGGACGCCGAGGACCGCATCATCCGGGCCTTCGCCCGCTTCGCAACCGTCCCGGTGATCAACATGGAGTCGGCCGTCGAGCATCCCTGTCAGGGCTTGGCCGATTGGATGACGGTTGACGAGAAACTGCGCGGCACACGCGGCCGACGCTTCGTGCTCACCTGGGCACCGCACGTCAAGGGCTTGCCCATGGCGGTGCCGCATTCGGCGGCGCTCGCGGCCGCCGCCGCGGGTATGCACGTGACGATCGCGCACCCGCCGGGCTATGAACTCAATGGCACGATTCTCGAGCGCGTCGCCGGCTGGTGTGCCGCGGCCGGCACGCGTGTCGCCGTGACGACTGACCAGCGCGCCGCGTGCCGTGCGGCCGACGTCGTCTACGTGAAAAGCTGGGGTAGTGCCGCGTTCTACGGCGATCCGGGCGGTCAGCGCGATAGCTTTGCAGACCATGCCGACTGGACGGTGGGTGCGGGCCATCTGGGTCGCGAGGCGATTCTGCTGCACTGCCTGCCCGTTCGCCGTAATGTCGTGATCGCCGACGAGGCCCTCGATGATCGTCGCAGCGTCGTTATCGAACAGGCGGAGAACCGCATGTGGGCCCAGGCAGCGGTGCTCAGTCACCTGCTGGCCGGGTAGCCAACGAAAACCACGGTCCATCCTCCCGGCTCGGGTTGAGCAAGCGCTGGGTGGACACGGATCGGCGGAGACAAAGGACCGAGAGGGAACATGCAGCTTCCAGCGAACTTGAAGGCTCTGCGCACCGCGGCCCCCTACATCCGGGCGTATAAGGGTCGTGTTTTCGTGGTGAAGCTCAGCGGGCGACTCTGCGAACCCGGGGCCGTGCTGGACAACCTGGTCGAGCAATTGGCGCTCCTTCATCAAGTGGGCATCCAGCTCGTCATCGTCCACGGCGGCGCCGCGCAGGCCAACGCACTGAGCGAACGGCTGGGCAACAAGCCCGACATCTTTGCCGGCCGACGGATCACGGATGATGCCACGTTGGAAGTGGCGAAGATGGCGTTCGCCGGCACGGTAAGCACGAACCTCAGCGCGGCGTTCCGCAGGGCGGCGGTCCCGGCGGTCGGTCTCAGCGGCGTGGATGCCGGCCTGCTCACCGCCCGTAGACGGCCCCCGCAAAGGGCCACGGATCCCGCCAGCGGCGAGACGCGGGAGATAGATTTCGGCCACGTCGGCGAGATCATCAGCGTCTGCGTGGACCCGCTCGATCACTTCCTGACCGCCGGCTATGTGCCGTTGATCTGCTCGCTGGCGGCAGACAACGCAGGCCAGGTGATGAACGTCAACGCCGACACGGTTGCCGCGCGGATCGCCGTGGCGATCCGCGCCGCCAAGTACATTCTCGCGACCGACGTTGACGGCGTTCTGCGCGATCCGGTTGATCCGGCGACGCTGCAATCGTACCTCGGCGTGTCGCAGCTCGACGAGTTGATTGATGCGGGCGTGATCGGCGGCGGAATGCTGCCCAAGCTGGCAGCCTGCAAGGACGCCCTGCGCGGCGGCGTGCCGCGTGTCCACATTATTAACGGAACCGTGCCGGACACAATTCTCGGCGAAGTGTTCACCAACGAGGGCTGCGGCACGCTCCTCGTCGAGAAGCGTGAGAACGCGGAAGTGCCGGCCAAGCCGCTCCCGGTGACGTCATGATCGCGCGCCTGGCGCGGCTCGTAGCGATACCGAGCATCTCGCGCGAGGAGCGCGCAATTGCCGATACGCTCGGCACGGAGCTGCGCGAGGCGGGCCTGCGCGTCCAGCGCGAGCGTAACAACCTCTGGTGCGAGATCGGCGACGCCGCGCGTCCGCGTCTGCTGCTCAATTCTCACCTCGACACGGTTCCGCCGGGGCAGAGCTGGGCGAGCGATCCCCGGACGCCGCGGCTCGACGAAGGCCGGCTCACCGGACTCGGCGCGAACGATGCGAAAGGCTGCGTCGTGGCGCTGATCGAGGCGGCGCTCGCGACCCGCCGGCGACTGGACCGCGGCGAGCGCCTGGGTGGAACAGTCGTGCTGGCGCTCACAGCCGAAGAGGAGATCAGCGGGGCGGGGCTCGGCACGATCCTCCGACGACTACGGCCGCTGGATGCCGCGCTCGTCGGTGAGCCAACCGGCCTGGTGCCAATGGTTGCCCAACGTGGGTTGCTGGTGCTGCGCGGCGTGGCCCGCGGGCGAAGCGGCCATCCCGCAAACACGCCCACGGGGGAGGCCGACAACGCGATACTCGCGGCGGCGAGCGACCTGGTCCGGTTGCGCGAGTTCGACTGGGGGCCGCGCCATCCGCTGCTCGGACGGTGCCACGCGCACGTCACGATGGTCAACGGCGGTGTGGCGCGTAACGTCATTCCAGACCGGTGCGAGTTCTGCCTCGATATCCGGACGACGCCGCTGGAATCACATGCGCACCTGTTCCAGCGCCTGTGCGACTATCTGCGCAGCGACCTCCACGTGCACAGTGATCGGCTCGTACCGGTCGAGACGGACCGCACCGCCCCGATCGTCCAGGCGGTACTGCGCGCCCTTCCCGGTGCAGAGCTAGGCGGCAGCTCCGCCATGAGCGACATGGTCTTCCTCGCGGGTATCCCAAGCGTCAAGCTCGGCCCCGGCCAGTCGCGTCGATCGCACGCGCCGGATGAGTACATCCTGCTGGACGAACTGCGGGACGGCGCCGCAGCATACGAGCGAATCATCCAGGAGTACTTCGGCGTAGAGAATCGTGTTGGCAGCGCTGACGCGACGGCGGTGCCCCAAGCTGTCGCGTGCCGGAGCCAAGCGTCATGAGCGCGCAATCCGGACGATTGTGGGAAACGGGAGCGGCGCTCGACGAGCTCGTGCACCGCTTCACCGTCGGGGACGACCCGACCTGGGATGGTCATCTCGTGCACTGGGACTGCTTGGGCTCAGCAGCGCACGCGCGCACCCTCGCTCGCGCGGAGCTGCTCAGCCAGGCCGAGCTCGACGCGTTGCTGGCGGGGCTGGCGGACATTGACCGCCGCGCGCGCGCGGGCGACTTCGCGATTCCCGAAGCGCTCGAGGACTGCCACACTGCGATCGAAGCGGCGCTCACCAAACGGTGCGGCCAGGCGGGTGCCAAGATCCACGCCGGGCGTTCGAGGAATGACCAGGTCGCGACCGCGATGCGGCTCTTCATGCGTCACCACGCGCTACGTTGGCTGGATCTTCTCGACGCGTTCGTCGCGGCGGTGACGGGGCGAATACGCTGTGACGGTCACATCGCCATGCCGGGCTACACGCACCTGCGACCAGCCATGCCCTCTCGCGTTGGCCAGTGGCTTCACGCGATTGCCGAGGCGGGATTGGAGCAGATGCGGGCGGCCTGCGATCTCTTGGAGCGACTGGACGCGTGCCCACTGGGAACCGGAGCGGGCTTCGGCGTGCCCCTGCCGTTGGACCGGGCCCATAGCGCGGAGCTGCTCGGGTTTTCGCGCGTGCAGCGCAGCGCGCTCGACGTGCAGAATAGCCGCGGTCGCCTGGAGAAATACTTTGTGCGCGCCGCGGTGGACGTCGCAGCAGTCCTGGAGAAAATGAGCTGCGACCTGATCCTGTTTACCGCCGCCGAGTTCGGGTTCTTTGGGCTACCGGAAGCGATGACCACCGGCTCGTCCATCATGCCGCAGAAGAAGAACCCGGACGTGCTCGAGCTGCTCCGCGGCCGCAGCGCCCGGCTGCGGGCGCGGCTGTTCGAACTGGAGTGGGTCACGGGGAAGCTGCCATCCAGCTACCACCGCGATTTGCAGCTGACCAAGGAGCCCACCATCCGCATTGCCTTGGAACTGCCGGAGCTGCTCGAGGTCGCGACGCGAGTTGCGGCCGGGTTCACAATCAACGCGGAGCGCCTGGCGGCGGCGATGGGCCCCGAGCTTTACGCCACGCACGCGGCGCTGGAGCTGGTACAGCGGGGCGTCCCATTTCGGGAGGCGTACCGGCGGGTCGCGGAGGAAATCAAAGCCGGCCGGTTTGACGATGGCGCGGCGGAGCGCTGGCGTAGATCAACCGAACGATTCGATCCCGCGATTCTCGCTGCGCTCGAGGATGAGCGAGCGGCCTGGCGGCGAGAAACGAAGCGGTATCGCGTGAGAACTGCGGCTGCCGAAGCAGAACTCTTGCCGGGGAACCACTGACCGTTGTGGCCGCCAGCGACCGCGAGTTGGAGATGTGAATCTCTGAAAGAGCGCAGTATGCCGAAGTCACCCGACATCCACAGAGTCCTGATCATCGGCAGCGGCCCGATTGTCATCGGCCAGGCGTGTGAGTTCGACTATTCCGGCACCCAGGCGTGTCGCGCGTTACGCGAAGAGGGCATCGGGGTGGTGCTGCTGAACAGCAACCCCGCCACCATCATGACCGACCCCGAGCTTGCCGACCGCACGTACCTCGAGCCGATTACGCCCGCGGTCATCGACGAGCTGCTAGCGTGCGAAGCCGCACGCGGGACTCCGGTCGATGCGCTCTTGCCCACGCTCGGCGGGCAGACCGGCCTCAATTGCGCCATGGCCGTGGCCGAGCAGGGTATCCACGCCCGGCACGGCGTACGTCTGATAGGCGCCGACTGCGAAACCATCCGCCGGGCCGAGGATCGCGAAGGCTTCAAGCAGACGGTGACGGCGGTCGGCATCGACGTGCCGCGCTCCGGCACCGCCCGCTCACTCGCTGAAGCACAAGAGCTCCTGCGCCGTCTTCATCTGCCGGCCTGCATCCGGGCCGGGTATACGCTGGGCGGTACCGGCAGCGGTATGGCGCGCACGCCGGAGGAATTCGAGACCCTCGTCAACAACGGCTTGGCCCAGTCGCCGATCGGCCAGGTGCTCATCGAAGAGGATCTCACCGGCTGGAAGGAATTCGAACTGGAGATGATGCGCGACGGCCGCGACAACGTCGTCGTGGTCTGCTCGATCGAGAACCTCGACCCGATGGGCGTACACACCGGCGACTCGATCACCGTCGCGCCCGCCCTCACACTCAGCGATAAGGAATATCAGCGGATGCGCGACGCCGCCATCGCGATCATGCGCGCGGTCGGCGTGGATACGGGCGGGGCCAACATCCAGTTCGCCATCCATCCCCGCGACGGACGCCTGCTCGCGATCGAGATGAACCCGCGTGTCTCGCGCTCCTCCGCACTGGCCTCGAAGGCCACGGGCTTCCCCATCGCCAAAATCGCCACGAAGCTCGCCATCGGCTACACGCTCGACGAGTTGCGGAACGATATCACGCACGTCACCTCCGCGTGCTTCGAGCCCGCCATCGACTACTGCGTCGTCAAGATGCCGCGCTTCGCCTTCGAGAAGTTCCCGGAGGCCGACGAGCGGCTGACGACGTCGATGAAGTCGGTCGGTGAAGCGATGGCGATCGGACGCACGTTCAAGGAAGCGTTTCAGAAGTGCATCCGCTCGATGGAAATCAAGCGGCCCGGCTACGGTCTGCATCCCGGTGATAAGTCGTACGAGGCCCGCTGTGGCGAGGCGCTGAGCGCGGACGACGAGAGCACCGTATGGACCGACGCCTTTGGACAAGAAGCCGGTCCGCCGCTCCCACTCTTCGGGGGCTCCGCGCTCGGCGAAGCTCCGGCTGACCTCCTGGAGGAGGCGACGCGTGAGTGGCCAATTCCGGACGAGGTGCTAACCGAGAAGATCGTCAATCCGTGCCAAGGGCGGATCTACTACATTCGCTACGCGCTCAAGCTCGGCTGGTCGGTCGAGCGCATCCACGAGCTGTCGCACATCGACATCTGGTTTCTCGACCAGATGGCCGAGCTGGTCGAGTTCGAGAACACGCTGTTCGGTGTGGCGGTCGGCAACGGGCCGCAACTGCGGCTGACACGCGAGCTGGTCGACATCTATCAGCAGGCCAAGGCCCACGGCTACAGCGACTCCCAGCTCCGACACGCCTGGCGGCTCGACGCCCAGACCTACCGGCGGCTGAAGGCCCAACTCGACCGGCCGAAGTTCAAGCTGGTCGACACGTGTGCGGCGGAGTTTGAGGCCTTCACGCCGTACTACTACTCCACGCACGAGCAGCCGCTGGCGCAGGTTGTGCGCAGTCCAGAGGCAGTCAGCGAGTTGCGGCAGCGCCGGCAGGCCGGCGGGAAAGGCGCGGTCGGCGCGGCGACCCGCAACCTCGGCATTGACGCGCCGTATCGCTACCGTGCGCTGGACGACAAACACCTGCTGGTCGAGTCGCACGACGACGAGTTGCGGATCAGCAAGCGGCCAAAGGTCGTCATCCTGGGCGGCGGTCCCAACCGCATCGGCCAGGGCATTGAGTTCGACTACTGCTGTGTCCACGCGGCGCTCGCCGCCCGCGAGATGGGCTTCGAGACCGTCATGGACAATTCGAATCCAGAGACCGTCAGTACCGACTACGACATCAGCGACCTGCTGTTTTTCGAGCCGCTGACGCACGAGGACGTCCACAACATCTGCGAGCGCCTCAACGGCCGCCCGTTCACACCCGGCAACCCCAACGGGCACTTGCGCGGCGTGGTCGTGCAGTATGGCGGACAGACGGCACTCAACCTGGCGCAGGGGCTGGCCGAGGCGGGTGTTCCGATCCTCGGCACCTGCCCGGACGACATTCACCTCGCCGAGGATCGCGAACGCTTCCAGCAGGTCCTCCGCGAATTGGGGCTGCGTCAGCCGCCCAACGGCGTCGCCTTCTCGCGGGAACAGGCGATCGAGGTGGCGGAACAGCTCGGCTACCCGATCCTGGTGCGGCCATCGTACGTGCTCGGCGGCCGCGGCATGCAGGTCTGCAACAACGTCACCGACCTGGTCCGCTACATCCACGGCGCCTTGGCGGCGAGCGACCGTGAGCTCAACATCGACCATCAGCATCCGACCCTGATCGAGAAGTTCCTGCTCGACGCGGTTGAGGTCGACGTGGATGCGATCAGCGACCACGGCTATCCCGGCCGCGACCCTGCGGTCGGCCGTTGCGACATCTGCGGCATCATGGAGCACATCGAGGAAGCCGGCATTCACAGCGGCGACAGTTGCTGCGTGCTGCCGCCGTATTCGCTCTCCCCGGCGCTGGTCGACGAGATCAAGTATCAGGTAAAGATGCTGGCGCGGCGGCTGAACGTCTGCGGCCTGATGAACGTGCAATTCGCGATTCAGGGACGCGTGGTCCATCTGATCGAGGTCAATCCGCGAGCCTCGCGCACGGTTCCTTTTGTCAGCAAGGCCACGGGCGTACCCTGGGCGAAAGTCGCCACCAAGGTGATGCTGGGGCAGACGCTGGACGAGGCGCTCGGCGGCCAGGGTGTACGCGACGCACGCCTGCAGCGCCATGTCGCCGTGAAGGCCCCAGTCTTCCCGTTCAAGAAGCTGCGTAGCATCGACTTCGTGCTGGGACCGGAAATGCGCAGCACCGGCGAGGTGATGGGTATCGCTGAGTCGTATCCGCTGGCGTTCGCCAAGGCGTTGCTGGCCGCCGGCGTGACGCTGCCCACTGCGGGCAACGTGCTGGTGAGCGTGTGCGACGCCGACAAGCCGCGCGTGGTCTCGATCGCCCGCGAACTGCACGAGCTCGGATTCGAGATCTTCTCGACCGTCAAGACCAAGCAGACGCTGGAAAAACACGGCATCCCGGCCACGCTGGTCTCCAAGCACGACGGCCAGGGCCCGCCGTTCCTGCTCGACATGATCCGCAAGCGGAAGCTCGACCTGCTGATCAATACTCCGATTCACACCGGCAGCGCAACGGAGGAAGGGCGCTGGCGGGTCGCGTCGATTCGGCTCGGAATCCCGCTCATCACTACGCTGGCCGGGGCCCGTGCCGCGGTGGGCGCGATCCGCGCACTGCGCTCCAACGGCTTGACCGTCGCCGCCTTGCAAGATCACCTGAGCCGCGGAGTCGTCTCATGATCGCCAAGCTCGCGCTCGAGGATGGAGCCGTCTTCACCGGCACGTCGGTCGGTGCCACCAGCACACGAACCGGCGAGGTCGTCTTCAACACGGCGATGACCGGCTATCAAGAGGTCTTCACCTACCCGTCCTACTGCGGCCAGATTGTCACCATGACCTTTCCGCTCCAGGGCAATTACGGGGTCAACACCGAAGACTTCGAGTCTGCCCAGCCGCACCTGTCCGGCGTAGTCCTCAAGGAGCTACCACTCCGACCAAGCAGCTTCCGGGCCACCGGCGGACTGTCGGAGTTCCTGAGCCGGCACGGGGTCACGGGGATTGTCGGCGTCGACACGCGCGCCGTGACCCGCCGCATTCGCACGCAAGGAGCACTACGCGGCGTGATCTCGACGGAGACGCTCGACGATCTCGAACTGGTCAGGCAGGCCCGCGCGGTGGTACCGATGGCGGGATCGAACCTCGTGAACGAGGTCACGCCGGCCGTGGCTGCAGCCTGGCCCCGCTCGGCAAACGGGGCGGCGTCTGCCACCGCTGAACCCGACGCGCCAACATGCCATATCGTCGCGATCGACTGCGGTATCAAGCACAACATTCCGCGGCTGTTGGCCAAGGCCGGTTGCCGCGTCACGCTCGCACCGGCGCAGGCGACGCCGGAGGAAATCCTCGCTCTCGCACCGGACGGGCTCGTGGCCGGCAATGGCCCGGGCGATCCCGCCGCGGTCAGCGGCACGGTGGGGACGCTGCGCGCCCTGCTTGGGCGGCTTCCGGTCTTCGGCATCTGCCTGGGGCACCAGTTGCTCGCGCTGGCGCTGGGCGCCAAGACGTACAAGCTTGCCTTCGGCCATCACGGCGTGAACCTCCCGGTGCTGGACCGGACGACCGGCAGCGTGGCGATTACCAGCCAGAATCACGGCTTCGCGGTGGACGCCGAGTCGCTCGAGCGTGTGGGGGGCGAGGTCACGCACGTCAGCCTGAACGACGGCAGCGTAGAGGGGTTTACCCACCGCGCTACGGATATCGTCGCCGTACAGTTTCACCCCGAGGCCAGCCCGGGCCCACACGACTCCTGCTACATGTTCCGGCAGTTCACTCAAACAGTCGCCGCGCGGAAGTCTGCATCCATCGAACCGGCTCCTTCAAACGTTGCCTATCACGTTCCGTGCGGAGGTCCTGAGGCCGACCACCGTTCGCCGCGTCGGTAGGATGACGCCGGGAGCTGAACACAGAGCCAGCGACAACGGCCGCGCTGAGTCCGCACCCGGCCACGCTTCAGCTTCCGCAGTTGGCCGGCAGCCAACCGCAAGAAGGTCGTGCCGTCCCTCCTTCTTGGGTACAGTCCGGAGTTGAACCCCGACGAGTCTCTCAACCAGGATGTCAAGAGCAACGCCCTCGGCCGGCAGCGCTACGAATACGCGGCGCCTTCGCCATCCCCGGCCGAGCGCGCCGCACGCCTGGTCTATTCAGACGCCTGTTGCCCTGTCAATCGGTAGAATGTGCGTGTACCACTTTTCTCGCAAGCCAGCACATGCTCCCGGAGCAACTCATCCAGATGCTTCACGACCTCGCTGGCATGCACTCCCAGCCCCACAGTCACGTCCTCCAGCGTGCACGGGCGTCGCCGCAACAACGCCAGAATCTCCTCCCGCCGCGCAATCTCGTAGTCACCCCGGTGCGCAATGCGACAGTCCGCAATCACCTCGGCGCCGCTTCCGAAGAGCCGAGCGGCTTGGTTGAGCTCATCGAGCGGCAGGGGCCGGGCGTATTCCTCGCTCGGCGGCCGCGTAACGGTGTTCAACTGCACGCGGGCAGGTGAGATGCGGTCAGCCAGACGGACGATCCGCGCAAGTTGGACACCCGCGGCATTGAGGCCATCCAGGAGAAGCACCTCCAGCCAGACCGCTCCCTCAAACCGCCGGCAGAATTCCTCGATCCCTCCGACCACACGATCGAAAGAGAGAGCCGCGTGGGGTCGGTTCACCCATTGGAACGTGGCCTCGTCGCCGGCGTCCAGCGAAGGGATAACAAGATCCGCCTCCAGCAGCGGTTCTTGCACTTGCCGATCCCACAGCAGCGATCCGTTCGTCAGCACGGCGACGGGGCGGTCTGTGAGTTTCCTGATACGCCCGATCAGCGGCGCCAAGTGGGAATACAGAGTCGGTTCGCCCGATCCCGAGAGCGTGACGTAGTCGGGTGCCGGTCCGACTGCCAGTCTATACTCGAGTTCCTGCACGACTTCGTCCAGCGCAACATACTCCCTTCGTTCAACGGTCCGGTCTGTCGTCCGTCCAAGTTGGCAGTAGATGCAATCATACGAGCACGTCTTAAACGGCACTAAGTCGATGCCCAATGAACGCCCCAAGCGACGCGAAGGTACGGGGCCAAAGACGTGTCGATCGCGGCTCGCCAAGATCACCTACTCCTTACACGGCGAAACGTCGCACGGTGCTCGCGTCCACAACACGGTTGCGCAGGGTCACACCGCGGACCGGAGGAACCGCTATGCCTGAACAGTACGGCACTACCGGCGCCGATCAGCCTCTGAACCTCTCCCCCGCAGTTGGGGCAGCGCGTCAGCGGCTTGTCAGACATGTTCTGAAACTGCTCAAACCGATCGCCGCATTGCCCGCACTCGTATTCGTACGTGGGCATGACCCTCACCTCACCTGCTACCGCCCGGTCAGGGGCAGCAATCCTCGTACCGCCGTCGCCCGGGGCCACATAACAACCGTACTAGCAGACACTTCTGGCCACTCGCCTGGTCGCGGCAGCGCTGCCGGTTGCCGCAAATTGCACTGCCATCAGCACCGGAGGTAGTGCAATATGCGACACTAGGGCTGTTGCGGCCTCTCGGAGCCGGGCCTTGGCAACTCTATGCCGAGCGACTTGATTTTGCGGAACAGCGTGCTGGGATCGATGTCTAGCTCGCGCGCCGCGGCGGTTCGGTTACCGCCATGCCTACGGACGGCGTCCGCGATATGCAGCGTCTCGAGCGCTTTCAGCGTGAGCGCAGCTTCACTCCGCCGAGGCTTGGCGTCGCTTTCGCCGCGGACTGACGCCGGCAGATGGTGTAGCGCGATCAGACCCCCGCGGCAGAGCACGAAGGCATGCTCGATAATGTTCTCCAACTCGCGCACGTTGCCCGGATAGTCGTGCTCCATGAGCAGCGCCAGCGCCTCGTCCGACACGCCGCTCACGGCCTTGTCCTGGAGGCGGTTGAACTTGCTGATGAAGCGCTCCGCCAGCAACGGGATATCCTCGCGCCGATCGCGCAGCTCCGGCAGCTTAAGCCGCATCACATTGACACGATAGAACAGATCCTGCCTGAAGACCCCTTTTTTCACCAAACGGTTGAGATCCTTGTTCGTGGCGGCGACGACGCGCACGTCCACGCTCACTGGCTCAACGGCGCCGAGCGGCTCGTACACTCTCTCCTGGAGGACGCGGAGCAGCCGGGCCTGCATGGCGGGCGAAACATCGCCGATCTCGTCGAGCAGGATCGTGCCGCCGTCCGCCACTGCCAGCCGTCCGAGCTTATCGCGTCGGGCGTCTGTGAACGCACCGGCCTTGTAGCCGAACAACTCCGATTCCAGCAGCGTGTCAGGCAGCGCTCCGCAGTTGATCGCGACGAAACGCTTGTCGCGGCGCGGCGAGAGACTGTGCAGTGCCCGAGCCACCAGCTCCTTGCCGGTGCCGCTGGCACCCTCGATCAGCACAGTGCTGGTGCTGTCGGCGACTTGCGGGAGCAGATCAAAAAGCCGCCGCATGGCCGGACTGCGCCCGACGATGTCTGCGAAGGTGTATTTCGACGCCAGTTCTTTCCGCAACTCCTCTACCAGGCTGAGGTCCCGGAAGGTCTCCACGCCTCCGATCGTCTCGCCAGCGGCATCCTTCAGGGCTGCGGCCGAAATGCTGACGGGAACACGCTGGCCATCGGCATCGAGGATGTAGATGGCCTTGTTCACGATCGGCCGCCCGGAGCGGAGCGCCTCCTTCAAGGCACATTCGTTCTCGCAGATGCTGGCCCGGAACACGTCACAACACCGCCGCCCTGTGGCCTCCGCCCGCGTGACACCAGTTATCTGCTCAGCCGCCCGGTTGAAGGACGTAATCCGCCACTCTCTATCCACGGTGAATACGCCGTCGGCGATCGAGTCGAGAATGACATCTCTGGTGGTTTGCCTGGACGCCTGGTTCATCACGCCGATTATTCTAAGCTGAACCGCCCCCCGCCCGATAGCTGGCCGGCGATGTCACAGGACTGCCGACGCGTGCTGCGCCACGGTCACTCGGCGCGTGAACGCGTGGCCCGTTTGAGAACGGCCGCGACGGAGGTGCGTCCGTCGAGGCGGGCCTCCAAGGGCTCGGCCAAGTGGACGTGACAAACGAACTCGGTCTCGCGCGCCACGGGCTGCTGCTGCAACCAAGCCCAGTCGATGAAACCCTGCCCGGTCTGCGGGTTCACCGTCAAATACGCGATCCCGAAGCAGGTCAGGTTGTGGAAGAAATGACTGCCCTGTGACGGATCCGGAGCGAAGTCCTCCAACGTGGTTTCCACGATCACGCGTGCGGTGGAGATTTGGCTCCACTGGACGGGAATGCCCAGCCACTTGTTCGTCGAACCCCACCGCCCCGGACCAATCAGCACGCAGTGGCGATGCTCCGCCTGCAGGGCGTCGTTGAGCTCACCCACCTCATTCGCGATCGTCAGCGTCCGGGCGGTGTCGAAGCGCTCCGGCTTCACGTAGATCACGTCACGGATAGTGTCGACCACGCCGTTGCCCAGGGCCTGCGGACTGTGACACAACAGGGTCTCCTGTGGCAACCGACCGACGTCGACGCATTCGCGCACGCACGCCCCGGCGCACGGGCGCATTTGGAGCACCGCAAACTCGTGTGGATCGGTGTCGAGGTTGGCCGCGAACTCGATCTCAACCGGACCGTTCATCCCGGCCCGCCCCAGCTCGAGCAGCCGGCGCAAGATCCCGGCCAGGGGAAACAGATCCGACTTCAGGATATGCGCGAACGTGACGACCCGCACGCCCGCGCGATAGATGCCGTCGTAGAACGCGTTGTTCTCGTTCGACCAGACCGATCCCACCGGCGCCAGGGTGCCGTGCTCCTCGGCTACGTCCAGATCGAGACGCACCGTGCTGCGCTCCGCATCGGCCGGCGTGCGCTGCTTAGCCGGACTGAGGTCAATCGCATAGAACCCGCGTTGTGACTGGTTGATGAACTTGGCCCCGTCAGCCAATTGCGGCAGCACCTGCGGGTGAGTCGGGCAGAAGCGCAGCGCTTCGCCACCCTCGACCACCGTCATTCCCAGCCCCAGCGCCACGGAAGCCACGCCCTCCTCCGGCTTCATGTGGCCAAACGGGTAGTAGTTGTACGAGCGCGCCGCCCCGGCGAAACTGGGATAGAAGTGGTCGCCTCGCTGCCGTCCCACAACCGGTTGCAGGATCACTGCCATTTTTTCTTCTTCGATGCGATGAGGCGTAGCCTCCAAGTAACGACGCGACGCGCTGAAGAAGATCGAGGCATAGACGAGTTTGATCGCGTCCTGCAACTCCTGGAGCCGCTTGCGTTCATCCGGGTGGTTGTTGCGCAGCATCTGGGTTAGGTAGATCCCGGCAAACGGATAGTACTGCGAGTCCTCCAGCAGACTCGAGGAACGCACGGCCAGCGGCCCGCGCACCGTTTCCAGATAGGCACGCAGATCCACTACCACACGCTCCGGCAAGTCGGCCGTCTGAAAGGCCCATTTGATCCACTCGTCGTTCGTCGTGCGCAGTGCGAGCATCCGCAGGCGATTCAGCTCGAGGAACGCGTCGAACACGTCCGTGCCAATCACCACCGATTGCGGCACGTAGACGCGCACATCCTCGAAGGCCTGGTCCACCCTGTGCCGGGCCAGCAGTGCATCGACAAACGCCAACCCGCGGGCCTTGCCGCCCAGAGAACCGCCGCCGATGCGCGCAAACCGCGTGCCCGGTTCGAACCGCTGGCGTGCAAAATCCTCCACCACGCCGCACCGGTTCTGCCAGAGCGCATCACGAAAAACCTGGATCAGATAGCGGCGCAGTTCTTCCAGGTCGCCGAACTCCGTCACCTTGCGCGGGCGTAACCGGCCGGCCAGTTCGAACTCCGTCCGCGCCCGCAACCAGTTCGAGAAGTGGTTGCGCCGCGCGTGGTACTCGAGCGACTCGGCCGGCACGTCCCGCAGCACGCGCGCCATTGCCCGCAGGTCCGCCACCCGGGCCACCTCGCGGCTGTCGGGCATCCGGAAGACAAAGTCACCAAACCCGAAGTTGTGCATCATGAAGTCGCGTACGTCCTGTAGCAGCGTACTGGAGCGCTTGTGCAGGAACTGCACGCCAATCGACTCGGCCAACGCGCGGTTGCCCGGTTCCGACGACTGCAACAGCGCGGGCACGTCTGGATTGTCCGCCTTCACTTCACGGATGAAATCCAGCCCGGCGTGTGGGTCCTGCTGGCCGCCGCGCGGAAAACGCACGTCCGCAATCACGCCGAACAGGTGCTTGCGGAAGCGGCGGTAATACTCCAGCCCCTGCTCGTACGTTTCGGCCACCAGGATCTTGGGGCGCGCCCGCATGCGCAGCATCTTGTGCATGCGGTTGATTCCATCGGCCATCACCGCGCGGGTTTGCTTCACCAGCTCGGTGTACATGATCGGCAACAACGAAGAGCGAAAACGTACCGAATCCTCGACCAGGATGATCATGCCCACCCCGCCGACCCGCGCGTCGTGCTCGGCGTTCCAGCGATCTTCAAGCACCTTGATGATCGCCAGAAACACCTTGGCGTCGCCGTGCCAGACGTACGTGCTGGCGACGTTCAGGCGGACACCTGCTTCCGCGAAGGGCGCCAACTCCCAGTCGGTCGCCACGAGCAACACCACGGGCAGCTCGGGCGCCACCTCGCGCACCGCCTGACCAAACTTGGCGATATCCATGTCCCCCAGCCGCAGCATGGTGATCACCAGATCGAACCGTCCGCTGCGGATCGCCGCCAGCGCCTCTTCGCCGGACGACACGCGCGTCACGGTCGGGGCGTGCGTCAGCCCCAGGTCCACGTACTCCGAGGAAATCAGCTCTGTCAGCAACCCGTCCTCTTCGAGGATAAACGAGTCATACGCGCTCGATACAAGCAGGATCTCCTCCACCCTTCGCAGCATGAGGTTCGGAAACCGCCCCAGCCGCCAATCGTGGCCGCCGGAAACATAATCAGGTATGTGCTCCGGCGTGCGGCCGGTGGTCTTGCTCTCAGCCATCTAACCCTGCCTCGCCCTGGTAATCATCACCGCGCTCCATACCGCCGCAAACGCGCGATTCTAGTGTAGCCGACGTCGCGGCGGACGCGATTATAGCGGCGACAACCGAGCGCGGTCGGCCCCACCCAGCTCACGTATTCCCCTGACTCGGCCGTAAATAGAACCCATCCCAAAACTCCCTCCGAGCCGCGACCGTAAGGAAGCGGTTGCGGAAGAACCGCTTGTTTACATGCGCGGCTCGGGTTCAAGGGAGTCGCGGCTCCGTTTTGTAGGGTACGCTCGCTCACCAACGCCGTCGCGGAACCACGCGCCGATATACTCCCAGCACAGCCCACACCGCCACCCGCGAATCGCCGACGCCCGCCACCCAGGCGGCCGCACGTTGCCCCAGCGCCAGCCGGTGGTCGTCGTTCTCACGCAGCCACAGCAGGGCATCCGCGAACGCCTTCGGCTCGGCGCTTTCGACCAGCATCAACCGCGTTCCCGCGCCCGACAGCTCACGTAGCGTTGGCACGTCGCTGCCCACCACCGGCAATCCGAATTGCATCGCCTCCAGCACCGCGTTGGGCATGCCCTCGGTCAGCGACGGAAACAGAAACGCATCCGCCGCCGACAGCAACGGCCCGAGCCCCGTCTGCCAACCCAACAGATGCAGCCGTGGCGCGCTGCTGCTCAACCGGACCATCTGCTCCACGGCCGGCCGTTGCGGACCGTCACCCGCCAGCAAAAACCGGCACGGTACGACACCCATGATCTCGGCACACCGCACTATCAGGTCGATGCGCTTGACCGGATCCAGCCGCCCGACCCACAGCACCACGAACTCGTGCGCGGGGATGCCCAGCCGTTCCCGTGCCGCGGCACGCTCGGTGCGCCGCGGGACGGGCGCCAGTAGCGGCGGGACCACGTGGATGTGTCGCTCCGGCAGCCAGAACGCCTCCGCAACGTGGCGAGCGAGTGTCTCACTATTGACGATATGGCCACGGTCCAGCCGTGCCGTCAGCAATTCCGCCCAGCGGTGCCAGCGGCGCTCCACCTCGATCGTCGCCGTCGAGGTCAGCACTGGCACATGGCACACCAGCCCGACCACACGCGCCGCAACATTCGCGTGGGTAAGCGTGGCGTGAATCAGGTCCGGCCTCAGACGCCGCACCTGCCGCGCCAATCGCTGCAACGCTCGCACATCGCGGGCGTCGCGCGCCGCGCAGGAGAAAGTGTCGATTCCCCGTGCCTCCAATTCGGCACTGACCGGACCAGGAGGCGCCAGACAGCCAGCCGACACATCCGCGCCCGCCGCCCGGAGCCCGCACGCCAGACGGGCAATGCGCAGCGGCGTTCCCCCCCGTTCCAGATCAGTAACCAGCAGCATCACCCGCACGGACAACACTCCGCCCGTCTCGCCGGGAACGCAATGACGATTGGTACGTTCTGTCGCCGCCGATCGAAGATGATCCTGGTCTCCTGCCGGGGTCACGCGCAGTCACCCGTCTGCCGCGGTGCAGGCCCGCGTGATTCCGCCGGCCAGCGCGTCAAGCGCTGTTCGCTCGCCCGCCTGCCACACAGCGTAGCATCGGCTGTTCCCAGCCGAAACCGACCGCGCAGACGATTTGCAGGCGGCCATCCGCGCCAACGTAGTGTAGTGGCTCACAATTACGGTATCTTTCCGAGCCGCGACCGTGAGGGAGCGGTTGCCGGCGGCGCCGACCGGTTCTCGACACAACCGCTCCCTGACGATCGCGGCTCGGACGGAGTTTTGGGATGTGTTCAAGAAACCGACTGGTCCCCACAGTCCTGATCTGCTTCACCGTCGCACGAAGACCGCAACGGATCACTGATCTTCCAGGTACCCCAGGCTGCGCAGCGCTTCGATCATCTCCGGCGACATCGCCGTCCCGGACGACGCGCCCCCGGGTTGAAACGGCGGCACCGCTGCCCGCCAGTCTGCCAGGAGGTGGGCGAAGCGGCTGGCCTGCCGCTGGTTCGACGCCACGAGGTTATGCAACTCCCCCGGATCTTCAACCAGATTATAGAGTTCCTGCCGGCCGCTGCGGCTGTGAATGTACTTGAAACGGCCGTCGGTCGCCGCCACCTGCGGCTGAACGCGGCGCGCGATCTCGCGCTTGGAACTGCTGCGCATGCGCTGCAACGAATCCCGGTCGGGACCGTTGTACTCCGCGAACACAACCCGTACTTCGCGCTCCTGTTCCGCCAAAGCCACCAGATCGCAAACATCATGACCCACTTGCGGAGCAGCCGCGCCGCGCGTCACCCGCAGAACAGTTGGGAAGAGGTCGGCGACCTGCACCGACGTCGTCACGCGCCGGCCCTCCCGCCGGCCGGGTTCGCGTATCAGCAGCGCCGCACGAATCACGTCGTCGTACACCTGACAGCAGTGCGACCACATTCCATGCGTATTCAGGTGTTCGCCATGGTCAGTCACGATCACGACCAGTGTCTCGTCCAGCAAGCCGCGCTGTTCGAACGCCTGGATCATCTCCGCCACACGGTCATCGAGGTAGCGAATCGCCGCCGCGTACAGACCCCGCAACACCTCGACGTCCTCGGGCGTAACGAAATCGCCCCCCTCGATATTGAAACGCTGATGCAACGCCGCCACCAGGTCGCCATAGACCCTGCGCCGTAGTTCATACGAACGCGCGACCTGTGGCTCGGACAGAAACATCTGTCGATAGCGCCGGGGCACGTTGTAGGGCAGATGGGCCTCCATGTAATTTATGAACAGAAAGAACGGCGCGGGATCCTCGGCCTGCTCGGCCAGCCACCGGGCCACCAGGTCGTGCGTCAGGGCGGCACCATAGTCCCCCCCCAGCCAGGGCAAAATCGGTCCGGTTCCCCACTTCTCCCACAGAAGCTGGAGCGAAAAACGCCCCAAATGTTGCAGATGGTACAGCGAATGGTGTTCGGCAAATCCCCGCGTCAGTTCGGTCTCGGGCGAGATCAGTGGGTTGTTGCTGAACGCGACTGTCCGGTAGCCGGCGGACGTCAACTCTTCGGCCACGGTGCGATGACGCCGGTCCAACCGCGGGAATACGTGATCCATGCCGTGCGCCCGCACGCTCAGCCCGGTGAACATCGATGCGTGCGAGGGAATCGTCCAGATGCCATTGGCAACCGCGTGTTCGAACAGCAGCGCCCCAGCCGCCCAGCGCTCCAGAAACGGCGTCGTCGGCCGCTCATAGCCCAGCACACTCGTGTAATCCGCACGCACCGTGTCCAACACGATCCACAGCACGTTGGGACCGGCGCGCGTCACTGCTGCGGGCCGCCCCGCCGGCATACGGTAGCGCGCCGCGTCAAACAGCGCCGAGCGCGCGAAGCCGGTGCCGGTGATGACGGTGAGCAAGCCGCAGGCCCCGGTCAATCCGTACAAGACGCCGTCGGCACGCCGCGGCCCGGCCCACCCTGCGCTTACGCGCACGAGCACGTACACAATCGAGCTGGTCGCCACAACACCCAGCACGCCCAGCACCAGCGACAGGCTGCCCCCGATTCTCGCCAATGCCAGATCAGCAGGCACTACGACCAGCCCGGCCAGCAGCACAATCGCCGCCAACAACGCCGCCCAGGGATGTGCCGCCCGGCGACGAACCAGCAGTCCATACAGCCCAGCAACTACCGCCATAACGGGCAGCCACAGTATCGTATGCGTAGCCGCGGCTTTTCCCACTGTGGCAACGAGCACGCCGATCGGCAGAGGTTCCTCTCGGATGTGCTTGCTAACGACCACCAGGGCGGCGGCCGTCTCCAGCGTGGCCAGCAGCGCACCGCCCATGACCGCGACACACACGCCGATCCCCACCGCGCGCCAGACCGAACAGCCTCTCCGTTCCTCCCTCGCCGACAGCAGCGTTGTCTCCGCGTTCTGCTCCATCAGATGTCGGCTGCCCTAGCGTAGTGCCTCACGCTGTTTGCATCTCATCCGAGCCGCGACCGTAAGCGAGCGGTTGCCGAAGAACCGCTTGCTTACGCGCGCGGCTCGGTTCTGCTGCCCACCTCTGGACGGTTTTGGGATAGCTTCTAGCCCATCTCACCACAGATGCACCGGCAGCGCAACTCATCGGCACCTTACTTGAACCCGAGCGGCGGACGCGACGCCTGTGCCAGGGCTTGGGGCACTGCATCCGCCACTTCCCGCGCCAAATAGCCGCGCGGACCAATCTGCTGCTCGAGCCGGTCGGCGGCGGCACCGTGGCAGTAGACGCCCAACCGCGCGGCATCGAACGCGGCCAGTCCCTGGCCCAACAACGCCGCGACGAGTCCCGTCAGCACATCCCCCATCCCGCCCGTCGCCATCCCGGGATTGCCCGTGGTGTTTATGTAGATTACCACCGGCGTCGCCACGACCGTTGCATACCCTTTGAGCACGACGGTTACCCCGGTCAAGCGCGCGAATTCGACCGCCACCTCGCGCCGTGCAGCATCACTCTGCCCCCTGGTTTCGGGCAGGCCCGCCCCTTGACGAAGTCGGGCCATTTCACCGGGGTGCGGCGTAACAACGGTCACACGGCCCGCGCGCGATTTCCACCAATCTCGCACGCCGGAGATCGAATTGAGACCGTCGGCGTCCAGCACGACGGGGCCGGCAAACTTCGTCAGTACGGTGGAGACCACACCGGTCACTTCGCCACTCAGCCCCAGGCCCGGTCCCAGCGCCACCACGTCTGCCCATGCCAGGCTTTCGAGAATCGTCGGAGTTGCCGACGAAGCGATGCGCCCACGTTCATCCTCACTCAGCGGAACGGTCATCGCACAGGGCTCGCTCGACGCCACTATCGGCTGCACCGAGGCCGGCGCCAGCACGCGAACCAGCCCGGCGCCGCCACGCAACGCACCCAGGGCCGCCAGGCACGCCGCGCCGCTCATGCCACGGCTGCCGGCGATGATGGCAACCCGCCCCGTCTCCCCCTTGTGCGTACACTCCGCGCGCGGGGCGAGACGCGGCAGATCGGTGACCAGAGTTGGCGGCGGCGCGGGTGTGGGCATGCTCTCATCCTGTGGGCGCGGCCGGCCGCGCGGCGTTGGTACGCGCGGCCACGCGATTGATCAACGCGGCCTGGTGGCCGCCGCCGAAGCCGTTATCAATGTTCACCACTGACACGCCAGCGGCGCAGCTATTCAACATCGCCAGCAAGGCACTCAGCCCGCGGAAGCTCGCCCCATAGCCCACGCTCGTGGGCACCGCGATGATCGGGGCTTCCACCAGCCCACCCACTACGCTGGGCAATGCGCCCTCCATCCCAGCCACGACTACCAGCACATTCGCCTCGCGCAAGGCCCGACATTCGGCCACCAGGCGGTGCAGTCCGGCCACACCGACGTCGTAGAGCTTCTGCGTCCGCTGGTTCATCATCTCGGCGGTGACACGGGCTTCCTCGGCGACAGGCAGGTCGGCCGTGCCGGCACATATGATGCCGATGAACCCATCGCTCTGCGGTTCGCTCTTCTGCCGCAAGCTCACCGTCCGGGCGAGCTCGTTATAGTCGGCCTCGGGCACGCGCCGCTGGACGGCCGCCGCCGCTTCTGCTTCAACACGGGTCGCGAGGACGTTATTGCCGTCGGCCGCGAGCCGAGCGAAAATCTCCTCGACCTGCTGGGCGGTCTTGTTCTGCCCGAAAATGACCTCGGGAAAACCACAGCGCAGCGCGCGTTGGTGGTCGATGCGGGCAAACTCGACGTCCTCGAACGGAAACGTGCGCAGCCGCTCCAGTGCCGCGGCGACATCCAAATGGCCGTCAGCGACCTGCTCGAGCAGATTGCGTAGCGTCGGCGTGTCCACTACATTGGCTCCTGATTGACTCCGGGGCGCTGCTGGCGGCGCGACGCCGGCCCGCCGCCATGTGGGCAGTATACGAGAGGATCGGCATGAACCAAGCCAGCCGCGGAAAGCAACTGGAAGTCGTGGAACCGCTAGGCAAACGGGTTCTGATTCGCAAAGACGAAGACAAGAAGACGACCAAGGGCGGCATCCAGCTTCCGGACAACATCGAAATTCCGACGATTACCGGACGTATCGTTGCGGTCTCCGCCTTGATAGAACGCGACGACGACTATCCGATTGCGCAGTACGAAAGGGTCCTTTTCAACCCCAAGAACGCGATCCCGGTCGATTTCGAGGGTGATAATCGACTGTTCGTTGTACCGGTCGAGGACATCGTCGCTGTTTTCCGACGCGATCCGGGCTGAGCTCGCCCCGCAGCTTCAGACCCCCTTCAAACCCGCTGCGCAACACTCCGCTGATTATAAACTACGTATCCATCTCGCCTTGTGACCTGCCCCCCAAGAACGAGTCCAGGCGGTGTGTTAGGATTGGGTACCGGCTGGACCAGGAAGGAGTCCTGCGGCGGGCTGTCAAGGCAGCAGTTCCCGCGCGCGGGAAGCGAGCTCCTCGTGCGTGTCCGTATCCCCCACGTCCACCCAGCGTACCGCCGGCAGCCGTTTCAGCCAGGTTCGCTGCTGCTTGGCCAGCCGGCGGGAGTCGATCTTGATCCGCTCGATCGCCTCATCCAGCGTCAGTCGCCCCTCGAAGTGCTCGTACAACTCCGCATAGCCGACGGCTTGTCGGGCCTGCGGACTGACGCCGCGCGGCTGGCTCCAGATGACGCGGGCCTCCTCCACCAGTCCCGCTGCGACCATCCGGCGGACACGTTCGTTGATCCGCAGACTCGCCGCCTCCCGCGCACGCCGCAGGCCGATCAGGTGCCAATCCCACTCCGACCGCCGAACACTCCCACTCTCCCACTGGCGCTGCAACTCGCTGATCGGCTGGCCGGTCAGGCGGTGGACCTCCAACGCCCGTTCAATCCGGCGCAGGTCGTTCGGGTGGATACGCTCGGCGGCCACGGGGTCGACGCGGGCCAGTTCGGCGTGCAAGGCCGCGTTGCCTTCGAGCGCCGCCCGCCGCCGGATCTCTCCCCGGATCTCAAGATCGGCGTCCGGCCCCGCAAAGAGCCCCTCGTAGAAACACTTGAAGTACAGAACCGTCCCCCCCACCGCGACGACGGGCCGCCCGCGGGCGTGAATCTCCTGCACCGCCCGATCGGCTCGCTCGATGAACTGGGCCACGCTGAAGGTCTCCCACGGGTCAACCAGGTCGATTAGGTGATGCGGGACAGCGGCCCGCTCGGACGGGTTGGGCTTGGCCGTGCCGATGTCCATGCCCCGATAGACCTTCATCGAATCGACGCTGACGATCTCGCCATCAAGCTGCCTCGCCAGCGCGCGAGCCACGACGCCTTTGCCGCTCGCCGTGCAACCCAACATGGTGATTACCCGGTTTTCCATGATCCTCCACGCCCGGCTGGGGCGGCGTCCCGCTCCGGAGCGCACGACGTCGGGGCCGGCGGCGATGCTCCACAATCCTAAGGCCTGACACCCGATCGCTGAACCCCGCCGGAGATGTCGCCTGCCACGTTCCGGGCGGCAACCGCCGGCGCTGAGTCCTGCGGCGCTGTGGGGGGCTACGTTTGACCACGCGGGCCTAACCACCGATCATACCAGGCGGTCTACCGTGGATGTCAGGAGGCCCCAATCATGATGAGGAAGCACCTGTTGGCAGTGGCGATCGGTGTGTTGCTGATCGCGATGACGGGCTGTGTCACCGCACCGGAGCGAATCGACGTACGCGTTGGCAACGGCGGCGAGCGCGTGGACAGCAGCCGCGTGCCGGCGACGGCGTCACACGAGGAGGCGCGCCAGGAACTGCACAAGGCCTACCGCTACATCCAACAGCTCGAACGCCGGGTCGAGGACCTGAAGGAAGAGAAGGCCAAGTACAAGCACCAGCGCGACGACTACAAAGACCGCCTCAAGAAATACGAGGATGACTGACGCGCCCCGCGCGTGGGGCAGCCCCACCGGAGGGCATAGTCGGCCATGGCCGTAACCTTCGTCCTGGGCCGTGCCGGGGCCGGGAAAACACACCACTGCCTCGACGCCGCTTTGGCCAACCTAGCTTGTCCGAACGAGCATGGGCGTCTGATCCTGCTTGTACCCGAACAGGCCAGTCTTCAAATGGAGCGGGCGCTGGTTGGCCGCACCCTCCGGCAGGTCTATGCGCGGGCAGAGGTCCTCAGCTTCACCCGTCTTGCCCAGCGTGTGTTCGGCGAACTCGGTCCCGAACCAAACCTGCTCGGTGCCCATGCCCGAGTTCTGGCGCTGCGCACCGTTGTCGCCCGCCTCCCAGATACGTGGCGCGCGTTCCGCGCCGCGGCCCACACAAACGGGTTCTTCACGCAATTGGACCGCGTAATCGAGGAGTTGCTGCGCGAAAACGTATCCCCGGCTGAGTTTGCCGCCGCGGTCGCACATCTGGAGGAAGCAGACGCCCAGGCCCGGGCTGCCGAGATAGCCCGCGTCTATGCGGCTTATGTGGGCTGGCTGGGCCGTGAGCGTGTTGATCCCGCCGCGCGTCTGGCTGTGCTGCGCGAGCGTCTGGCGGCATCGGAGTGGCTGTGCGACACACGTCTCTGGGTGGACGGGTTCGCCGGCTTTACCGGGCAGGAACTGGCCACATTGGTCACCCTGGCCAGCGGGGCGCGCGAAACGACGATCACACTCCTGCTTGACCCAGCCGCACCGGCCGTCGCCCCCGGCAATCGGCCTGATCCGCTCCACCTGTTCTATCACACCGAGAGCACCTATCAACGCCTGATGACGCTGTTCGACCAAGCTGGCATCGCGTGTCACCCGCCGCTGCGCCTGACACCTGCCCGCCCGCCGCGGCAACGCAACACTGCCATGCTCGCGCGCCTGGAGGCCGGACTGGCCACGGAGCATGAGGAGCCGCCACGCTCCACCACTACCGGCGCGAGCGACGCGTCGGCCGTGCGGGTCCTAGCCTGTCCGACACACCGGGACGAATTGCGGCAGGCCGCCCGTTTCATCCGCCAGCAGGTCGTTGAATCGGCGGGTGGGCTGCGCTGCAGAGACTTCGCCCTGATCGCGCGTGACTTGGAACCCTTTGCCGACACGGTTGTCGAGGTCTTTGCCGAGTATGGGCTGCCATGCTTCATCGATCGCCGGCGGCCGTTGCGTGCCCACCCACTGAGCCGGGGTGTGCTGGCCCTGCTCGACGTTGCGACGACGGACTTTGCCGCCGCGGCAACAACGCGCTTGCTGCGCACCGGCCTGCTTCCGCTGTCGCGCGCGCAACGCGAATGCCTCGAAAACCTCATCGCCGGTCATGAAATACGCGGGGCGGGTCTGTGGCGGCGCCCGAGGTGGGATTTTGCCGGCGACAGCCAACTCGGTGCGTCACACGGTGCCGACCCATCCGGCTGCGTGGCTGAGAGTCCCGAACTGGCCGGGGCGCGGCAGCGCATCGTCGCCGCCCTGACGCCGCTCCTCGAATTGGCTCACGCCGACAAACCACCCGCGGGTGCGACGTGGGCGCGCGCGTTGCACGGTGTGGCGGCGAACCTGCAATTCGCGGACTGCGTCAACGGCTGGATCGCCGCAGCGCGCGACACGCACGCCTGGGAATCAGCCGAATTGCACCGCCTGGCCTGGGATGCGTTCTGCGAGTTGTTGGAAAACCTGCACAATGTCTTGGGCGAGACGCCAATCACCGCCGGCGAGTTGGCTGCGGTCAGCGGTTCAATCCTGGGTGAGCAGACGCTGGGTCTGGCGCCGCCGACGCTGGACCAGGTCCTGGTCGCTTCGATCGAACGGAGCCGCCACCCGGAAATCAAACATGCCTGGGTCTTCGCGTTCAACGAGGGCATCTTTCCCGCCCCGCCGCCGGATGACTGCCTGCTCACGACAACGGACCGGGACCGCCTGTCCGCCAGCGGCCTGCCGGCTCCCCGCGCGCACCGCGACGCCGCCTTCGACGAGCGGCTGTTGGCCTACATCGCACTCACCCGGGCTTCCACCAGCCTGACGATCAGCTACGCCACGACGAGCACCACCGGCTATCCGCTGCAACCATCGCCGTTGCTGGGGGCGCTGCTGCGCGTGCTGCCCGAAGTGGAAGTCGCGACGCCGACCGAACACGAGCCGCCGGTGTGTCTGAACGAGCTGGTGCGGCGTTACCTGAGTGTGCGCCAGGGCGACGCCCCGCCACAGCGTGTGCAGGCGCTCTACGAGAAACTCTGCCAACTACTGCGCAGCAACGACACGGGCGCAGCGCGCCTGGCCTGGTTACTGCGCGGCACGACGTACCGCAATCAACCGGCCGCCGTCGGCAACTTCCGCCGCCCGCGCGACACCGAGCCGAAGTTGATCTGGCGGGCTTCGCCGTCAGAGATCGAATCCTACCTGCGCTGCCCGTTTCAGCACTTCTGCTCCTATGGCCTCGGGCTGGAGCCGCGCCGCGGCCCGCAACCGGTTACCTGGGACCTCGGCAGCAGCGCCCACGACATCCTGGCCCGTGTCACCCGCCGCGCCCTGGCCGAGCCAGGCTCCGTGCGCGCGATATCGGACAAACGCTGGCAGGAGCTGCTCAGCGCGGCCCGGTCTGACTTTGAAGCCAACCTGCCAGACGATCTGGGCGAACGCCGTCCGCAGGTCGCCTTTCTGTGCAGCATGCTGGGTTCCATCCTGAAAGACGTCGTCGCGGTCCATGCGGACCGCTGGCGTCGCGGGACGTTCGAGCCACTGCTGCTGGAGCACGGCTTCGGCCGCGCCGGTCCCGAGCCAGCGCTGCCGCCGCTGGCACTGTCCGCCGCCACGGGTCAGCGCGTTGAGATCCACGGACAGATCGATCGCGTCGATATCTGTCGCGTGGGAGATGACGCGTTCGTGCTGGTTTACGACTACAAGAGCAGCGCCGAGGCTTTCACCGGCGACTATCTGTCGGAGAAGCAGCTTCAGCTCCTGCTATACCTGGCGGCGCTGCAAACTGGCGCGATCCACGGACAGAACGTGCATCTGGCCGGCGTGTTGCAGGCCCCGCTCTATCCCCGCCTGGACGCGCTCGACCCGCAATACGCCGCCAATGCTGACCCGCGCCACCAACGCATGTACATGTTCTTGCCCCGGGGCGTGTTCAGCGAGCGCGTCGCCCCGCTGTTGGACGCCCAACTCGGCCACGCTGCGTCACCGGTGGCGCAGATGAAACTGAAGAAGGATGGAGGATTCTACAAGAACTCTGACGCGCAGCCAGCGGCCGAGCTGGCCGCGCGGCTGGAACTCGCGCGAGAGACGGTCTTCTACGCCGCCGAGGGCATCGCCGCCGGCAACATCGCGGTCGCCCCGCTCTTGCAGAAGAAAAGGCTAGCCTGCCAATATTGCGAGTATCGGCCGGTCTGTCGCTTCGACCGGCTGCTCAACACGCCGCGGCCGGCCGAGCATACGTTGCCAACGCTGGCCAAGGCCGCCGCACCCGAGCAGGGGGCGCCGTCGTGCAACTGACCGATCAGCAGCGCGCCGCGATCGAGGCCCGAGGCACAGACCTGCTCGTGGCCGCCTCGGCCGGATCGGGCAAGACCGAGGTACTGGCCCGCCGCTGCGTGTCGCTGATCACCGACACACGCGCTCCGTGCGGCGTCGACCAGTTGCTGGTCGTCACGTTCACCCGGGCGGCGGCGGCCGAATTGCGTGTGCGCCTGGCCCGCATGCTGCGCGAGGCCGCCGATGAAGCCGCCAGTGCGCAGGGTCGGCAACACCTCCGCCGGCAGGAGATACTCGTAGACACGGCTCACATCGGCACGATCGATGCCTGGTGCGGCCGCGTCGTGCACGAGCATTTCGTCGCGGCCGGCGTCGACGCCGGCTTCTCCGTCCTCGGGGCCGAGGACGCCGAACTCCTGCGCCACGACGTGCTGGACGAACTCTTCCAGTGGATCTACACGGCGGATGACGCCCTCGCCGCTGCCGCGCGCGCCTGGATCGAGCGCAGTCCCAGACCCAGCGTGGAGTTTCTCCAGCACCATGTGTCCGCCCTCAGCGCCTTCCGCGAACATCTCGTCGATCCGTCGCGGTGGTTCGAGCAGCAACGAGCGCTGCACGCTCGTCCGGCAGCCGAGAGTGTCACGCAGGCGGTGAAGTTGCTGGCTGCCGCGCTCGTCAGCGAATGTCGCTTTCAGCAGGAGCAGTTGGCAGCAGTCTGCGCGGAGTGTCCGCCGGAGGTGGCCGCGCAGCTCGCCCCTTACCAGACTGCCCTGGCGCATTGGCGCGACACTCTCGCAGACGACAACCAGATTGGTGTTGGCGCGCAGCGTTTGCTGGACACGGTGGCTGAGATCGCCGGCTTCAAGATAGCCAAGCCGCGAGGCCTGAGCGCGGAAGCCGCCGCGCTGCTCGAAGAAGTACGGCAGCGCTGGCTCAAGGACCGGCTGCAAAAGCGAGCCGAGCCGGACGCCGTGCAGAACGTCGTGGCGCATGCGGATCGGGCGGCGGCGTTGGTGGACGTGCTGCTGCAGCTCGAGCAGCGCTACCAGGCCCTGCTGAGCACGTCCAAGCGGCGGCTGGCGGCCTACGAATTCGCCGACGTGCTGCGCCTGGCCCTGGATTTGCTGGGCACACCCTCCGCCACCGGTCCGCGCGAGCCGACGGCTGTCGCCCGGCGCCTGCAGCAGCGCTATGAACACGTGCTCGTCGACGAGTATCAGGATACCAGCCCCGTCCAGGTGGAGATCCTCCGCCTCGTTTCGCGCGCTGCCGCGGGCCAGGCCAACCGCTTCATGGTGGGCGACGTGAAGCAGAGCATCTATGGCTTCCGCCAAGCCGAACCGCGCCTCTTCGCGGAGTTGGGCGCCGCCTTCGAGTGCAGTGAGCAGAATGGCCGGGTCCTGCCGCTGACGGACAACTTCCGCAGCCACGCGCTCCTGCTCGACGGCCTGAACCGCCTCTTCACAGTGCTGTTCGACCGCGCCCTGGGAGGCACTCCGTATGGGGAACAAGAACGGCTGCGCGCCGGACGCACGGAGATTGACACCGGCGACCGCACGCCGCGCATCGCGCTGCACCTGCTCGAGTATGAAAAAAGCCCGGGCGCCGTGTGTGCAGGTGCCACGGATCGCCCGACCGTGGACGTGGAGCGCATCGAGCGCGAGGCGGCCGTTGCGGCGCGTACGATTCAATCGTGGCTGCGCGAGCGTATGCAAATCCCCGAGCGCGCTGCCGACGGAACGCTGCGTCTGCGGCCGCTGCGGCTGGGGGATGTGGTGATCTTGTTGCGGTCGGCGAAGCGCAACGCGGGGCTCGTCGCCCACGTGCTGCGCAGCGCCGGCCTGCCCTGTGTCACCAGCGGTCGCGAGGCGCTGCTCGATGCACTGCAAGTGCTCGACGTTCGCAACGCGTTGGCGCTTCTGGTCAACCGTCGCCAGGACCTGGCCTTGGCAGCCTATCTGCGCGGCCCCATGGTCGGCTTGACGGCTGACGAGCTGCTGCGCGTTCGGCACGCGGCCCCGCCGGGCGATTTCCTGGACGCGGTCGAACACTACCGCCACCATGGAGCGGAGGCCAAGCTGATCGCCAGACTCGAGCGCGCCCTGCGCCAACTGGACGGCTGGAGCGGTCTGGCTCGGCAAACCGAGCTACCCGAGCTATTGCGGCACATTCTCCAAGATACGGCCCTGCCGTTCTTTGCCCACGGTCTGCCGGGGGGCGCTCACCGCCTGGCCACGCTGCTGGCCTTGCAGCAGTTCGCCGCCGATTTTTCGCGCGCCGGACAACGTGGGGTGGCGGAGTTCGTCGCGCACCTGGACCGACTCGCGGAACGGGACGTTGACCCCGGGGCGCCGGTGGCGGCTGGACAGGACGCTGTGCGGATCATGACGATTCACGCCGCCAAGGGGCTCGAGTTCCCGCTGGTTTTCCTGCTGAACACGGGGGCGGAGTTCAGCCGCCAGGCGCTGGGCTCACGCCGGGAGTGGCTTTATAGCGATCCGCAGCACGGCCTCGGTCTGAAATCCGCGGACTACCCGGCCCGCGAAACCTATGTCAGCGCCGCCTACGAGGTCGGGCGGCATGCGGCCTACGAGCGCGAACTGGCCGAAGAGCTGCGTTTGCTGTACGTCGCCGCGACGCGCGCCCGCGAGCGTTTCGTTGTCATCGGCCATGTCAATCCCGGCGCCTGGGAAGAGCATTGCCTGCGGCACGGCGCGACTGACAATGCGCCTCCACTCATCTCACGCCTGGGCGCCAAAAGCACGCTGGAGTGGGTTCTGAGGGCGTCGGCGGCCGGGCGCCTGCACGAAGTCACCGAAGTCGGCCCGGTTGTCAGCGTAACCACGTATGCCGCCGCACAAATCGACGCGCTGCAAGTCCGGCCACCGGCCCCAGCCACGCCCGCCGCAACACCCGCTTGGACCCCCGAGGATGATGAGTGGCTGCGGCGCAGCGCAGCCCTGTTGGATACGCAGCCGGACACGGCCGCGGCGGAGTTGCCCGCCGTCCTCTCGGTCAGTGCCGTCAAGGAGATCACCACGCGTGCCGAGCCCGCGGACCGGCCGGCGGTCTGCGCCGCCCGGTCCGAGCCGCTACGTGCGCCCGCCTTCGCCGCCCGATCCGGAGAGATCGACGGCCGCGTGGTCGGAACTGCCTGCCATCGCTTCCTCCAACACGCTGATCTGACGCGGTTGACCTCGGCCGCCGACATCCGCGAGCAGCTCGCGGCGCTCGTCAGCGCCGGCCGGTTGACCTCCGCCGAGGCCGGGTTGATTCCCGTTGCTGATGTGGCCTGGTTCGGAAGCACGGCGGAAGGACGGCTGTTGGCCACACACGCACCTGTCGCGCGGCGCGAAGTCCCCTTCGTATGCACCCTGCCGCTGCCCAACACGGGCGCCGGTCGCGACAGTGCGGCCGACGCAACGATCATCCGCGGCGTGATTGACTGCCTCGTGGAGACCGCGGCCGGGTTGACTATCCTGGACTACAAGACCGACCGGCCGCCGGCGGACCAGCTCGAACAACGGGTCGCCGGCTATGGCGTTCAGATGCAGGCCTACGCTTACGCCGCGGACAGGGTCTTCGCGCGTCCGGTGTTGCGCACCGCGCTCGTGTTCCTGCGTCTGCGCCGCATCGTCGCGGTACCGCCGCGCGAGTTGACCTGGGACATCCTCGCCCCGGCGCTGGCGCCCGCCCCGTGACGCACCTGCGGACCAGCGCTTACGCACCTGCGGGTCTCCGGGTGCGAGTAACTCGTAGCTGGGAGCGCGGGTTGCGGTGTCTTTTGGAGTAGTGAGCAGACTCGCATTCGCAACGGGGCGCGATTGCGGCCCCGTGTCTGGTATCATATACGTAAGCCAGCATCAAAGGCCCGCTCACGGACGCACAGGACCGCCCAGGAACGGCGCTGCTGCTCCGCCACTATCCCCGCCGGCTCTCGGTATGGACAGGCGCCGGTCAACGACGTCTTGCGGCGCGTTTGCGGCCGGATTCGAGCAAGTAGCGTTTGCGCAGGCGAAAGGCCTCGGGCGTAACCTCGACCAGCTCGTCGTCTTCGATGAATTCCAACGCGATCTCGAGCGTGATCTGGCGCGGCGTCTTGAGAACCACCGTCTTGTCCGCACTGGCGGCGCGGATGTTGGTCAGCTTCTTGCCACGGCACACGTTGACCATGATGTCGCCTGCGCGACAGTGCTCGCCGACGATTTGACCTTCGTAGACCAACTGACCGGGCGAGACAAACATCGCGCCGCGGTCGGCGAGGTTGTCGAGGGCATAGGCGGTAACCTGGCCGGTTTCGCTGGCGATCAGCACGCCGTTCGTGCGGCGCGGAATGCCGCCGCGGAAGAACTCGTATTCGTAGAAGTTGTGGTGCATGATGATGGTGCCCTGCGTCGCCGTCATCAGGCGATTGCGCAGGCCGATCAGGCCGCGCGTCGGAATCGTAAACTCCACGTGCGACTGACTGTCGCGCGTCTCCATCTTGTTGCAGATCGCTCGGCGGGCGCCCATGAGTTCCATGACGGGGCCGACATGCGTGGTCGGCACCTCGACGATGCACATCTCGATCGGCTCGGTCTTCTTGCCGTCAAGCTCGCGGAAAATGACCTTCGGCTTGCCCACGGCGAGTTCGTATCCTTCGCGGCGCATGTTCTC
>JAHJAR010000319.1 GCA_018814045.1 Planctomycetota bacterium | reverse complement strand
CGAGTACCTCACGACCCGCCCCCGCGAATCGCGGACCAAATCGCGAAAGCGAGCAGGACGCCAAAAACCGCCAACGGTAGCCAATCCAACATCCCGCGTTCACTCCACTTTGCCCTGCTGCCGCCTCAAGCGGTCAAATGGGCCCGACAGGATTCGAACCTGTGACTTCATCGTTATCAGCGATGCGCTCTAACCAACTGAGCTACGAGCCCTTACGGCACCGACACTGCTATATCGGCACTTCCTCGGCCGGCCTTTTCGGCCAAGCGGCAGACACCCGGCCGGCCTTGGCGAACGCTCGCAGACGCTGCTTGCCCCGCCCAGCCGCCGCATACAATAAATGCTACCAGCGTGACCTAGTGTGTCAAGAGAAGCGAGCGTGAAAGTGGCGTGGGACGGTAAGCACGGCTGTGACCGGCCGCAGTTGAGATCGCATCTCCTTGTATAGAAACAACTTAGATTCCTGTGGGTTCCCGTCATGCCAAGAGCCCGCCGATAGGCTGGACCCGCGCCGCTCGTTCTGATCGGGTTTAGTCGCCTCTCGCGACAGGCCAGGAGGCGCCAGACCCGCCAACTACGGGGCGCGTTCAAACCGACCCGCTACCCCCGTTGCGCGATAGAAAACGGCGATTTCGTCGGACAAGTGGTTAACCCACACGACGCGGCCGGCGACGCGGTCGTTGAAGATGCCGGCGCGCGACGCGAACCCCTGATCGTCGAAGCCCGAATCGATCCGGAACCGCCGCCGTCACCACGCACCGGACCCAGGAGAGCGGTCGCGGCACGCCGTGGCTCAACCATCAACCCGCTCGAACAGCAGTTGCCGGACACGCACCGGGTGGTCGGGCGGGGCCGCGAGCTGAACGCTGACGGTCACCGATTCGTCGCTCGGCAAAGAGAAGTGGACGCCGTCGAAGCCGCGAGCTGGCTCTGGACCGAAACCGGTTACGCCGATCCCTACGCGCGCGTCCGCGGCCACGGTCAGCCGCCAAGCGCCCGGGCTAAGCTGGAGGCTTTGAAGCGATGCGCAACGTCCCTGCGGAATGACAGTCACGAGGCTCCCAGTCTCATCAAGCTGCGCCGTGGTGTGTTCGGAAGTGGCGAGGAAGTGAGCGGGCGCGATGACGCGTGCGGACCCTCGGTCGATGCCGATTTTTTCGCTGTCGGCGCGCACCCAGATACGCGATACGACTCGGTAGGGATCACGACCCTCAAAAAACACGAGTCGGTAAAGACGAGTGAAGTCTGGATCGGCTTGCATCTGCCGACCGCTGAGATACTTGGCCGACGCCCGGCCGCGCGGCTTGTCAAAGATGATCAGATCCGGCTTTCGAGCGAGCACGTACTCGCCATCCCCCAACTCGTGGCCGAGAGGTCCAGTGCCGAAGCGTGGCGGTCGCGTGCGGGCGATGTGCCGGTCGTTCACCCCGAGCATGTCGATGACCGGCAGCTCCGAGAAGTACGGGAGGCAGCCGGCAGCGTCGCAGGCGAGCAGCGGCTGAGCGTCGCCGAACGCGCAGCGCAACAGATTGCCCACAACCTGTCCGTCCCACTCCCATCGTTCGCGCAGGGCGCGGCGGTTCTCCGGATCCTTCCATTGGAACCATCCGAGCAAGCCAAGCATGACCGCGGCAAACGCCCACGCCGCGCCGGCGAAAGGCCGTCTTTCAGCAGCGAGCCACTTGACCAGCAGTGAGAATAGCAGCGCTGCCCATACGACCGTCGGCACCAGTTGTCGCCGCGCCGGGAAGATGTCGCCGCCGACAACAGCGACATAGCCGCACCAAACTAGGGCGGCCACAAACAGCAGCAGCACTCGGCGGCGCAGGGACTTTACGAAGAGTCCCGTGGCCACGGCGGCCGCGGCGGGGATCCACAGGCCCAGGAGGTACGGCTTGCTGTCGGCGAGGTAGGTCACCCCAAGCAGGAGCCGCTCCTTCGTAAACGCCACCCTGACGAACGCTGAGTTCGGAATCCACTCCCCATAGTAAGCCAGCCGAAAGACCAGCTGTCCGAGCGTGAACAGCAATGGAAGCGCCGCCACTCGCAGCAAGCTCGTCAAGCTTGACCTGCGGATGCCCGCAGCGGCGAGCAGCCCAAGCCCGATCGCGACGCAGAACACCGGGCCGTCAGCTCGAGTCACACAGACGAGACCCAGCAGCAACCCCGGGAGCAGCGTCTTTCGAACGTCCGGCTTCTTCGCCTCGAGCAACGGAAAGCAGAGCACGGAAGCCCAGGCCAACAGCGCAACTAACAGCGGCTGCTCGAGTCCCCCGATGGCCCAAACCGCGATGGGTCCTGCCAGTGCCAGCGCAAGCCCGCCGGCCAGACTGGCGACCGAATCGCCAGGCCCTTTGGGACGTCGAGGGGCGGCCACCGCAACCAGCGCAGCCCCCATGCCGATCAGTCCCAGGACGCGTGTCGCGACAATCAGATCGACCCCCAGAGCGCCCAGTCCGGCGCAACACAAGATCCACAGCAGGTTCGTGTACCCCTCCACCCGGGGACCATCGGACCACGTCAGACCGTGACCTTGCAGCAGTCGCTTCGCATACTGCAAAGAGATCAACGCATCGTCGGAGATAAAGGGCAGATACAAGCAAGCGTGGATCGTCAAAACCAGCAGCGTGAGCAGCGCTACGACCAGCGTAAGCAGCCAGGGTGAAACGTACGCGGATTCCTCGTTCGCGAGATCTCCAGCACGCATAAAGTCATGCTAGCGTTGGGTTCGGCCGTCGTCCAAGAAACGTCACTATGTCAGCGGATCGGCGGGCTTCCCACTTTCCCATGCCGTCTCAGAGCGGCAAACCGGACAGCCGGGTGGGCGCACCGCCGGCGTCGGGCAATTTTTCCCTTACCGGTTCCCGGTCTTCATTTTTTCGTACGAGTAATATGCGGTCCGGCTGGCGATTGTTTTTTCGCGCGCCGTGGACGCGGATGCGGAACAGCGGCAAGCACGCGCCCGGGAGCGCCGCGCACGCCGCGCGGTCGCCGGCCCGCCGACTGGCCTGCAACTCGAGCCCAACGACCCTCAACGCGAGCCTGTACTCTCGGTCCCCGCTGGTGCCGGCCGACTCGACCGCACCCGCCACCTTCCGGAGCGACCGAGGGCGAATGGCACGTACCTTTCCAGCAACCAGTTCACCGGCAGGCACACCAGGAGTGACAGCACCGTGCCGATCGCGCAGATACCGGTCAACAGCAGCACGTGCGGCGTGGGCACTGCGCGCGCGATGAATTCGGCCACCGCGGGGTTCACGAATTCATGCAGGATTCCGTCCAGGCACATCAACACAAGCGTGATTCCCCCCACGTACCTCAGCACTCTGCTGGCCGAAAGGATCCGGCTGAGGTGAATGACGAAACCCGTGCCGGCAAGACTGCCCACCAGAAACCACCCGATGTTGCCGTAGTACGCGACCACCATCAGCACGACGGGTAGGGGCTGCTCGCCGAGTGAGCGATTCAGGTTAAACGTCAGCAGCGATACCACCAGGAATGCTGCGGTAAGGACGCATAGCTGCAACTTTGACTTGCTTCTGTTCAGCCATCCCAGACGCCGCAAGAGTATGCCCACCTGATAGAACCACAGCGCCGCCACGGACGACGTGGCCAGCCACCAGTGCCGACGGGCGCCGACTCGCTCGTGGATGCTGTCGGCATACAGGTCCATCAGGACGACGCCCGCGCCCACGCAGACGATGGAGACGACCAGATAACGGTTCCGCCGCACCCAACGGTGCAGGGCGAAGTGCCAAATCTCGGCCACGAAGAGGCAGATCAGAAACCACGTCAGCAAGTTCCAGCTCGGACGGCCTTGTACCACCACGGCGAAGGTCTCACTGGCACAGTGACGCATCAGGCCCTGCCAGCCGAACCGTTCCACCCACCCGGAGCTGCCGGCGGCGTACTCACTCCCGATCCACACGAACATGGTGAGGATACTGAATACCCACACGGGGACCAGCCGCGTGAGGAACTGACGCTTTAGGAACTGCTCAAACGACAACCCTCGGTCTTTGTAGACGTAGCCCACCAGCAGGAAGAAGAAGGGCATGTGAAACGAGTAGATCCACCTCATCTGCTCCGCAGCGGCGGGCACCCCCAGACCGATGAAGCGCTGCACGAAATGACCGTAGAAGACCAGCGCGATGCCGATGCCTTTTGCGACGTCCACCCAAGGGATGCGCGAATCGAGTTTGGGGGCCGCGGCAATGCTGTTCATCACAAGCTTTCACCTGTCCAGGCACCGGCCGCCGCGCGTCGG
>JAHJAR010000318.1 GCA_018814045.1 Planctomycetota bacterium | reverse complement strand
CTTCTAAGCCGCTGGCCGGAGGTTCGAATCCTCCCGGGCGTACCAGAGAAACATGGGGAGCGTGGCGCAGCCGGTTAGCGCACCAGGTTGTGGTCCTGGGGGTCGCGGGTTCGAATCCCGTCACTCACCCGTTTTTCATGCGCCGGCGGTGACTGGGTGACGTGCTGCCCCGTCCAGCGGCACGGCCAGGCGCAATCTCTCACCACCAAGACACGAAGGCACGAAGAGCAAGCGGGTTTGTCTGAGCAGGGTGCCGTTCGCCGGAGACGAATCTCCATGACAGTTGCTTGGTAGAGAAGGCTGCGTCGCATGTCATTCCGAGGAGCCCTTCGACGTTGCTCAGGGTAAACTCCGCGACGAGGAATCTAGCCGCAAATGCGGAATTCGTCGAAACTCCCGGCCAGATCCCTCCTCCCTATGGTCGCCGGGATGACAGTGAATTCGCCCTTTTCTACAAAGCAGGTGTGAGGCCGTTCACGACGGAACTCAGCAAGCCGGTCCGTCCGCGACGCACCGCTCACGCTACCCGAACCGCCCGCGCTCGCGCCGCTTGCGCTACCCGAACCGCCCGCGTTCGCGCGGCTTGTCGCCGGGCGATGGCTGCCTTGGACCGCCAGAATACTCATGAGGGCCCTCTCCGGATCGGCGGCCCTCCCAACGGGAAGGTGAGGACAATCCTCGCATCGCCGCAGGGGCGATCATTCTACTAGGTCGAGCGCCAGATGTCCCATATCTCACGCAGACGGGTGTAGTGGGCTGGGCCACCTGAACTGCCCCCGCCCGCGGGGGGCGCTGCTAGCCCGCATTTCTCACCGGGGTGATGGATAAAGGCCGTCTTCTGTGGCATAAGACGTTTTGAACAGGCGACTTGTGCCAAGCAGAGGAGACGGCCTTTATGACGACAGAGTGTACTCAAGAATCGTTCGCATTTCACCACCTCGGACGCCGGGAAGTTGTCGCCCGTTTCGACGGCGGCAACATCACCTCCGACGCCGGCGGTTTGCTCCTGCGTGAGACCGAACGCGTCACGGGCATCCTGCGTCAGTTCGCGGCCTGCTTCAGCGATCACCGCGACCCGGGCCTGATCGAGCACCCGGTCGAAGACCTGATCGCCCAGCGCATCTACGCCCTGGCGTTGGGCTACGAAGACCTGAACGACCACGACGATCTGCGGCACGACCCGCTGCTGGCCGTCCTGGTTGGCAAACGCGACCCGCTGGGACAGCACCGCGCGCGCAAACGCGACCGCGGCAAGGCCCTGGCCGGCAAGAGCACGCTCAATCGGCTGGAACTCACGCCGGTGCGGGCCGACGCCCGCAGCCGCTACAAGAAGATCACCACCGATCGCCGGGCGATTCAGACGCTCTTTACCGGACTATTCCTGCAAGCACACCCGCAGCCGCCCAAGCGGATTGTGCTGGACCTGGACGCGACCGACGATCCGATCCACGGGCACCAAGCGGGGCGCTTCTTTCACGGC
The DNA here is from genome assembly GCA_018814045.1 of Planctomycetota bacterium. Taxonomy (GTDB): domain Bacteria; phylum Planctomycetota; class Phycisphaerae; order UBA1845; family Fen-1342; genus JAHJAR01. The sequence goes on along the minus strand of JAHJAR010000318.1, from coordinate 1,199 downwards.
TACTACAAGAATTACTGTTATTTGCCGTTGTACATTTTCTGCGGCGAGCACCTGCTGTGCGCCCGGCTGCGGCCGAGCAACATCGACGCCTCGGCCGGCAGCCTGAAGGAACTGGACCGCATCGTCGGCCAGATTCGCGCACAGTGGCCCAAGGTCAAGATCGTCATTCGCGGCGATTCGGGCTTCTGTCGCGAGCACATCATGCGTTGGTGCGAGGCTCAGGGCGTCGATTACGTGCTGGGCCTGGCGAAGAACGAGCGGCTGATCGAAGAACTAGCCGACGAACTGGAGCAGGCCCGCCAACAGTTCGAGCTGAGCGGCCAGGCGGCCCGCGTCTTCAAGGATTTCACCTATCAGACGCGTGACAGTTGGTCACGCGCGCGGCGGGTGATCGGCAAGGCCGAACACCTGGCCAAGGGAGCCAACCCGCGTTTCGTGGTTACGTCTGTGTCGGCCGACCAGATCGAAGCCCGCTCGTTGTATGAAGACGAATACTGTGCCCGCGGCGACATGGAAAACCGGATCAAAGAACAACAGTTGTGCCTCTTCGCCGACCGGACCAGTGCGGCGACGATGCGGGCCAACGAATTGCGGCTGTGGTTCTCATCGGTGGCCTATACGTTGCTGGCGGCCTTGCGCCGGCTGGGTTTGAAGGGCACCGAACTGGCCCGGGCCCAGTGCGGAACCATCCGGCTCAAACTGCTGAAGCTCGGGGCCCAAATCCGTGTGACGGTGCGGAAGGTGTGGGTATCCCTGGCCGAGAGCTACCCGTACCGGGGTGTTTTCCACCAGGTGTACGAGCATCTTCGGCGGCTGTGTCCGCGGCGGCTCCGATGCTGACCGTCCTGGTCGTCTGAGGGGCTGATTTGTGTACCCGCCGCAAGGCCGCCCCGGGATTGGTGTGCGCCGATCGAGCGTTTCGGCCCGGAAACTGCGCCAGCTCACGTTACCAAGTAGACGATCCGCTCCGCTTGTATCCCAGACTCGCGCCCGCCCACCCAACTCGCCGCTGCGCGGCCGCCAACAACCCAAAATCGCCATACCGGTGAGAAATGCGGGCTATGACTTCGTCAGCGACCAGACGGCCGACGGGCGAACGCTGAAGCTGCTGACCATCGAGGATGAGTTCACCCGTGAGTGCCTGGCCATCGAGGTCGAACGCCGCATCACCTCGAAGGAGGTGATCGAGGTGCTACGGT
>JAHJAR010000317.1 GCA_018814045.1 Planctomycetota bacterium | reverse complement strand
TCGGTACCGTTTCTACCCTGCGTCGGCTGGGACGTTGTAGTGACCGAGGAGAGCTTCAAGCTGATCGAAGGCAACGCGCACTCGGATCTCAACCTGCTCCAGGTGCACGGCCCCCTGCTGAAGGATCCGCGCGTCCGCGCGTTCTACGAACATCAGCACGTGATCAGAGCACGCTGAACAATGACGCTCGGGCAAGTTCGCGGGTTCTGCCGTTCGTCTGGGGGCCGTGCGTCAGTCTTCGAGCTTGGACTCCGGTACGCCCGTTGGATTGGCGGGCAAGCGGAACTGCTCCGGGCGTTCGCGGAGTACCTTTCGCAGCCAGGACTCGGGATAGCCCTGTTCTTGCGGGCGACCACGCTCATCCTGCACGTACCCGTCGTTGTATTTCCGAATCAAATGCTCGCCCAGCGCGCGCCAGCGTTTGACCACCAACTCGGCGTGCGCGACGGAGTAGTCCGTCAGGTAGCGCGTCAGCAGTTGTGGGTCTGACCGGGCGAGTTCGACCGCCGCCCGCTCCACCGCCGGCTGGAGAGCCAGCAGTGTTCCTTCAAGATCTCGTTGCACCACCCAGATATCGTCCCGCATGTCGGCGTAGCGCAGATTGGCGTAGTTGGCCACGAAATTGAACACCCACCAGGCGGAGTCCCAGGAGAATTCTCCCAGGCTGCCGACCGTGTACGACTCGGGCAACGCGTCGATGCCACAGTACAGGGGCACGTAGCAGCAGAAATACGTGTCGTCGACGGCGTACCAGTAGACACCCCCGATCGGGTTGGGCAGCCAGTCGCGCGACTGCGAAACGAATGTGAAGCCGGTCTGCTGGGTGGAGATGGGGCGCTCCCACGCGTGCTCGACGCCAGCGACGTTCCAGACGATCGGCCGCCAGCGGTTCGGCGTGCCATGCGGCCCGGCGTCGACACCTCTGGTCATGTCGAAGTCGGTACCCTCATAATGGTCGCGCATCAGCACGAACACATCCGCCAGCGACAGTTTCCGGTCGGGCTTGACCCACAACGGGTACGGCGCGGCCCCGGGGACGGCGCGGTGATAGTCGGGCGAGAAGTTCTGGGAAGGCGCCACGCGACGAAGGAAGCTCCAAACGCGCGTGTCGCCGTAACGCCGGTTCTGGGGCGTGGACGGGCAGTAGGCCTCGCAATAGCGAAACGGCTCACCCGACTGCGGATGGTAGTAGCCTCTCTCGATCGCAAACGAGATCACGTGTTCCGAGTACAGGCAATTCTGCGGGTCATCCAGCGGAAACTCGCCGATGCGGGCCTTGTTGGCGTGGCAGGAGATGTAGCCGTCCGGGATCCGAAGGGCCACCCAGTGAGCACCTTTTCCGCCCGGACCCGGCCCAATCATCTCGAGTATCCACGCCTCTTTCGTGTCGGCGAGCGAGATGGACTCGCCCGTCGAGCGGTAGCCGTACTCGGCCACCAGGTCGGTCATGACCTGGATCGCCTCGCGCGCGGTCCGGGCCCGTTGCAGAGCCAACTGCATCAGGTCCCAGTAGTGCAGCAGCCCTTCCGGGTTCTGCAACTCCTCGCGGCCGCTGAAGGTCGTTTCGCTAATCACCAGTTGGTGTTCGTTCATCAGGCCCACGACGGCGTAGGTGTGCGGGACCTGCTTGATCTTGCCGCGCAGCTTGCCGGACCAGTCCTTGATCTCGAGGAACTCGCCCGGCTCGTAGTCGGCGGCGGGCACGTAACTGAGGTGCGGATGAAACTCGCCGTCACAGGTATAGGTGATGATGACCGAGCCGTCCGCCGAGGCACCCTTGGTCACAAGCAGGTTCGTACAAGCCCAGGCGCGTGGGTCGCCCGTTAGAGCACAGACACAAAGACCCGACAGCACTGCAATCAGATTCTTCATCTTCGCCTTCCTTCGCAGCGTTTTGGCCGAGCCGGCGCCAAACTGGCCGGCACGTATCATGCCCCGCGTGGGCGCGGGAGAGCCCAGCACATCCGAGCACGATTGTCAGACAATTCGGCCCAGGCATCAACAAGGCTACCGTCCGCCACGGGCGGCGCCACACCGGTGAGAGTGTGCTCGTTACGAGCGTGCCGCTGGTGTGGGCGGGTTTCTGTCAGGGTTGGCCGGGCGCCGGGACCGTGTAGGAATAGGCCACTTCACCATTCGGGCCGTCGCCCGGCAAGTAGGCCCGGATGTAGTCGACTGTAACTTGAGCCGGCGAAACGGCGACGCGCAGATGTCCCGAGTTGTTGACCTTGTCGCCGTGCGTGTACTGCCCATCCATGTAGAAGCCGGGACGGTAGCTGGCATCGCTTGGTTGCGGGCATAGCTGGTAGACCACGCCGTCGAGTTCCTGTTTCACGAAGACGTGGTCGTGCCCGTGAAAGAAGATCGTTACGCCGTTGGCGACCATCAGGTCGTGCACCGGCTGCCCCCACCCGGGGCGCATGAGGGTAAACACGTCGGCCCCGGACAAGTCCTCGCCGCCCCACTCAAACGAGCCACGGCCGCCGAGCGCATGGCTGGCCGCCTCTATTCCGCCGCGCCCGTACGTGCTTACGCCCCCGGTCACGTGATGACTGAAGACGAACTTGAACGTGGCGGTGCTGTTCTGCAACGTCGTGCGCAGCCAGTCGTACTGATCTACCCCGAAAGTCCAGTCCCAGTTGTCGTCGCTGCCGGGTGTGCCGCCACCGCCGTGCGGCTTGATCGTCGTGTACCAGTACGGATCGAGCACGACGAAGAGCGCGTCGCCCCACTCCCAAGCATAGTAGTTCTCGCGGAGGCCCACGAACGCCTCCTCCGCGACGCTACCGGTGTAGAAATCATCGGGGCTGGGGAGCGGGTAGATCGATTTGCGGGCCGTAGTCGCCCAGACAGCTACGTTGTCCGGACTGCCGTCGAGCCGCCAGCCCTGCTCGCCTTCGTGATTGCCGAGCGCAAAGAAGAAGGGCGCGGAATGACAGATGAGGTCAAGAAACGGCCGTTGCTCAAGATGACGTTGCACCGCCTCTTCGTAGTCCAACACATCGCGGCCAACGTAAAACTCGCAGTGGAAGGTGTCCCCGAGGTCGATATGGAAATCGGGCTTGTCCTGCAACGCGTTTCGCAGGGTACGCCGGTAAAGTGGGCGGCTGCGCTCGTCGAGCGCCCACCAGAAGGAGTCCTGCAGGTGGGAGTCGGACTGCACGCTGAAGGTGAAGGTGCCGCCCGGTGAACGCTGGGTGTGGAAAACACGTTGTGGTCCCGCGGCGTACTCCGGCTGGCCGGGGCGGCGATAGCGCATGCGATAGTAGTAGCGCGTATCCGCCGACAGTTGGTCCAGCATGACTTCGAGGGGGCTCCCACCGACAAACGTGTCAGCCACGGTCTGTCGGTCGAACTCCCCCGGCGCGGTACCAAACTCGAAGTAGACCTCCAGCGTGAGCAGCGCGAACGCGTTCACGATGACCGAATGATCTGTCGGGCAACCGAGTAGCTCTTTCCCTACGAACGTCGCGCGGAGCGTGCGGTACAATTCCAACGTCGGCTTGACGACCGTCCCGGGACAACTGCCCGACAGATTCCGATAGTCATGAATCGCTACGAAGTTCGTTTCTGCTGAGCCGCGGTCCTCGATCACCAGCGCGAGCACCTTGCCACCCATTCCATGGCCCCACGTCGGCCGCCCGATAATCTCGTTGATAATGGGGCTGATGTCCGGGCTGTAGCGGTACAGAGGCGTGCACGTGCTATCGAGCGCCGGATCGGGCCAGTTGGCGGCCAGGTCCCAATCCACACTGGCCGTGGTCTTGGGCAACTGCGAGGGCGGCGCTACATCGAAGCCGAGGGGGCCGTCGTGATCCGCACCCACGATGCGCAACATGACACCGGAGTCCACCTGCCCCGCGCCGCTGGCCGGCAGCACCAGTCGGGCGTAGACGAATGTCTCCCCCGCCGTCACGCTTGGCAGGTGGAAACGCAGCCCGGTATCGTACGCTTCACCCGCTACGGCCCCCATCCGATTGCACGTGCTTCCGGGATAGCCCTCGGCGTGCCAGACGCTGCTGTTGACCTCGGTACCGTCATCCGCATCGGCGGAAATATCAAAGGCGACAAACGGTGGCGCCGTGAGCGGGTCAACCGGACCCGCCGCTGCGCCCGCGTCCACCTGCACGGCGTGCAGGGAGATCGCCGGGCCCAGCACGGCACTCACGACCACCAGCCAGATCAGCCGGGCCCTGAGGCACTGCACCATTCTCATACCCCCAGTGAACGCATGGACTTGGGACTCCTACCCGTCACCACGCGCATCGTACCGCGACGCCCACCGGCGTTCAAGAAATATCACTCCGGCCGCCAAATGTCGGACTCATCTGCCGGCTGATTGCCGGGTAATTGTAGTCCGGGCCCACCTGTTAAACGTTCAACGAATAGTGCCCGGAGCAGTAGCTGTCGGGCGCACCCGCGCGCTGGGGTGGACAACCGTTCCTCGGTGGCGATGATAGGGGCTGGATCCCAACGTGAGGTGGAAAACATGTCCAACGAAACCAACCTGACCGCAGTCAAAGACCTGGAACCGCAGTCGGTGTGGCGGCTCTTCGCCGGCATCGCTGCCGTACCACGCTGTTCCAAGCACGAGGAGAATATCCGCAAACACATGCGCGCCGTCGCGGAAGGCCTTGGCTTTCGCGTGCGCGAAGATGCCCCCGGCAACATGGTGATCGAGATCCCGGCCACGCCGGGACACGAAAAGGCTCCGATCACCGTGTTGCAGGGCCATGTCGACATGGTCTGCGAGAAGAACAGTGGCACCGCGCACGATTTCGCCAAAGACCAAATCAAACTGATTGTCGGCCAGGACGCCAACGGTGCGGCAATCGTGCACGCCGACCAGACGACACTGGGAGCCGACAACGGCATCGGGTTGGCCATGGCGCTGGCGGCCGCCTCTGCGCCCGACGTCGTCCACGGCCCGCTCGAACTGCTCTGCACCGTCGACGAAGAGGCTGGCATGACCGGCGCCAAGGCCCTCCAGCCCGGTTTCTTCAAAGGCAAACGCCTGCTCAACCTCGATTCCGAAGAAGACAACGTGATCTACATCGGTTGCGCCGGCGGCTGTGACGTCAGCTTGAGCTGGAAATTCCAGACCAGCGCCCCGCCCGCCGGCGCGGAAGCATGCCGCGTAACCGTGGCGGGGCTGCGCGGCGGACATTCCGGCGGCGACATCCACCTTAACCGGGCCAATGCTAACCGGCTGCTCGTGCAAACGCTCCGCGCCGCCGGTAGTACCCCGGTGCAACTCGTCAGCGTCAAGGGTGGAACGCTGCGCAACGCTTTGCCGCGCGAGGCCACCGCACTTGTGGTCGGCCCGCAGGGCGTGACCGCGGCACTGCAGCGCACCGCTGAGTTCGCGCGGTCGGAGGCCATCCGCGAAGCCGGCGAAGATGGCTGCACGATCACCGTCGCGCCAGCCTCCGCCGACGGAGAGACGGTGCTCTCCACCGAAGACACACACCGCTTGCTGACCGCGCTGACCGCCCTCCCGCACGGCGTGCTGGCCATTGTGCCCGAGATTCGCGGGCTGGTGCAAACCTCCAACAACGTGGCCACAGTGGTCTCCGCACCTGTCGGCGATAGTCTCAAGGTGGACGTCGGCTGTCTGACGCGGAGCTCGGTCGGCTCCGACTTGTACGCCGCCGTGCGCCAGATCAAGGCTGTGGGACGTCTCGCCGGCGCCGAGGTGGCGTCCGGCAACGAGTATCCCGGATGGAAGCCCAACGTTGATTCGCCGCTGCTGGCCACGTGTCGCCGCATCTACGAAGAGGCGTTTGACGAGTCACCCAACGTGACCGCGATTCACGCCGGTCTGGAATGCGGCATCATCGGCGAGCGCATGGGCGGCGGGATCGACATGGTCTCGTTCGGCCCGAAGCTGACGGGGCCACACAGCCCTGACGAATGCGTCTACATCGACTCCGTACAAAAGTCGTGGAAGTACCTCACGGCCGTGCTGGCGGAGTTGGCCAAGGGGTAATGCCGGCTTTCCACTAGCGCGATTCACACTCAATCGTAGCGGCCGAGCACCGTCTCGGCCGTGGAGAACAAGTTGGTCTCCTACGTTCGGGACAGGGCCCGAACGCTACATCAATATGGGAAATGCCCTGAAGCCTATCCCAGAACCGTCCAGAAATGGGCAGCAGAACCGAGCCGCGCGCGTAAGCAAGCGGTCTTTCGGCAACCGCTCCCTTACGGTCGCGGCTCGAAAGGAGTTGGGGATCGGAAGGAGTTCTGGGTTGAATTCCAGTGCCCGGCCAATGTTGAAGCTATGGGTTTTCGGCACGCCGCCCCGCTGTGGCACCGGCGTCGCGCCGGTGCCACGTAGATGCAGGTGGCGTACTTGCCGCCCGATCCTCCGCAGTGCGAATAAGCCGTAACGCTATCCGCCCAACAGTGCCACGAAGGCGTCGATGTCGAAGCCGTTGATGGCGCCGTCGTCGTTCACGTCGGCCTGCATGTGGTCGCAATCGGGATACAGGGCGTAGTAGTCGGTGTAGGGCGGCGTCCCACCGAGGACCAACAGGAACGGGTCAATATCGAAGCCGTTGATGGCACCGTCGCAGTTGCAGTCGCCCGGTTCATACGTCAGCGTGCACAAGATCACATCGATGATCACCGGCAGGTGGTCGGAGGCGGTCCCGCTGGCCCCGGATGGGAACGCGAAGTAAAGCACTTCCGGCGGCAAGGAACCGGTCGGCGTGCCAGACGTGTTGAAGACGAATTGCAGCCGAAGCGTAGCGATGCTGTCCTGCCGGGCCAGGTAGTCGAGTTTGCTCGAGCTTTTCGTGTTCCGAGACCCCGTGAAGTAGTGCACCGCCGTGTCATACGTGCTATCGGTGCGATCGCGATCAGTACCGTCGGAACCGCCGGTGTACTCCGCCATGGTCATCCACTCGGCCGGTCATTTACGCCCGTTGTACAGCTCGTCCTCGTTCCAGTCGCCGCCCCAGATCACCGGCGTATCATCGTCGAGGATCATGGTCGCGGCCGGGCTATCGAGGACCTTGTTGTTCGGATCGGGCGTACCGGTGCCGGCGCCGTTGTACCAGTAGTCGATCAGGTAGGCGATGTTCTGGGCGGCTTTGAGGCGGTCCGCCTTGTCCTGAGTGTCGCTGCCGGCTTTCAAATGCGAATTGCCCACGACCACGTCACCGCAGTACGGTGCGGGCAGATCGATCTCGGCGATCTGAAAACCGCGAATGCCACCAGTGCCGCCGTTCTGGTAAGCATCTGGTGAGAGAAACGGCATATCGCCGTATTCGCTGATGTTGTCGCCGTTGAGATCGGCGAACGGGTAGCGGCTCAGAATTGTGTTGCGGTTGTAGGCATCGGTGCGGGTGCTGACGAAGATGTAGGGCAGATCGTAAGCAGGAGCGTAGGCCTGCACGTAGGCCGTCACCGGAGTCCCGCCGTTGAAGGGATCGTTGCCACCGTGCAGGAACAGGTCCATCACGGTGGTCAAGTCCGCGACACTGTCCACGCCGCTGCCGTTGTCACCGGTCTCCTGGAGGATGAGCACGTCGGGCTGCATGGCCGCGACAATGGTGGCGGCCGCGCACCAGCTATTCCAGCCGTCGGTCTTGTCGGCGGTGGTGCAGATCGTGTCATACACATTCCAGGTCATGACGCGCAGGTCGGTCTCTTCCGTCTTGGACCAGTCCCCGTTGTCAGGATCCCAGCTCGCCTGGAGCGGTGCCGCAATAAGCAGCGCCACCAGCATTGCCACCCCGCACGCCCTTCCGATCAAGAGTGTCATCTAGCTCTCCTTGTACAGTCCATTCGCATAGCGCTCCCGTGACGGGCGCATCAGCGCTGGACCTTTCCTCCTGGTAACCCATACCAGCGTCCCGTGCTACGACAGGCATTCCTGCGCTAGACATCCATTATGCCGCATTCGAAGTGGATATGGAAAGGCGGGCCTGAATTATCAGACCCGCCATCCCCTTCTCCCACTATCGTAGCGGCCTAGCCGCCGAACTACTCGTCGCGCGGGCACGTCCCGGTGTTCAGGACCTGGATGAATCCGTCGATGTCGAACCCGTTTACCGCCTGGTCACCATTGGTGTCCGCAGCGCAGATCAGGTCGCAATCCGGATAAGCGTTGTCCCACTGTCCGGGCGTCATGTTCAGAGCATCGATGAAGTAGTCGATGTCGAAACCGTTCACCGCACCGTCGCAGTTGCAGTCGCCACAGTCATACTCGCACGCGGGCGCCATGGCACTGATGTACAGCAGGACGTTGTATTCCTGGTCAGGCTGGCCAGCGCCGTTGTCCGGCTCGAACTCGCCATTCTGGTCCCAGTCGTACGTGATTTCCGCCCCGATCACGAGACCACCAAGCGCCTCGGGAGCGCCGGGCTCGAGATCGGCCGGGTAGCCGCCCAGGAACTGCATCTCGCTGATGTTCTGCGACCAGGCCGTCCCGGAGTCAACCGAGTTGCTGTCCGCGATCGAAAGGAAGCTGATCGCGTAGTCGCGGTTGGAGTTCTGACCGGCAAAAACATCCCAGTTCTTGAACACCAATTCCAGTTCGAAGGCGAAATTGGCGGGATCGTACGTACCACGCAGCAGGCCACTGGTGTAGCGCTGATTGGGGCCTTGCGGATCGTATTCGATCGCCGACAGGAACCACACGTTACCAACCGAGTCGATCATCGGGGCCGAAACCGAGGGGCCAAACGGCGTGCCGCCGGTGACGTTGTCGAGCGATACCATCTGGGCGATCGGCGCGGCGCTGCCATCGACAATCGCCTTGCCGGCGACGCCCTGGTTGTAACCCGCCATGGTCCAGGCGACCGCGCCACTGGTGCACTCGAGCCGGGCGACCGCGATGTAGTTGACGGGCCAGTCGCTGCCACCGTAGTTGGGATGGTCGACCTGGGCCGCCACCAGCAGGTTACCTGCTTGATCGACGCCCAGCGCGACCTGGCCGTTGCCGCCGCGATAGGCGACCTGGCTGTGGTAGTGGTCAAACTCGTTGACGCCGGCAAGGTTGTTCACACCGTCCCAGTTGTCGGTCACGACGGCGGGCAACTGGAGCGCCACGGCGCCGGTCACGTTACCGTTGTTGTCCAGACCCCAGACGTTGATGATGTCGGTCGGGCCCTGCTCGTCCGCCTTGCCGAGGATGCCGCACAGGCCGTGCGTGCTGTTCAGGAAGGCGCAGTTGCGCGAGGTGTAGGCGATGTTGCCGCGGTGATCGATCACGCCGGGCGCCAAGTGCGTGCTGTCGGCCACAACCGCGGGGAACGTGGCGCCGCGCGCATACTGGCTGATGGTGTTCGTGCCGATGTAGAACGGGCCACCCATGATCGCCGTCGAGACTATGCCGGGCGGGTTGTAGGTGTCGGCCGCGTTGCGCACCAGCCACTCGGGCGTGGCGTCGAACATGCCGCCGGGCCAGTCGTTGCTGACCACGTTCAGAACGTCGCAGTTACGGCGCGCCATATCGACGCGGAAGATGTTGTTGCCCTGGAGGACATTCAGCCCGCAGCCGCCGGTGCAGCCGTAACCGTCCGCGCGGAAGTGGACGAAACCGTCCTCGTCGACCGAGCCAACGCCGAACTGCGACAGGTTCGAGGCGTTGTCGCAGCTATTGTTGGCCGCCATGATCCGGGAGACGTACAGCCGGCCGGGGTCTTCGCGCGTGTAGTTTACGATGCCGCCGATGACGCCGTTGTAGCTGGCCAGCTCGTCCGTCGTGGCGAACTCGGAGAAGAGCACGCCGAATTGGTTGCTGGCGTCGGTGGGCTCGATCGTCGTGCCAGGGATGTTTATCGCCGGGTCGTTGTTGACGCCGTAGCCGGCATCGGCCCAATGGTAGTACTTGGTGGAGTGGAACGGCACGCCGACGAGCTGCCGCCGGCTCATGCCCTGGGCGCTCAACAGCGAGCCGAAGAAGCCGCTGCTCGCCTTGCTGGACTTGATGATCGGGGCGATCCCGAAGATGGTCCCTTTCGAGGTCTGAAACGGCGTCAGATCCACCACGTAGTAGTTGCACTGCTCGCTGCCGAACGGCATGGTCGTCGCATCGGCCCACGGGCTCACCGCGTCACCCGGCAGGCCGGACGTGGTCGAAACGCTGTCCTGCCCAAACCCGGGCGCGGCCAACAGCACCGCCGCCAACAAACCCACCACAATTGTCCCGCTTCTCATGCTTTGATTCCTCCTAAGCTGGGGTCACCAAACGCCTCTCTCTCGAGATGGACTCCTTCGCGTGGCCACGCCATCCGGGGTCGCCACAGAGCCTTCAGTATATCAGAATCGAACTGCTCAAAACACCCATAAGACGCCCGGTCCGACCGCTCGTCGTATTCGTGCCAGGAACAGAGTGCCTCTCCAGCCCTCGCGCGCCGCTCAGACCGCCCGGCCGAACTGCTTATGGTCCGATTCTCAGGTTCGCACGTGCGGGCTGATCATATCACCTTTGGCCGGCAGCGGGAACGTGAAATACACTTTTTGCGCCGCTTTAGCGCGGCCTTCACAGGCGCCGCCCAAAACGCCCCGCAACGGGAGCTGGACGCTTTTTTTGGACGCCACGTTCCCAGGCGAGGCAGTAGCGCGAAGCGGCGTAGAAACCGAGCCCCGGGCGCAAGCGAGCAGGTCCTACGTCAGAGCGCGCTCGCCCTGAGGGACCGCTCGCTTACGCTTGGGGTTCTGATCCGACGCCGCAAGGGTGCCCCACCCTCTCAAGGGTGGGTGACGGACAAGGATCGGCCGCCAGGCCCAACATCCGCGCCGGATTCGCTTGCGAGAATGTCGGACTCGGGTAGAATGTCTAATGGCCTGTTATGGCACCTGCGGCACAGCGCCAACTGCGGTTGCCCGCTGCCGCGCGCCAGCCGGGCCCTGGAGGAGTGGCACGTTTGTCCGGCCCAGCCAACGGGGCACGTGGTCGAGTGGCGCGGCAGCGAGCCTCCCGGCGGTTGATCTGTATCCACGGATGGAACCAACCGCGCCGCGGGTGGAGCATCCGCCGGCCGCGAGGAGCGCCGCTCGAGTCTGGCAGCGCGGGCCGAGATGTGCGACAATCCGACGCGCCGACAGAACGGCACAGTGAGGGATACTGATGGCGGTTCGGCTCGCAGAGCGTAAGAAGGAGATCGCAGTCGGCGTCGTGGTTGTTCTGGCGCTCGTCTTCCTGGTGTACCGCCTGCGCGGAAACTCGCCACTGCCATCGAGCGCCAATTTCGTCTGCGTGGCTACAGGCAAGATGTTCAGTATTGACCGCGATGACATCCGGCAGGTACCACTCACCAACCCCGACAGCGGAGAGCGCACGTTGGTGCCCTGTTACGAGCGCGACGGCAAGCTCTATGTGCGCTCACACTACCGGGGCGCGGTCCAGCGGCTTTCGGATGTTAACCAGTATGTTGATCCGGAGAGCCTGGAGGTTCGCACGTCCCCTTGAGACGCGAGGGAAGCCCAATGCACCGGAATCGTAAGACGCCTCGGGCGTTCACCTTGATCGAGTTGCTGGTCGTCGTGGCGATCATCGCCATGCTGCTGTCGATTCTGCTGCCGAGCCTCAAGTGCGCTCGGGAAGCGGCGCGCGCCACCGCCTGTGGCGCGTTGATGCACAGCTTCGCCAGCGGACTGAACACCTATTTCGCTGAAAACCAGGAGTGGATCCCCGGCGTCAACACCTCCAGCGTTGCACTCAGAGCGGTTCAGGGAGGGGGAGCCGCACCGCTGTTCAATTCGAAGTTGCCGGTGCAGACTTTCGATTGGATGACCCCGATTCTGCGCTACGATACGGAGCTTCCAGGTAAGCGGGCAGATCGCTTCAAGCTGCTTCTGAACCACTATCGTTGTCCAGCCCAGGTCGGTTACAACTCGATGGTCTTTGAGGACAATCTGAGCAGATCACCCGATCGGGCCGATTTTGACGCAACGGACCAGAGTTGGTCGCCCGTCAGCTACCTGATGCCCTCGGCTTTTCAGTTTTGGGGCGAAGCCGAGGCTGGCCGCATCATCGGCGAAAACCGAATAATGTCCGGCCTCAAGGTCTACGCGCTGGGCAACTACGACGGCAGCGACCGCAGCATTGCAGTGCCAAGTTATCGGTCCCGACTGCCCGAAGTCGGGCTCCCCGCACGCAAGGTCGCCGTCGCTGACGGTACGCGCTTCGTGCTCCCCGAACTCATCGATCACGACGTCGACCCGCAAACGCACTGGCACGGCGCCTTTGCTAGCACCGGCGCATGGTGGTGCGGCGCGGAAGCCTACGGCCCCAAGCAAGGCACTCGGAGTTGGGGCGGACATACCGTCAACGCAGGTTCCGACAACCCGGAGGGGGAGGGATTCGGGATGATCATGTCCTATCGACACGGCTGTCCCGATCGCGGCAAACTCTCCCGCTCGGCGCCGGGCAATGAGGGCAAGATCAACGCGATGTTCTTCGACGGTCACGTAGAGGCCCTGAGCGACCGCGAGTCGCGCGAACCATACCTGTGGTACCCAAAGGGCACCGTCATCCTGACGCCCACTCAAGGCATGACGCGGACAGAGCAGGACGAGGTCATCCCGTAGCCCCGCGCAAGCCGGTCGAACGCACGGAGGAGCGGAGGCCCCCAACGCCAGAAAACGCCCGCTTCAGGCCGCCCGCCCTTGGGTCCAGTCCCTTGCCTGCCGCCCCCGCATAGCCCGTTCCACGCTGCGCCGCCGCCTTCCTTCCCGTTAATCCGACCCCGCGCCGCTTGTTAGCACGGCGTTAAATCTCGCGGAAAGTCGCGGTTTTTGGTCCCCGCCCGGCCCACGGTCTGTTATCATGAAGGCGCGTCAGACTCAGGCCGTCGGCCACCCGCAGCGGCGGCGGCCAGGTGAGTCGCGACACGATGGAGAGCGCGGCCGGCAGCGTGCCGGTCTATCGTGGTCTTTTGTCCGCGATGGCCCACGCCGTCCCGCTATACTAGTGAGGAGTCCAGCGCCTCGATTGAGCGCGGCGTGCGAGCAGCGCTGTCAGAGGCGTTAGCTGAGTGGGGTACTCAGCGTGGAGGAGTGAAAGGGTGAGGACGGGAGCAAGCTACTAGACCAAACATAGTGGCGAATCTGGGACCAGCAGTAGTTCCGGTCTAATCCCTTACAATGCAAGGTGTTCTTGGAGGAGGACCTAGCAATGAGAAAACTCGTGTGTCTGGCCGGGGCACTCGCCCTGGTCGCTGTACCAGCCTATGCCGACGTCATCGGCGGAGATGACTTCGACGGCGGCGGCATCTACATGAGCCGCACTATCCTGCCTGACAACAGCGCGCTCAATGGCCAGTTCCCCAGCTCGTACTACGACGTCTTCGGCATCACCGACCGCACGGTCAACTACGACTTTGCCGATGACAGCGCCGGCAGTTACCCGGCGGACACGTTCGGCGTCCTGAAAACCGGGAAGCTTGATCATGTCTTTGGTGTTGAGGACTTGACGAACCCTGACAATCCGGGCGGAACCGGCATCGGCGTCTGGGAGTTCAACATCGACTCGTTCTTCGACATCTTTGTCGAGATCGACTTCGCGGCCATGGGTGACTTCGAGGCTTCGAACGACAGCTACGTGTTCACCGCCCGGATCGACGGCGGCGCGCCGCAGGTGATCTTCGCCTCGACGATCCGCGAAGACCTGGACCCGTACAGCTACTATCTCGAAAGTGGTACGCAGATCAATATCAACGATCCGGTCGAAGTCAACGGCGTCATTATCAACAACAACTTCCAGACGCTGGGTGCGGCGGTCAGTGGCACCGGCAGTGTCCTGACGCTGACTTTTGACGCATCCAATGACGGCGGCAGCGAAGTGTTCATCTTCGACAACATCGTCGTCAACGGTGTCCCGGAGCCGACCAGCCTGCTGCTGCTCGGTCTCGGTGGCCTGTTCCTCCGTCGCCGCTAAGCCTGGTTGCGCGGAGAAGTCGGCATATTTGAGCCAGATGTGCACGGGGCGGACCGTCTTTGGCGGCCGCCCCGCATCTTATGCGCCGCTGACGCCGCCTTCGCCACCCCCTACTCGTCATTCACAACCAGGTCGATCAGCTTGAACTGCCCCACGTCGACCAGGCCTTGATCGGTGATCTTCAGCGCGCCGATCACCGACAAGCTTAGGAACGACATAGCCATAAACGGCCGCCGCAGTTTCACATCCAGCGCCTGCGCCGCCTCGTGCAGCGCGCGCAACTGGGCGCTGAGCGTCTCGGCGTCCACCGTGCTCATCAAGCCGCCGATGGGCAGCGCTACCTCACCCAGCACCTTCCCGTCGCGGACGGCGCAGAATCCCCCGCGCAGCTTGACCACGTGCACCGCAGCCGTGTACATGTCATGGTCGTTGGTTCCGACCACGACCAGGTTGTGTGAATCGTGCCCCACCGACGATGCGATCGCGCCCGCCGAGAGCCCCAGCCCGCGTACGAAGCCCAGCCCCAGGTTGCCGCTGGCCTGATGCCGCTCGATCACGGCGACCTTACACAAGTCGCGCTGCAGGTCGGCGTGCAACTGCCCCCCGACCACCTTCAACGACTCGATCGAGCGACCGGTGTCGATGCGATCCTCGATCATCTCGATTACGTGCACGCGGCACTCACCCGCGTGCGGGGCCGCGATGGCGAACTGCTCCGGCTCGAGCCAGTGCACGTTGATGCTGCTACGCAGGATCTGCGGCCGGCGTTTGGCCGCGTCACGGTCGATCACCAGGCCGCTGTCGGCGACAAGCCGCCCGGCGTGATAGACGCGCGCCACGCGGCACTCCTCGAGGCTGTCCAACACGACCAGCGAGGCCAGCTTCCCCGGGGCGATCACGCCCAGATGATCGAGCCCGAAGTAGCGGGCCGGGTTGTACGTCGCCAGACGGATCGCGTGCACGGGGGCCAAACCGCCGGCGATCGCGCGCCGGATCATGAAATCGATATGCCCCTCGGCGCGCAGATCGTCTACGTCTTTGTCGTCGGTGACGAACATGAAGCGGTCGAGCGTGTCCGGCTGGACCAGCGGCAGCAAGGCGTCGAGGTTGCGGGCCTGGCTGCCTTCACGAATCATGACCGTCAGTCCCAGACGCAGCTTCTCGCGCGCCTCTTCCAGGCTCGTGCATTCGTGGTCACTGCCGATCCCACTGGTGATGTAGGCGCACAGCTCGCGTCCGCTCAGGCCGGGCGCGTGCCCGTCGATCGGGCGCCCATCGGAGAGCGCCAGCTTGTCGAGATACTCGCTGTCGCACGCGATAACGGCCGGGTAGTTCATCACTTCGGCCAGTCCCAGGACCCACTTGTCGCTCAGCAGTGGCTCGATATCGAGCGCCGAAAGCTCGGCCCCGGCGCTCTCAAAGTCGGAGGCGGGTACGCACGAGCTGACCATGATGTACACGAATATGGGGCAATACTTGCTCGACGAGAGCATGAAGCGGATACCCTCTGCGCCGATCACGTTGGCGATTTCGTGCGGATCGGCGATGACGGCCGTCGTGCCGTGCGTGACCACCAGCTTCGCGAATTCGGGTACGCTGAGCATGGAGGACTCGATGTGCACGTGCCCATCGATGAAACCCGGGCAAACGTGCCGCCCGTCCAGATCGACCGTATCAACCCCCTCGTATGCGCCGATCCCCACGATACGATCACCCACGATGGCGATGTCGCCTTCGTGTATCTCGCAGGAGAGTACATTGACGATGCGACCGTTCTTGAGGACCAGGTCGGCGGGCCGCTTGCCGACCGCCACTTCGACGCATGTCTTGAGATCCACGCCAGTTCTCCACGATTCCGGGTGGGGCCCGGCATCGGCCCCGCCGTTCCGCACGTTTGCATTACAGCAGCGCGGCGCGGCGATCACAAGCTCGTTGCAGCCCATTCTCGCCGACGATGTGCTGACGGGAGCATCCTCCACCGCTTCAGCATCGATCATGCTTGCGGTATGATGAATCGCCCGGGCCGGGTGGCTCTGCGCGAGCGGCTGACCCGGCGCAACACCCGCATAGCGTGGGAGCGAACGCTCCTGCGGAGCGCTTCATGACTGTTGGTGCAGACATCCCGCGCGTGGACGGCGTCGATAAGTTGCGGGGCGTAACCCGCTACGTCGACGACTTGACGCTCGAGGGTATGTGGCACGGCGCGACCATACGCAGCCCCCGCGCCCGCGGCCGCATAACCAACATCCACTTCGACCCCGCTGTTGCCTGGGACGAATTCGTCATCGTCGATCACCGCGACATTCCCGGCCCGAACGAAGTAGCCTTCATCGAGAATGACCAGCCCGCGCTGGCCGCGCGAGAGGTCCGCTTTCGACACGAGCCGGTCCTGCTCATCGCGCACCGCTCGCCGGCCGCCCTGCGGCGCGCCCGGCGCGCGATCCGCATCGACGTCGAACCGCTGCCCGCCGTCCTGAGCCCGCACCAGCCCGTCACGCCTGAATTGCTGCAATACTGCGACGACAACGTCTTCAAGCGCATCGACATCAGCAAGGGTGATGTGGCCGCGGTCTTCGCCGCCGCCCCGCACGTAATCGAAGGAACGTACGAGACCGGGGCACAGGAGCACGTGTATCTAGAACCACAAGGTATGCTGGCCTACCACGAGGATGGGCGCCTGGTGGCGCGCGGTTCGTTGCAGTGTCCCTACTACGTGCTCAATGCGCTGACGCACCTGTTCGCCCGTCCACCCGAGGCGTTTCGCGTAATTCAGACACCCACCGGGGGGGCGTTCGGCGGCAAGGAGGATTTCCCCTCCATTCTCGCCATCCATGCCGCGTTGCTTGCCGAGCGCGCCGGCGCGCCGGTCAAGATGATCTACGACCGCCAGGAAGACATGGCGGCCACGACCAAGCGGCATCCCAGCCGCGTGCGGCATCGCACGGCGGTTGACGACGACGGGCGGTTGTTGGCCATGGAGATCGAGGTCGTGCTCGATGCAGGGGCCTACGTCAGCCTCTCGCCGGTGGTGCTCAGTCGCGGCTGTCTGCACGCCACTGGTCCCTACTACTGCGAGAATGTTCGCGTTCATGGCGAGGCCCGTCTGACCAACACGCCGCCGAACGGGGCCTTTCGCGGCTTCGGCGCACCGCAGACGCTCTTCGCAGTCGAACGCCACATGAACGTCATCGCCGAACATCTGGGCCTCGATCCAGCCGAGCTGCGCCGCCGAAACCTCCTGCGCGACGGCCAGACGATGGCCACGGGGCAGGTCTTCCGCGACGGGACGGACCTGGTGGGGCTGTTCGAGCGCACGTTGGAGCTGTCCTCGTACCGCCAGCGGCGGAAGCAGCACGCGGCGTTCAACGCTAAACACCCGTACCTCAGGCGCGGCGTCGGGTTTGCCAGCTTCTTTCACGGAGCCGGTTTCACCGGCGCCGGCGAGAAGCACCTCGCCTCGGAAGCGAGCGTGGCCGGCTTGCCGGACGGAACCGTCGAAGTGCTCACGGCTCAGACCGAGATGGGACAGGGTGCGCTGACGGTGCTGTCGCAGATTGTGGCCGACCGGCTCGGCATCCCGCTCGCCCTTGTGCGGGTAGCTACGCCGGATACGTCACGTGTTCCCAACAGCGGCCCCACCGTCGCCAGTCGCACGGTGATGATCGTCGGCCGGCTGCTGGAGCGCGCCTGCGATGACCTGGTCGCGCGGCTGCCGAGCGGCACCGACGAGGGCTGCGCCGCACTGTCTGATGCGATCCGTGCCTGGCACGCGGCGAACCACGGCCAGGCGCTGCGGGGCCACGCCCGCTACAGCCAGCCGGCGTCCATCGCCTGGGACGAGGAGCACTACCGCGGCGACGCGTATGCCTGCTACGCCTGGGCCACCCACGCGGCGGAGGTCGAGGTTGACCTGCGCACGTTCATAGCTCGCGTCACGGACTACGTGGCTGTGCAGGAGGTCGGAAAGGTCGTTAACCCCACACTCGCGCGCGGGCAGATTCAGGGTGGCGTCGCCCAGGCCATCGGCTGGGCCTTGACCGAGGACGTCGTCTTGGAAGACGGCGCCATGGCGAACAACCAGATGACGAACTACATCATTCCCGCCAGCGGCGATCTCCCCCCGATCCGCGTGTACTTCGAGCAACAGCCGACCCCATACGGACCGCAAGGCGCCAAGGGGCTCGGCGAACTACCCATGGACGGCGGCGCCCCCGCCGTCATCAATGCTGTCTGCCAGGCGCTTGGCACATCGATCAGCCAGATCCCGCTTACGCCGGAACGGCTGCTCGAACACCTGGAGGGTACTGCCGGTGGATGAGGCAGCGCTGACGTTCACACTAAACGGTCGCAGCGTCGCCTGCTCGGTATCGCTCGACGCGCGCCTGCTCGACGTCTTGCGCTATGACTGCGGATGCACGGGGACAAAGGAGGGCTGTGGCGAAGGCGAGTGCGGCGCCTGCACGGTCCTGCTCGACGGGCTGCCGGTGAATGCCTGTCTCGTGCCGGCTTTCCAGGTCCAGGGCCGTAGCGTGCAAACCGTGGAATCGGCCGACCCCGCGCTGGCCGAACGGCTCAATCACGCCGGCACAGCCCAATGCGGGGCGTGCACGCCGGGCATCGTCATGACCACACGTTGGCTGCAAGGGCACCGCGAAGCGCTGCAACACGTGCCACTGCGACAGATGATGAGCGGGAATCTCTGCCGCTGCACGGGCTACGACAGCATAATCGCCGGCATCGAAGGAGTGCTCGGCGAGGAGGAGGCCTAGCGTGCAGGTGCGCTCACCGACCACCTTGTCTGAGGCGCTGGCGCTGCTGGCGGGCGCCGAACAGACACTGACGCCGGTCGCCGGCTGCACCGACATCTTCGTATCCTGGCACCACCGGCCGAAGGACGACCTGCACCTGCTCGACCTGTCCCGGTTGCACGAGTTGGCGTCCGTCAGGCTGACCGCCGACCATCTTGAGCTCGGTGCGCTGACCACCTACTGGCAGGTCGTCGAGTCCGACGAGTTGGCAACCGCGTTTCCACTGCTCGTGCAGGCCGCGCGCCAGGTCGGCGCGATCCAGATCCAGACTCGCGGCACCTGGGCCGGAAACATCGCCAACGCGTCACCCGCCGCCGACGGCGTCGCCGTCATGATGGCCTACGACGCCGTCGTGCTGCTGCGCAATAGCCGCGGAACAACGGAGGTTCCGCTCGATCAGTACTACCATGGCTACAAGCAGACGGCACGGCGACCGGACCAGCTTATCACCGCGCTGCGGTTGCCGCGTCGGCGGCGTGACGTCGAGTGGTTCCACAAGGTCGGCGCCCGCAGCGCCCAAGCGATTTCCAAAGTCGGCGTCGCCGTCGTGCACGACCCGAGCGGTTGGCGGGTAGTCGCCAACAGTGTCGCTCCGTACGTATGCCGCTGCCGAGCGTTGGAGGAGGCGTTGGCGAACGGGCGGACATTCCAGAATCCAGCCGAGCTCCTCCAGGTTTTGCGGGCCGACATCGCCACGATCGACGACATTCGTTCGACCGCCCGCTATCGCGAGACCGTGCTCAGTCGCCTGCTCTATTACTTCCTGCTCGCAGAAGGACTCCCCAAGAAATCAGCATAGGGCCAACCCTCATGGAACAACCGCGAGAACCGCTGCCGGCTTGTGACCAGCGGTGGAGTGCTGTCAGCGTTCTGACCGATACGCAGGCTAAGCTCGAAGCCGTGCGCTGCCTGATGTGCGACGACCCGCCCTGTGTGGCAGCTTGTCCGGCGGACGTACCGGTCAAGCACTTCATTCGGGCCCTGCGCTTCGACGCCCCCCGCCGCGCGATCAACCTCATCCGCGCGCGCAACGTCCTGGCCGGCGTCTGCGGGCTGGCCTGCCCGGTCGAAGAGCTGTGCGTGGGAGCCTGTACCAGCACCAAGCTCACGACGCCCATCGCCATTGGCAAGCTGCAACACTACGCCGCCGTCCGCGAACTCGCCTCGGGCCGACCGGCGCAGCCAGGCCCGGCGACCGGGAAGAAAGTCGCCGTCATCGGCGGAGGGCCGTCAGGGCTGGCCGCGGCGGCCGAGCTGGCCCGGTGCGGACACCGGCCTACGATCTTCGAGAAGAACCGCCGCGCCGGCGGAGTCTGCACCTACGGTGTGCCGGGCCACCGCGTGCCGCAGGACCTGGTGGCCGGCGAAATCGACTACATCCAGAGCCTCGGCGTTGAGCTCAAGACCTCCGCAGCCTTCGGCGAGACCGAGACACTCGACGATCTCCTGGCCGCTGGCTTCGAAGCCGTTTACCTCGCCTGCGGTGCGCAGCAGGCTATCAGGCCGGGCATCGCGGGTGAAGACCTGGCCGGCGTCACAACCTGGAAGCACCTGCTCGATCAGTTCTCGCGCTGCAACCTCGGCGAAGGCGAGCGCCCCCTGGTTCCCGACAGCGTTATCATCGTCGGCGGCGGCAGCGTCGCCATGGATGTCGCCAGTGCCGTCCACCACCTGGGAGCCGCGGAGATCGATATCGTCTGCCTCGAGGCCCCGCGTGAGATGCCCGCCCACGACGATGAGGTGGCCGAGGCCCGCGATCTAGGCGTGCGGTTTCACACGCGGGTGATGCCGCTGCGAATCACGGGGCACGCCGGCCGCGCCACCGGCCTCGACGCCGTTCGCATCCGCTGGAGAGAGCCGGACAAGTTTGTCCCCGGCAACGCTGAACAGATCGACGGCACCGAGTTCTGGCTGCCCGCAGAGTTGGTAGTCTTCGCGATCGGGGCCAGACCGGCAGCGAGTCTCGCGGCCGCGCTGCCCGGCGTCGAGTTTGACAGCGGCGGACGAATCATCGTCGACGCGGAAACCGGGGCCACCACACGACCGGACGTCTTCGCGGGCGGGGATGTCGCCGCGGGCGGCGGTGCCACGATCGTCCGCTCCGTGGCCGAAGGCAAGCGCGCCGCCGAGGCGATCGGTGACTTTCTGCGCGGCTGAAGGCGCCCCGCATCCGCACCAAGGCCTGGAGAGAAAACGCCATGATCACACATAACCGTGACCTGTCGGTCGACTTTTGCGGCGTCCGCTTCCCCAACCCGTTTGTGCTGTCGGCCGCGCCGCCGACCGACGATCTGGACATGGTCCGGGCCGCGTTCGACAGCGGCTGGGGCGGGGCAGTCCTGAAGACCACCTCGGTCGAGACCGAACCGGTGCAACTCGTCTATCCGATGATGTCCGCGGTGCACTACGACGGTCGCCGTATCGTGGGGCTCGGCAACATCGACCTGATCTCCGAGCACCACATCGACGTCGTCGAACGACGGGCCGAGACGCTCAAGCGCGAGTACCCTGACCGGGTGGTCGCGGTCAGCATCATGGGTTCAAAAAAGGACGAGTGGCAGACGTTGGTCAAGCGGCTCGAGGCGGTCGGCGTGGACATCATCGAGTGCAGCTTCTCCTGCCCGCAGGGCAGCATGGGCGAAGAACCCGGCGCAATGCTGGCCCAGAGCATCGACGCCACGGAGCGCGTCGCCGGCTGGGTGAAGGCCGCCGCGCAGCGCTGTCCGGTAGTGATCAAGATCACGCCCCAGGTGACCAACATCGTCAAGGTGGCCGAGGCGGTCAAGCGGGGCGGCGCCGACGCGATTTGCGCCGCGAATACCATTCCGGCCCTCATGGGCCTGGATGTCGATACGTATGTCCCCTACCCCAACGTGAACGGCCGCAGCACCTACAGCGGCCTGTCCGGGCCAGCCATCAAGCCGCTCACGCTCCGCACCTTGGCGGAAATCGCCCGGCAGGTCGAACTCCCGATCACGGCCACCGGCGGGCCGGTCACCTGGCGCGACGCCGTCGAGATGATGCTGGTGGGCGCCACAACGGTGCAGTTCTGCACGGCCGTCATGCACTACGGCTATGACATCATTGATGACCTCCAGGACGGGTTGGCGTTCTATTTGGAAGAGAAGGGCTTCGCACATCCGGCGGACATCACCGGCCGGGCGCTGGGCAACATCGTCAACCATGCCGAGTTGGCACGCGACCACAAGGTCATCTCGGCGCTCAACAAGGAGCGCTGCGTCAAGTGCGACCTGTGCTACATCGCCTGTCGCGACGGAGCACATCAGGCCATCAAGCTGGGTCAGACGGACCGCGTCCCGGAGATCGATCCCGATCGTTGCCCCGGCTGCCGGCTGTGCGTGACGATCTGCCCGGCGGATGCACTTTCCATCGTCGCGGCGGACGGATCGTAGAACCTATCCCAAAACCCTTCCGAACTCTCATGGGGCATCCGCCGCACCCTCGGGGGATGAAAATCCGAATTCACGGAGCAGCCGCGACCGTCAGAGCGGTTGCCAGAGCCGGGCCGCTGGCACCAGTGCCCGCGCTCGCTTTCGGGTCCAAGTCCTGTCGGGCGCTCGCACTCGAACAGCCGCGTTGATCACGGAGGATAACCGCATGCGTTCCATGTTGATCGTCACATTGGTGCTGGCGGCCGGGGCGACCGCCGCGGCTGACCCGTTCTACCTGCGCTATGACCCGAACGAGGGACGCTTCCCGGAACAGGAGGGATGGACACGGCATTGGGACGATCCGGAACAGAAGCTGATCCGATCGGTTGACGGCGGGGTGTTTCAGATAGACTCGCGCGGCTCCGCGGCGGTCTTCGATTTCTACAGCGTGCACTCGACGGCATTCGACCTTGCAAACGATGAAGTGCTTCAAGTCATCTGGCAGATGCAGACAGTCCACCCCAATGTTGCATAAATCTCGGCGGGGGTGCTCACGCGGCGTCTGCAACCTCAACATTACCGTCAACACGATCGACGCGGACACTGATTATACTGAAGGTTACGGCGGAATCAGCAGTGCTGTAGGCTACACGGCGTCATCGAGCATCACCGTCACCAACGCCTTCACACAAGGTGCGATCGGCTATCCGAAGGCGGTCGTTACCGGATACGACATGCCGCTGAACGGTACGATTACGATTCAATCTGACCTTGGCGCGCCGGGCAAGGTTGCCAAGATAACAACTGCAAACCCCGACACCGACGGCGGCGAAAGGGACATCCCGATCGGCGCGCTGATCCGTATCAACGGCGACCTGCGCGGCACGGCAGAGGACGGAGCGGCGATCAAGGTTACCGGGGATCTCAACGGCAAGATCCTCGTCGATGGCTCGTTGGTCAACGGGACCGGGCACGACATTGAGATCGGCGGCAACATGGAGAACAGCGCCGCCATAACGCTCGACTACGACGGCTGGCACGACGGGCACGACTGGGACGCGGCCGCCACGATCAAGATCGGTGCCACAACGTACTAGAACCTATCCCAGAACCGTCCGGAGGTGGGCAGCAAAACCGAGCCGCGCGCGTAAGCAAGCGGTTTTTCGGCAACCGCTCCCTTCTGACGGTCGCGGCTGCCCCGTAAATTCTGTCCTGATTCTCTACGTCACTCCGGTTGTTAACTCCTTGTATGTGACGGCCTTGCGGTCGAGTGCCGCGACGACCAGGCGGTCGAAGAGGTTGGCTTCGAGCCAGCGGCGGTTGGCTCGGTAGGTGAACTCGGCGAGGTAGT
>JAHJAR010000316.1 GCA_018814045.1 Planctomycetota bacterium | reverse complement strand
GTCAGACCGGTCTCGCCATCGATGACCTCGTCTTCATAGACCACGCCACCGGAAAAGGGCTGAAAGCTGAAATGCGTATCGCCAGCCGCGGCATAGGGCCACCCGACGTTTGCGAACATGGCGATATCGACCCGCCTGGCCCAGAGTGCCTGGCCATTGTGAAGGCGCGCCGCACGCAGAGTGTTGCCACGCAGTCCGTCCCAGGAGGGATCCATGAGCAGGTGGTAGACCCGTCCGCCACCCGCGCTGCAAAAACGCGCTTCCGGAACATCCGTCAGGTTGCCGAAAATATTCCTCTTCCGGGGAAACCCATAGGGTTTGACAAACGACTGGGGCAAACACGGCCAAGTTGCCTTCTGGTCATCGAAGAACATGGACCCTTTGGACGGATATCGTCCGGCGCCGCGGTAATTGAATGCATACCCGTCCAGAGTGTCCGGGATCCGCTCCACCTTGGTGATCACCGCCCACGTGCCGGCGGCGTCGGTGGTCACCGTAGCGGTGGAGAGTTCATGCGTGCCGCTGATCCACGCTGAAAGTGCGGTCGTGGTCAGACCGGCGCCTTCGCTCGCCGCGCGTCCGATCCAGGCCTTGGCACCGGTGCACAGGACGCGCTCGACCTCGGCGTAGGAGAGTTGCGCCAGATCGGCATCCGTCAGGCCTGTGATGGCCATGAGGTCGACGAAGTGATCGGCATACGGCAACGAGTTGTCTCGGTTTGATAGTGTGCCGCGGCGCACGTAGACGTTGCGGCCAAGCAGGCCCAAGGCGTCGACCTTCTGCTGCGCTGACGCCAGAAGGGCCGGATCGCTCTCGAACGCATCGATCAACAACGCACTGTCCCCGGCCGGCGCGCCGCCTTTATCCCAGAACGCCGCCACCAGTTCGCCACTGCCGCAATGCGGCACGGAGACGACCCCGCAATGCCGGCCCGATTGTTCGAGCAGCGACAAGGCCAGGCCATCCGCGGCCGCCTGCTCCAAAGCTGGGGCGGCGGCCGCCAGAAGCACGAAGGCCAGCGTCGTCAGCACGTAGAGATCCCACCGCGAGGCAGCCCCCCCCCACGCCGGCAGGCGCCAGGCGACCTTGGCATCTGAGTTGCCGCGTCGTCGCTGTTTGCGGACCTTGGGACTCCGAAACTGGGTTACCGTTGCTTGGGTCCCTGCTCTTGCCATGCCTCTGCCTCCTTGTCACGGGATCGGGATGTCGTCCTGCCAGTGTATCCGTGCGCGCCTTGTGTCACATCGCCCATTCCCGACGGGGCCTCACATGACCTGCAGCATTCTCGCACGCGTTTGCCAATGCAGGCGTTGTGCCACTTTCGCAACTCCCGCACCCTATCTCTATTGCAGACTTTATGTTACGGCATGAACGGCAACCGACCATCCTCGTCCCATGCGACTTGTTGTAGGCCTAACAAAGGACTATATTATGTATAAATTATTCCTTGTCCGTAGCGCTCTGCGTTACCGACCCTGGGCCGCCCAAGGGCCTGTGACGAGACAACCCGTACATTTGCTGCCCGTTGTTCCGAGCCGATTTCAAGGCGCGAGTGAGGAGCATCGCGCTGCTCTATGTTACGAGCGAGCAACGCCGAAAGCGGACGGAAGAGCGGCAGCCCTTTGGGGCACCGGCGAAGACCGTGACCGGGAGCATGAACAGATGAACACATCGAAAACCATTCGCAGAATCCTCCGTGCCGTCACGGACAGTGACGACTTCGGTATCGGCACTATCCGCGAGTGCCTTGAAACGACCGATTTCGATCCGGCGACCGAACGTTGCGTGCGGCTGCTCGCCGAGATGATATCCACCCATACAGAACACAAAACAGGCGTTGAACTGGATGCGCTGTACCAAGGCATAGACCAGGTTTTGCGGGGTCCGCCGGCCAGTGCTGATCTGCACCTGGCTTTCCTCATCAAGGCGGCGGTTTACTCCGACGAGATCAGCCGTCCCGTGGACGCCGAACGTCTCCTCGGCATGGCGCAAGGGCTGATCACGCACCGGACGAGCGCCTGTCTGGTCAGGTCCCATCTCTTGGCACAGTTGTCGCATGCCGATCATGCCTGCCGTCATGAGGAGGCCTTGCGCATTTGGGAGGAACTGTCGCGGCGAGTCAGGCGAGGAAGTCGCCTGTGGATTCGTGGCAAGTATCATGTCGTCAACGTGAGGCGCGGGCTGGCCGACTACGCCAACGCTTTTCAGGACCTTGATGACGCCGGGGGGGCGGCCACAGTGGGCAGCCGATACCACAAGCTTATCATTCTGGTCGATGAGGGCCGGCTTGGGGAGGCGAGGGCGTCTGCCGAGGACCTCTTGGCCTTTAAGAAGATATCGGAGTTTGGGGCCGTGCTGATCGAAGGGATTCTCTGGGCATACCTGAAGACGTTGGCGGCCCTTGGCTTGACGGAACTGGGACACAGCGTGCTCGGCGAGTACAGGGCGACGGTGAGCCCCGAGTTCGCCACCGTGACGGAAGCGCTGTTGGCCGTGGCCGACGGCGATCTGGCGACGGCGCGGCGGCTTGTCGCCGGGCTGAGCGATGCCCCGATCCCGTGTTCCTCCCTCATCCAGCGTATGCAGTTGAGCGTTGCCGCACACCTCGAACTGAGTTCGGGCAACGCGCGGGCGGCACGAGCCCTGATCGAGCGCTTGCCGCGCATGCCGCACTACGCGGATTTCGACGGACGCCTGGCATTACTCGAAGGCCGCACACCCGAGGCGATGCGGATCTTCCGCGACTTCTGCGCCAAGGCCGGCGCACCGGCGCTGACGGCCAGGCTCGTGTACGCGCACGAACTCAGTCGGGCCGCGATCGCGGGGATCGTGAACGGGTTGATTGAACCGCCGAACGAGGTGGGGCGGAGCCCCACGCCTGACGCGGAACTCAAGGCGCGGCCCGCGACAGGCGCCGTTCGCTTCGTGGGCAGTTCAGCCGCGAGCCGGGCACTGCGTGCGGAGATCGCAGCCTTGGCGCCTCTTGACGTCACGGTCCTGATCCGCGGGGAGACGGGGACCGGCAAGGAAGTCGCCTCACGCCTTCTGCACGACATAGGCCCGCGTGCGGCAGAGCCGTTCGTGGCGGTCAACTGCGGCTGCATCTCGGAACTGCTGATGGAATCGGAGCTGTTCGGCCACACCAAAGGGGCGTTCACCGGCGCGAACCAAACGCGTCGAGGGTTGTTTGAGACGGCCGGCGCGGGCACCGTTCTGCTCGATGAGATTCAGGTCATGCCGCCACGGCTGCAGGCCGGACTGCTGCGGGTGCTGGAGACGCGTGAAATCCGCCCCCTCGGCTCGGACCGGACACACCGCATCAAAGCGCGAATCGTTGCGGCGACGAACCAGGACCTCGACGCCGCGGCGGCTGAAGGCCGTTTCCGGACAGACCTGCTCTACCGGCTGGCCCAGTGCGAAGTGCGTATTCCGCCGTTGCGCGAGCGGCCTGAGGACAGCGCCGATCTGTTCCTGCACTTCCTGGCCGAGTACTACGACCCGGCGCAACTGGTGGTGGACCCGGCCCTGCTGGAGGCGGTGCGGCGCTGGCCATGGCCGGGAAACGCGCGCGAACTGCGTAACGTGGTGGGCCGCATCGCGCTGCGCGCCGGCAAGGTCGGATACCTGAACGCCGACCTCTTTGGACTGTGTGTGCCCGGTGCACGGGAGATGGCGAGCCCGGTGACACCACAGGCCGAGACAGCGCCGCCGCCCAATCCTCCGTTCCGAATTGCGCCAGCCGCGGTGGCAGCAACGGTCCCGCTGGTCGAGCGGCCTGGCCCCGGCATGCTCAGTCCGCGACACACACATAGTCGGCGCAAAGCGCTGAGGCGTCTGTTCGCCGAACACGGGACGCTGACGCGCGCGGAGATCATCAGGTTGGTGGGTTGCGCTCCAGACACTGCGACTCGCGACCTGAAGGCGCTCGAGGCCGAGGGTGTGATACGCCGCGTCGAGACCTCGGCCCACCTGCGCACCAGCTACTTCGTCCGGGTCGGGTCCGGGCAGGCCTCCCAGACGCCAGGGTGAGATACCGACTCTGGCGCCGCCGGGGGGCCTGCGCATCCGTATCCCCTCACGCATCTGCCATGCGTTTCCTTCCGTGCATTCGCGGAATACTCGTGCCCACTGCCGCGTAGAGCGAGGAAGTCACTACACCGGTGGGCGGTGGAAGCCGGTGGGGGGCTGGGCGTCGGGCTTGATGCGGTAGAACATGGCGCGTTCGACGATGATGCTGCCGTTGCCCTGGAGGTTCTCGACGTCTTTGTGATAGACGAACCCCGTCTTACGGTAGAGTGCG
>JAHJAR010000361.1 GCA_018814045.1 Planctomycetota bacterium | reverse complement strand
TTATTTGGTTGGTAATAAAAGCGAGTGCCTGTGCTCGCTTTTTTACTTTTTATTGGGAAATTGCGTCATCCGTAACGCGGGACGCAAAAAGCTACTTGACCAAACGAATATTCCACGGCTCCCCTACCATTATATCTTTTGCCTGCACGTCGCCGCCCTTGAAGAGCACGACCAGCTCGCTGTCAATGCTGGGCTGGCGAGTTATTCCCGTTCGGGGTCTTATATGCTCAATAGCATCCGTGACAAATACCCTGCCGCATTCGGGCCTGATATACACGGCATCGACCGTGAATCTAAGATGAGCATTTGGATCAGGATCATTTGGGTCGGTAGTAAATGTACAGATGGGGCCCCTCCAATTAAGGACCATGGCATCCATGCGGTCTGTTGGGAAGGAATCATAGTAGAACAACCCTATTTTTGGATCGCCAACAACGCATCGCCTGGCAATAACACTGCCCATTGGGGTAGAGATCCGAAGTACCTGCCCTGAAAAATTAACGGCCTCCAAAAGGCTGAGGGGTCTATTGCTTGGGAGCAGGCCATTTATCTTGTTATTAGGGATACGCATCATTATCATTATTTCCTTGTAAATTTATCCGATATATTTTGGGAAAATTTCAGCCGATCACCCGCCGCGCGAATCGTCCTACGGTTTACGGTTAACGTTTCAAGTCGCGCCACCGCAACCGTTCACCGTTTCTTCAAGTTGACAGCCCAGGGCGGCGGTGGGAGACTATTGGCAGTTTAAACAAGGAGGAATATCATTTAATGAGTGTTTTTAGCGTAAAGGTACTTAAAAAGTTAGGCGTACGGCGTAGGGGCGAAACGTAAAGCGTCATCTGTAACGCGTGACGCTAGACGCTTGTCCCTAGCGAAGCCGAGGGGCAGGCCGTTTCGCCTGACGCCCACGCCAAACGATCCACGCTATTTCCCAAGAGTTTGCGTCGCAAACCAAAGGGCGAATTCGCATAAGGACGCCAAAATCACGACCCGCGTGTTTTTAGCATAAATGAGCTTAAAACGTATGGCGTACGGCGTGGAGGCGCATCGTTGGGAGTGATGCTAGGACGCTTGCCCTGAGCCTGTCGAAGGGCGGGACGCTAGACGCTTGTCCCGAGCGAAGCCGAGGGGCAGGCCGTTTCGCCACCACCCCTTACGCCTAACGGATCACCCGCTAAACCCAACCGTTGACAAGGAAAGACACTGGTGGGAGAATATGCCAAAAGGGGTGTTTCGCATGAAGATCAAAGGAATGACTCTGGTTTTCTGGATAGTCCTGTCTTTTATCCCCGGCGCGGTCGGGTCCTTATTCACTTCTCCCAACATTCAGACCTGGTATGTGACATTGAACCGGCCGCAATTTTCGCCTCCCAACTGGCTCTTTGGCCCGGTCTGGACCCTGCTCTATCTTTCAATGGGCATAGCGGCGTATATTGTTTGGGAAAGGCGGGCAGAGAGCAAGGCGGTATTTGCGGCGCTGGTATTGTTCGTGGTGCAGTTGTTCATAAATGGCTTGTGGTCATTCACGTTTTTTGGCCAGCACAATATCTTTCAGGCCCTGATACAGATAGTTTTGTTATGGTTCCTGATAGTGGCAATGATCGTCAAATTTTATCAGATCAACAAACCCGCCGGCCTTATCCTGGTCCCCTATCTTTTGTGGGTCAGCTTCGCCACCCTGCTTAATTATTCGTTTTGGGGGCTGAACACATAATAAAAAAATAAAGTTAAATTTCCGGCAGGAATTGACGATAATAATATAGAAGAGCCTGCCTCGCCGGCAGGCAGGAAAAGTCTCTTATTTGGTTGGTAATAAAAGCGAGTGCCTGTGCTCGCTTTTTTACTTTTTATAGCCCCTTTTTTGGATCTGCTATATGGATACTAAATTTGCTTTAATAAAGATGCCAGTCTGGTAGTTAGGTAAAGCCTGCGGCGGATCGAAGGGCTATAATGGGAAAGCTGAGGAGCGGAGAAGAGTTATTTTTCAATTTCCATCCGTGTGAGCTTTCTGTTGGCCTCAGCAAGCTTATTCCTCATCTCCAGCGCTTCTCTGACAAAGGCATCAGGGAGAAATCTGCTCAATACAGAAGAACTGAACCTGCGCAAACCAGATAAAACACTCAACCTGGCCAGGATCGGATCATTCTTTCTGCTTTCACCCATGAATGCCTGACCGGGAATTACAGTTATGCCAAATTCCGACGATATCATTGCTGTAGAAACAACCTCAGCAAAACTTCTTAAAACAACAACATCATCCTCCACAAAAAAGCCCCGTCCCCTGCCCTCGGCGATCCCAATGACAACACCACCAAGACTGCCGAGATAACGCCCGTTGAAGCTGCCAATAAAGGGTACCGCAAGAAATTCTTCTCCATCCCTTGATCTTTGAAAAATAATATCTTCCGATAGCTGTGCCCGGTCTATCAATGAGGCCTGTTGTTCACAATAGTCCCCGAATGCCATGTCGGCCAGCAACTCGCCAATATCCTCGTATCGGGAACATCTCATCTCCGCCCCTATCTCACGGAAAGTATAATCAAGTTGCTTGTTTATTTCCAAACGCAGAATAGCGGGATCGTTGATAACATGAGGCCCGGTAATGTCAGATTCAACAGCAAGCAGGGAGCTTAATCTTTCATCGAGGGCATTTTGGGGATAAACTGCGTGATGGCGGTGTGATCCTGTCCTATGAGGAGACAGCCGGTCACCAACCTTATAGGGACCGGGGTACATGATCATTGCTTTTGAGCTTGATATTCTCACACTTTAGTATCGGTGTGGAATATAAGAAATTTCACCCTGTAACTACTTTATTTTTCCCGGTCTTTTTTGCCCTGTCCAGGTATTCATCGGCAATAGTGATGATCTTTTCCGGACCGGTCTCAACCGTGGAAGCAACTCCGATACTGATAGTTCTATTGATGCTCTTATCCTGCGCAACATGAATATCAGTCACCTGGACAATCCTTCTGATCCTTTCCGCGGTCCTCAAGGCTGAATCCAAAAGTGTTTCAGGGAACATTATGATGACCTCTTCTCCGCCCCATCTGCAAACAACATCGGATTCACGGACAGCGCCTTTGATAGCCGCGGTCACGGTCCTTAATGCCTCATCGCCTCCATCGTGGCCATAGATAGTGTTAACTTCTTTAAAGTTATCTATATCCATTATGGCTACGGAAAAATGCGTCTGGTATCTTTCAAGACGGGCGGTTTCGCGGTTGAAATGTTCAAAGAACCCGCGCCTGTTGAGCAGTTTGGTCAATGGGTCGGTTATGGCATCTTTCCTGGCTTCATCAAGCTGAACTCTGGTCCGGACCAATTCCTGCCGAAGCCTGGCGATCTCCATATTTGCAGTTTCTAGTTCTTTATGTGTTGAATTGAGCAGAGGAGCCTCTATAACCTTTGATATTCCAGGTGCAACCTTCCTGCAGGTTACATTTGAGGAAATTCTTCTTGCGAATCCCTGTAATACAGATGTTATTGGTCTTTTTGATAAGACTCTCATTTTCTCTCTCCCATATTATTATCGTCAAAAATAGCCCGAAATTTCGGGTAATTTACTATCTCACAACAGAGGGAGGTAGGAATGGGTGAAATTTTCTATGGCTCATCGCCAGATCGAGTGGGTAAAAAATTGGCTTAAAAACGGCCAAAAACCTGTCGCAAATATTCGCGAATTTAGCTTTTCTCTAATTACTCAAATTGCAGGTGTTTCCGGATTCGAGGAAAAATTAGCGATTGATTAGCGGAATTTGCGACCCGGCAATTAGTGTTATTCGTGAAGGAAAAATTAGTGAGAATAAGCGAGGTCTTCTTAAGTGCATGATCTCTCTAAAAAGAGGCTTTGTGTATTGGTGAAATTTGTGCGGATAAGTGCATGGACAGGTGTCCTCAGAATGCCTTAACCTTAAAGCCTAATCCAGCCTTTTGTGCCCTTGGCGATTATCGCTGGA
>JAHJAR010000315.1 GCA_018814045.1 Planctomycetota bacterium | reverse complement strand
TTGACGTTAACCCAGCAGCGCAACGCGGCCGCGGCTCGCAGCCATCGCCAGCGAACGCTGCGGCGATTACGGGCAATCGGAATACGACTAGGCGACCTACGCATCTGTCAGTGGCCAAGGAAGTAGCGTTGTAGTACTAGGCGACCACTTGCCGTTACCTCCTGCCAAGCGTTGGCCACGACGTGACCGGTTCCCGCTCCGATAACGATTATCGACACCGCGCCGTTACGAAGCCGCCCCTCGGCTCGGCGCTGCGCCGTCGCCAGGGGAATCAGGACGCGTTGAGCAAGAAGCCGGGCGCGCGGATAGGAATGTGGGTCCGGCTTGCTGCTGAGCAAGCGCGCTGCACGGTCGATCGGTCCGAAGCTCTCTGCCCGCTGAGACAGGTTCGACGCCGGAAAGACGAGCAGGCTACTGTCCATCTTCGTTGAGAGACGCAGTTGGCGATAAAAGTAGTATGGATCTGTTTGGCCAAGTGGCAAGACCAGCGGAAGGTGCCGCGGTGTCGCCAGCGGAGGATTCGGCGCCAAACGCCCGAGCAAGAAGACTGGGTGTCGGTTGGACATCGCTCCGCCCGCGATCGCCGGCAGTCCCCTCTCCTCGATTAGGAACGACTCGAACGAGACGGTGCGCTGTAGCATGGGGATTGGATCGCCACGCTCTGGCTCGGTGCGCGCAATGTGCAGCGCCTGATGCAGCAGAAGGAAGTACCGCCAGCAGTACATCCGTTGGTGGAGCACGCTGGTCGGAAGGTGCAGCACGGACCGCCAAGACCTCTTGAGTTGTACCAGCCGATGCACCAGTCGGCGATCGTGCTCGACGTATTCCTGAACCGGCTTCCAGTAGGCCGACCACGACATCGTCTTCAGCCGGAGCTCCGCACCGATAACGTGTAGGCGTACGGGAATCTCAGCCCGACGGCTCGCCTTCGCCAGCCGGCGCCGGTTGGCCACCCGAGTTGTGCTCGGCGCGATCAGCATACGACTATCCTAACACATGCCGAACGGCGAAAGCAAACTGCATGCTGGCTAGTGGCGGTTTTAGCTTGATTCTGGCGGCACTTGCCTTGCAAGACGGTTGATCTTCAGCGCCAACTGAAATCGCGCGCGGGTTTCTGCCGCTATAACGGGGGGATTGTCGAATCGAAGTGACTGGACACGGTTAGAACTTTTCGCCTCCGGGGCAGCAGGACTGTCCAAGCGGGTGGCGGAGGCGTTACTTGCCGCATGACAGGTGTCTACGTCGAGACTCGCGCGGGGACATGCGGAGCCACGAAACTCAATTCACCTTGGTTCCTGATGCCCTGCGCGGTACGGTCGGCGGGACCGGTTATCGCGCAGGGTTCATCGGCCGACTCGGGATTCTTGCAGCGGCAGGGGCGGATACGAACGCCGGCGCTGGTCCCAAGGGCCTGCAAACGAGCGAACCTGCGGCTTCGCTGATCGAGGCCAATCATCCTGCCGCGACCCGCGCCTTCTGCAAACGTCTGCATTGCCCAGGAGGCCGGCGGATGCGCGCCTCTCTCCAGCCGTGCCAGCGTGGCAACGACCTGTCGCTCGAAGGGCGTCCGTGTAAAGATGTAGCTGGCCGCGGCCTCGCGAATGTCTGCCTGAGCCAGCGCTCGCAGCAACGGCACCACATTCTCGTCAGCACCCGTCACGTCGGCGATCAGCGGGTCGAGGCGGGCCGTCGCATGCACGCCCATCTTTCTCAACGCCGCAATCGTGGCAACACGCATCTCGGGCGGCGCCGTGCCTGGCTCCATTGCGCGCCACAATTTGCGGTCCAACGTGGTAATCCCGATCTTGGCGAAGACGGCATCCGCGTGATCCACAAACAGCTCCAGGAACGGCCGCCGCACGAACCCCTTCGTCAGAAACGCGACCTCGACGCCCGCCTCGAGCAACACCTGCATCGTTCGCCGTGACACGTCCTGCACCTGTGGTAGATACTGAAACGCATCGCTGGACGGACTGAAGTACACGCGTCGCGGCTTGCGACGCTTTCGCTGCAACTCAGCGGCAACGAGTCCCGGCAGGCTCTCATACAGGACAACTCGCGCAGCGCCGGGGTAATGCGAATAGCCCTGGATGTAGCAGTACTTGCAGCCGAGCGCACAGCCTTCGGTGACATTGAGCGTCGCCACCTGCCGCAGACACGGGAGCGATGACGGCGTCAACACCGGCGATTTTCGCTGACGGATGGCGACTTCGATCACATCGACTCTCGCGTTGGACCGCCGTCCAGGGGGCGGTGGCGTCACTTCACCGCGTGCCGCTCCACGAACGCCAGCACATCCGCAAACGGTATCGATGCCAGCAGGCCAAAGCTGCGGTGTCCGCGGAGCTTCGCTCGCGTGGTTGCCGGCGATGACAGCCCGCACAAGAAGCGAGTGAGTTGACGCGGGGAATTGAGCGCGTCGTGCCCTTCCGTGCGAAGCTCTCGCAGTCGCACGGCCTCGGCTTCGCCGAGTAGTGGACGCCGCGTCGATGGCAGCGTGCGCGGAGCCTGCCCGTCGCACCGTGAGCAGTGCCCGCAGTCGCTGCGCGTCTCGCCGAAATACTCCAGTAGTCGTTTTGTCAGACAGCCGTAGTGTTCGGCCCAGTCGCAGACGCGGCGGATGCGGGCGATGTCGTGCGCCTCACGCCGGGCAAAGCGCGTGACTATCGTCGCTTCCAGTGCGTTGCGGTCCACTGAAGCCCGCGTGCGGCGGAAGCCCTGCCGCAGTCCCGAGGCTTGCAGCAGGAGATCGCCTTTCTCCTCGAGATAGCCCAGCGCTTTGACGATGCGCTCGCGCGGCTCACCGATCGCCCGGGCAACCTCGTCGGCATCGAGCGCAAACCAGGTGCGGCCCTTGCGCGCGTGTTGCAGTACGGCTCGCAGAAACGCCGCCCGCTGTGGATCGAAGCTGCCCAGAATCTCCTGCGATGACCGCTGCGGCTGGAACTTGAAGCCCGTATAGAACGGTCCGGTCGCGTGGATCACGTCTTCCAGCTCCAGATAGGCCAACAGCGTCTCGACCACCAGTGGACGCACGTCGTGCCGTTGCGACAGCTCGTATATCGACACATCGAAGTGCTCGTCCTGGCTCAAAATCTCGGCTAGCAGCGCGGCAATATCCTGCGGCGTGGGCGTATCGCCGTACGAGAAGTTCTCCAGCGTGATGACGTCATCGGCGCAGGCGAGCAGCTCGCAGGTCGACGGCGCGCCGTCGCGGCCGGCCCGCCCGATCTCCTGCATGTAGCTTTCCATGCCCTTCGGCAGGTTGTAGTGATACACGTAGCGGATGTCAGACTTGTCGATGCCCATGCCGAAGGCGATGGTCGCCACCACGGTCATGCGATCTGAAGCCATGAACGCGTCCTGAACCGCGTTGCGTGCGTCGGCATCCATCCCCGCGTGGTAGGCCCGTGCCTCATAGCCCGCATCGGACAGGAACCGCGCCACCTCCTCCGCCGTCCGTTGGAGCGTAACGTAGACGATTGTCGGCCCCGCGGGACGCTCCTGCGTGCGCGATAGCAGGACTCGCGGTCGCTCGTCGGCAGAGCAAGGCGTAATGCGGAGGGTCAGGTTCGGCCGGTAGAATCCGGTGTGCACGATGTCGGCGTCGGCGATGTCAAACTCGCGCGCTATATCGGCGGCTACCTCGGGAGTCGCCGTCGCGGTCAGTGTGAGTACGCGCTCGACGTGCAGGCGCTTTGCGAGCCGGGCAATCTTGAGATAGTCCGGCCGGAAATTGTGCCCCCATTCGCTGATGCAATGCGCTTCGTCGATGGCTAACAGCGAAATCCGGCGGCGCCCGATCAAATGCAGAAAACGCTCGCTGCCCAGCCGTTCAGGCGAGACGTACAGCAGCTTGAGCCGAGCGGCGTTGAGTTGTTCGTATACTTGGCGAACATCGTCCCGTTCGAGGCTCGAATCCAGCCGCGCCGCCGGAACGGAGCGTCCCCTGAGAAACCCGACTTGGTCCTTCATCAACGCAATGAGCGGAGAGATGACCACGGTCAGCCCGTCGAACATCAGCGACGGTAGCTCATAGCAGAGGCTCTTGCCACCGCCGGTGGGAAAGACCGACAGAACGTTTTTACCTGCGAGCAACCGTTCGATCACGGCCTGCTGTCCGTCGCGGAACTCGTCAAAACCGAAGACCCGTCGCAGCAGTTCGCGCGGCGTCCCGGCCGGCGCTGCATGCTCGAAATGCCGGTTGGTGGCCGAACGCACACTGCCGGTTTTGCTGGCTCCGCTCGTCATGTCCCTCTCCACGCCATGCCCACGTCGGAATTCCCGCGACCCTTGTTTGCCGATCGAAGATGCCAAACGAATACCAAACAAACTATGACGGTACACCGGAATACGGCCGAGTCAAGCCCGATTTGGCAGAGTCGCGTCGTCAAGCAGGCGCGCGCCCACCCGCGGCGTGCGCTCACGAGCTTCGGCCGGAATGCGCCATTGCGGCGTATACGCCGGCGCCGCGGTCAGGTTGCCGGTCCGGGGACCCGCCGCAAGTTCGCGGCCGTGGGTGTCGTCGAGTAGGCTAGCACGGCTGACCTAGGCCTTTTCGCGCCGCTAAGCAGAGGATAGTGCCATGGTGTTCGGCGGCGGCCGCCGGCGAGCTTGTTCGACCGCGAAACTGACTGGCTCTAGAATCGGCGGGACCACGCTGCGGAAGGAACCGTAATGGAAGCGAATCCAAAGACGAATGGCAGACGCGAACTCACGCTCCGGGATCGCCTCTCGCGCCTGACCTACCACCAGGCTTGCCGGCTGATCGGCGGAAACGCCGAGCAACTCATCCGTCTCGGCGGCAAACACGAGATCGACATCGACGAGGACGTGTACCTCGCCGGCGATCTGTTTCGGCTGAGTCTGAACGGCGCGGTGGTCACGCTCACGCAGATGGTCGAAGCCAAGCAGCGTCTGCACTGGAACTGCACGCGGTGCCGGGCCGCTTGCGAGCACGTCGGCGCGGCGTTGTCGCTGATTCTCGAGGAGAAGATGGCGCTCGGCCTGGCCACACCGCCGCCGGAACGCGTGCCGGTTGAGAGTCTGGGCGAGGCAGAACTACTGGAGCGCGCCCTGGCTGAACGAGCCGAGCGGGCGCGCAAGGAGCGCATGACGGTCCGCTCAGCGAATTCGAAGGAACTGTGGACGGACTACCTCGTCACCAACGCCGAGA
Source organism: Planctomycetota bacterium (assembly GCA_018814045.1). GTDB lineage: Bacteria > Planctomycetota > Phycisphaerae > UBA1845 > Fen-1342 > JAHJAR01. The sequence goes on along the minus strand of JAHJAR010000315.1, from coordinate 8,953 downwards.
CCGGCAAGACCTATCGCGTAGCGCTTCGTGGCTGGGAGCCGGGAGAATCCTATTGTTCCTGCCCGGACTTCCGCAAGAACACGCTGGGCGTCTGCAAGCACGTCCTCAGGGTACAGAACAAGGTCAAACGGCGTTTCCCGGCCGCGGTGTGCCGGCGTCCGTACCAGCAGGGGAATATCGCCGTTCACCTCCACTATGGAAATGAGCTGGAGCTGCGGCTGTTGTTGCCGAACCCGCTCGACAGCTCGGCAGAACAGATCGTCAGACCGCTGCGGGACCGCGCGATCCGCGACGTCCACGATCTGATCAGGCGTCTTGGCCGGCTGGAGGCGCTGGGCCACCATGCCACGATCTACCCCGACGCCGAGGAGTACATCGACCGGCGTCTTTTCCAGGCCCGCGTCGAGTCCACGGTCAGGGAAATACGCCGGGACCCGAAGCAACATCCGCTGCGCAAGGAGTTGCTCAGGACCGAACTCTTGCCCTACCAGATGGACGGCATCGCGTTCGCCGTCGGTGCCGGCCGGGCAATCCTGGCCGACGACATGGGTCTGGGCAAGACCATCCAGGGCATCGGGGTGGCCGAGATGCTGGAGCGCGAAGCGGACATCAAGCGCGTGCTGGTCGTCTGCCCCGCGTCACTCAAGTCGCAGTGGCGCAGCGAAGTGCACCGCTTCTCGGACCGCGAATGTCAGCTCGTGCTGGGCAGCGCCGCCGAGCGCGCCCGGCAGTACCACAACGGCTGCTTCTTCACGATCTGCAACTACGAACAGGTTCTGCGCGACATTCTCGCGATCGAACGGGTCGCATGGGATCTGATTATTCTGGACGAGGGCCAGCGCATCAAGAACTGGGAGGCGAAAACCAGCCGCGTCGTCAAGGGGTTGCGTTCGCCGTTTGCGCTGGCGCTTTCCGGAACGCCGCTGGAGAACCGGCTCGACGACCTGTTCTCCGTCGTCGAGTTCATCGATGATCGACGGCTGGGTCCGGCGTTTCGTTTTTTCAACCGCCACCGCGTCGTTGATGAGAAGGGCAGGATGCTGGGCTATAAGAACCTGGCGGAGTTGCGCAAGCGGTTGAAGCCGATCCTGCTGCGCCGTACGCGTGCCTCGGTGATGCGCGACCTGCCACCCCGAACGACGGAGATCGTTCGCATCACGCCGACGGACGAACAACTCGAACTGCACCGGACGAACCTGCGCGTCGTCAGCTCCATCGTCAGAAAACCCTACATCAACGAAATGGACCTGCTGCGCCTGCGAAAGGCCTTGCTCATGTGCCGCATGTCGGCCGACAGCACCTTCCTGGTCGACAAGCAGCCGCCCGGGTATTCGAGCAAGCTCGAAGCGCTCGACGATCTGCTCGGTTCGCTGCTGGCCGAAGAGGACCGAAAGATCATCGTGTTTTCGGAATGGACGACGATGCTGGGGCTGATCGCGCCGTTGATCGAAAAGCACGGCGCCAGCTACGTCCGACTCGACGGTTCGGTCCCGCAGAAACAGCGGCAGCAGCTTGTCCAACGGTTCCAGAGCGACCCGGATTGCCGGCTGTTCGTCACCACCAACGCCGGCGCGACCGGCCTGAACCTCCAGGCCGCCAACACGGTCGTCAACGTCGATCTGCCGTGGAACCCGGCGGTGCTCGAGCAGCGCATCGCCCGCGCGCATCGAATGGGTCAGAAGCAGCCCGTTCAGGTATTCGTCCTCGTCACCGAGGGCACGATCGAAGAGAGCCTGTTGACCACGCTCTCGGCCAAACACGAACTCGCCCTGGCGGCCCTCGAGGCCGAGTCCGATGTCGACGTCGTGGACCTTGCCAGCGGCACCGAGGAGCTTAAGAGTCGACTCGAGGTCCTGCTCGGCGCCACGCCCGACGCGCCGGTCGACAAGAGCGAGGAGGCTCGGCAGGCGACGGAGGCCCAACGGCTGGCCCGGCGGGAGCGGATCGCGCTGGCAGGCGGTCAGCTTCTCGGGGCCGCGTTTTCATTCGTCGACCAGTTGTTGCCTCCGCGAGAAGAGGGCGACGAGTCGCCGCGCCTGGCGGAGACCGTCAGGCAGCGCCTCGCCGAGTGCATGGAGCCGGACGAAGCCGGCCGCCTGAAACTGGTGGTCACCCTGCCCAACGTCTCCGCCCTCGACAGCCTGGCCAATTCGCTCGCGCGGCTGCTGGATCTGAAGCCGTGACAAGCTGGCCACTTCGGAAGGGGAATCGGGCTCGGCCGACACCGAGCAATCGGTTCTGCCGCTTTGATGAGGAGGGGTCGAATCGGGGTGACTGGATTTGAACCAGCGGCCTCGTGGTCCCAAACCACGCGCTCTGCCAGACTGAGCTACACCCCGTCGTTGCGCGGCGATTATCATACCGGCGAGCACATGGCGTGGGAATAGTCCGGGCCGCCCGCCAGCGAATTTGGCCCGTTCGCGGAGCAAAAATGACGTACGCCAGCAGGACGCACCGTTGCGGCCGACGCCGCACAGGCCCTACCACGCTTCCAGGTCGCCGACAATCTCCTCGACCAGGTCTTTGACGGTAAGGATGCCGATGCAATTATCGAAGCGATCGCGGACTATGGCCATGGCCTGGCGGGCTTGCTGTAGCTCGAGCAGGGCGGCGGGGACGCTGTCAGCAGGCTGCAGGAACAGCGCTTCACGCAAGAGGTCGGCGGGGGCATGTTGCTCATCGTCGCTCAGCACGTCGTACACGTTGACAATGCCGACCACGCGCTTGGGGTCGTCACGCCACACGGGCAGACGGGAAAAGTGCGACATGCGGGCAATCCGCAGAAAGTCGTCGCGGCCAATGTCGATCGGGACGGTGGCCGCTCGTTGTCGATGGATCATGACGCTGCCCACGCGGACCTGGGAGATGTTCATGACGCGCTCGATCGTCTCGCGCTGGAACAGTGTCAGGCCCCCCCGGGCGGCACCTTCGTGCAGCAGCCGCAGCGTGCGGGCACGGGGCAGCAGGCTCGCCTCCTGCGCGGCGTGGCGCGGGTCGATCCGGCGCACCAGGGTGCGGGTTAGCTGTCGCAGCAGCCACACAACGCCGGTCGCGCGTATCAGCCGCGCGAATACCGCCAATGGTAGCGCGAGCCGGTACATGAGCCGGTCGCTATCGCGGCGGAACCAGTCTTTCGGCATGATGCCGCCGAAAACCAGGATCAACGGCGTGAGGATCGCCGTCGCGTAGAGCTCGGCCGCGCTCTCGGATGCGACGGACCGCAGCAACAAGGCGGTTACGCAAACGGTGGCGCAATAGTCGGCTATGTTCGTGCCAAGCAAAGCCGCAATGACGAGTTCCTGTGGCCGCTCCATCAATCCGGCCAAGCGCCGCGCTGCGGGCTCTTCCCGATCGCTCAGCAGGCGCAGCCGCACGCGGTTGAGGCAGTAGATACCCGTTTCCGTGCCTGAACAGAAGGCACTGAGCGCCAGTGCGGCGATGAGACCGGCCAGTAGTGCGAAAGCAGTCATCTCAGTCGTCTGCACCCGGACCGCTGAGCAGGCTCAGGCGCACACGTTCGACGCGCCGGCGCTGCGTTTCAGTCACTGTCAATTGAACGTTGCCTATCAGCGCCCTGTCGCCCACCTGCGCGGGACGGCCGAGCCGAGCCGTGATGAGTCCACCGACTGTTGCCACGCGCTCGGTCAGGCGCGGCAGGTCAAACATTTCCGCCCAATAGTGCACGCTGAGTTGTCCGCTAATGTCATAGACGGTGTCGGAAAGCGGTATGACTTCCGGGGCGACCGGAGTGTCGTCGGGGTCGTGGATCTCGCCGACGATCTCCTCCAGCACATCTTCGAGCGTGACGAGCCCGGCCACGCCGCCAAATTCGTCCACGGCCATCGCCAGTTGCGAGCGGGTGTTGCGAAAATGGTGCAGGAGCTGCTCGCAGGTGATGATTTCCGGCACGAAGCGCACCGGCATGATGATCCGCGAGAGCGGCTGATCCGGTTCGAGAAACAGGACCTTGGCGTAAATCAGTCCGACGAGGTTGTCCATGTCGCCGTCGTAAACCGGGATCTTCTTGAGGCAGGTGGCGCGCATCAGTTCGCGCAGGCCCTGTGGGGAAGCGTTGACGTCATAGGCCTGAACCTCGACGCGGGGAATCATCACGTCGCGGACATGAAGCGAACTGAGCTTGACCACTTCGCGTAAGAATGAGTCCTCGGTCGGATCGATCAGCCCCCGGCGCCGGCTCATTTCGAGCAATGTCCTGATCTCGTCCGTCGACAGCTCGCTCTCCGCCGCCAGAGCGGCGCTGGGACGACCTGACAGCAGGCGCGTCAACGGTTCAACCAGGATGAAGTTGGTCAGGCGGCCGAGCGGGCCCAGCACATAACCTGACACGTGGACGGCGGCCGCCGAGTAGGGCGCCAGTCGATCCGCCAGGCTGACGCCCACGATCTTCGGCACGACCTCCCCGCAGACGACGACGAGCAGGACGCTGGTCGCGCCGGCCACCGGCGTGACCCACGGTCCAACCTGTTCGCTCAGGCGCTGAAAGAGCACGTACCACGTGGCAAACAGCAGCACGTTCACGCCCGTGTTGCCGATCAAAATCGTCATCAGTGTGTGCTGCGGTTTGGCCATCAGGTTGACGGCCAGGCGGCGGAAGGGGTTACGGCTGGTCGCGTGATGCTGAAGCTGAGCCGGGGTGAGTGAGAACAGGATCGTCTCACTGCCGGAGAACACCCCCGAGAGCACAAGCAACACGAACACCAAGACGGCGCTGAACGTAATCCCCACCCAGTTGAAATCCACGTCGGCGAGCGTCGGCAGAAGCATGCTCATAGGCGGCTTAGACCGGGGTCCGGGCTACCTAACCCTATCGGCGGCGGGCTCCCGCCCGGCAGAGAATCAGGTCATGAACAAATCATGGAGCCACTGCACGGTGGTCTGACGCCCCAGTTCACCGATCGCCTCGGTCAGCGGGATATCCTTGGGGCAGACCTGGACGCAATTCTGCGCGTTGCCGCAGTCAGCAATGCCACCTTCCCCCATGATGGCGTGCAAACGGTCGGCCTTGTTGTAGCGGCCGGTGGGATGCGAGTTGTGCAAACGCACCTGTCCGAGCGAGGCGGGGCCGATGAAGGCGGCGTCCTCGTGGAACTGGGGGCAAACCTCCATACAGCAGCCGCAGGTCATGCAGCGCGAGAACAGATAGCGGGCGGACTGCTCGCCGGGGGCGATCCGCGGGGCGTGCTGATGGACGTCGTACGACCCGTCCACGGGGATCCAGGCCTTCACCGCGAGCAGGGCGTCGAACATCTTCTGCCGGTTCACCATGAGGTCCCGGATAAGCGGGAACTTGGTGAGCGGCTCGAGCACGATGGGTTGCTCGAGCTGGTCCACCAGCGCGGCGCAGGCCTGCCGCGGTGTGCCGTTCACGATCATCGAGCACGCGCCGCAGACCTCTTCCATGCAGTTGGAGTCCCACACAACCGGTTGCACCGGCTCGCCGTCCGCGTTGACGGGGTGTTCGCGCAGGTACATCAGAGCGGAGACGACGTTGTGCCCGGGGGCATAGGGCATCGCGAACGTCTCCCAATAGGGCGTCGCGTTCGGCCCGGCCTGCCGCTTTATCTTGAAACGGATTTCCTGGTTCATCGCTACAGTTCCTTCACTCCGATGACTAGCGGTAGTCGCGGGGTTTCTCGGGTAGCAGCACGGACGTATCCACCGGAGCGTACTCGATCTTGGGGCCGTCCTTCGTGTGCGTGACGAGCGAGTGCTTGAGCCACTTCTCGTTATTGGCCTTCCACTTGGCCTTGTACTCGTCGTATTCGGGGTCGCCTTCGAACTTGCCCTCCGGAATCTTCAGTTCAAACTCCGCCTTGAAGTGCGAGCCGCGACACTCATCGCGCTGGCGGGCCGACTTGGCGATTACCTCGGCCAGCACAACCATGTCCTGGACCTGGCGGCCCCACGACAACGATTGATTCGCCCAACTGCCGCCGTCGTCGAGTGCAACCCGCGCAGCCCGTTCCTTGAGCTTGCCGACCCCTTCCAGCGCCTGGTCGAGGCCTTCGTTGCTGCGTTCGACAAAGACGTGCTCACGCATGAGGTCGCCGAGCTCGCGATGCAGCGTGAAGGGGTTTTCGCCCTGGTCGGCCGCCACGATAGCCTTGTTGATGTTCGCCTGGCGTTGGCGCTCGATCTCGTAGGCGCTGTCGGGTAAGTCGTCCGGGTTCTTGGCCGTGTTCTTGACGTATGCGACGGCCGCATTGCCGGCAACGCGGCCGCTGAACGAAGCGCTCAGCAAGGAATTGGCGCCCAGCCGGTTGGCTCCGTGATAAGCGAAGTCGCACTCGCCGGCGGCGTAGAGCCCCGGGATGCTGGTCGCGTGGTTCCGAGGGTGAACACGCTGCATACCGCCGGTCTGCTCATCCTTGGCGAAGTCGACCCAGAGGCCGCCCATGGAATAGTGGGTGGACGGGAAGATCTTCATCGGCGTTACGCACGGATCGTCGCCGAAGAACGTGCGATACATCTCCAGGATGCCGCCCAGCCTGGTTTCGAGGAATTCACGCGGCAGGTGCGTCAGGTCGAGATAGACCATGTCCTGGCCGCCGATGCCCAGCCCCATGTGCCGGACGGCGCGACAAATGGCCCGGGAGGCGACGTCGCGCGGTACGGTGTTCCCGTAAGCGGGATACCACTCTTCGAGGAAGTAGAAGCGTTCTTCCTCGGGGATGGTGAGGGGGTCGCGGGTGTCGCGGGGCTGGCGGGGGACCCAGATGCGTCCGCCCTCGCCGCGGCAGGCCTCGGACATAAGGCGGTTCTTGTCGTGTCCGGGCATGCCGGTCGGGTGGAACTGGATGAATTCGCCGTTGGCGAACTTGGCACCCTGCTGATAGACGCGGGCCGCCGCTGCGCCGGTCGAGTTGTTCGACATCGTCGACCGGCCGTAAATCAGAGCTAGTCCGCCCGTGGCGATGATGACGGCGCCGGCGCGGAAGGCCTTGACGTCCATGGTGTTCAGATCCATGGCCGTGATGCCGCGGCAGACGCCCGCGTCGTCGAGCACCAGCGACAGGAAGTCCCAGCTCTCGTACTTGGTGATGGAACCATTCGCCTCGTGGGCGCGAACCTGCTCGTCGACGGCGTAGAGGAGTTGCTGGCCGGTTGTGCCGCCGGCAAAGGCTGTGCGGCGGTTCTTTACGCCGCCGAACAACCGCTGGTCCATGATTCCCTCGGGCGTGCGGCTGAACGTGACGCCCATGCGGTCAAAGGTGCGGATCAGGCCGGGAGCCTCTTCGCAGAGGTTCCGGATCGGCGGCTGATCGGCGAGATAGTCGCCACCCTTGATCGTGTCGACGATGTGCTGCCAGATCGAATCATCCTGACCCTTCACGTCGAGCACGGCGTTGATGCCACCCTGGGCACAGCAGGAGTGCGAACGCTTGACGGGGAAGAGCGAGAAGATATCGACCAAAAAGCCGCTTTCGGCGATGCGCAAGGCGGCCCACAGTCCGCCGAGCCCGCCACCGACCACGATGATCTTAGGTTTGGTAGCCATGATTCTGCTGCTCTCAAAGTCCAATCGGAGTCAGGGCCGCGGCGGGCGAGACCGCCGCCGACCCTCGTCGCAACACTACTGCTGGTTGTCAGCCGCGTGGGCGTCGTTCAGGACGATCGGGGACGCGCCGGGCGCCCCGTGCAGATCCGCTGGGCTGGGCTCGCCCCATTGCAGGCGGAACGCTGCCAGGGACATAAAGCCCCAGACCAACATGAGCATCCCCAGGCCGGCGGCCACGACGGACACGCGCTTGCGAGCCGCGACACCAACCGTGATGCCCCAGGTGATGCAGAACGTGCACAGACCGTTGACAAAGTGATAAACGGCGGCGACCAGGCCGACCGCGTAGAAAACGCTCCACAACGCCGGTGGCAGCCCCCAGCCGAAGCCCGCCCGCGTCAACCCGAACGGGTCGGGCGTGCCCGGATAGAGCGCCCCGCCGAACCAATGCGCAAACCTGAAATGGCCCAGGTGCACGATGATGAAGATGATCGTGATCCAGGCCGTCAGACGCTGGAGCACGTAGCGCCAGTTGTCCAGGTAGCCCGGGTACTCGCGGATGTTGTTCCGCGACGTGCGTAGAATCAGCACACCGTACAGGGCGTGAAGGGTGATCGGCGCGAAGATGAAGATGACCTCGAGCCAGATGAGATAGTGCAACTCGTGAAGCCAGTGGACCTGCTCGTTGAACTTATGCGGCCACCAGGCGAGCGAGTTGGTCAGCATGTGCTCGAACAGAAAGCAGCCGACCGGTACGACGCCGAGTAACGAGTGCAGACGGCGCAGCGTGAAATGGTTCTTCCTGATCCAGTTATCGACAGCTTGAGCATCCGCCACGGTTATCCTCGCCTTCCACTGAGCATGGTTTCAACTGTCTTCCGCGTGAGGAAAGCAAACCGACATTATATGAAGACGGTCGCCGCGGACAAGGTGCCCCCGGACGGAACCGCGACCGGGACGGGACGCGCGCCACGTCCGGTGTGAATGGCCACTTTCGGACGCAGACGGCCACGTCCACCCCGCGTGGCCGGTCAGCGCTGGCCCGTGCCCCGAGATGCGCAGCGGATTCAGGCTTGCACCGTGCACCGGGAACGGCGGCAAAGGCATAAGGTGTCGCGAGGCGATCGCGAGCCTGTTCCGTATCAAGCGTGCCTGTGCCATCGGGCGCGTAACGATGGTAGGGGGGCTGGTGTGGCGGCCCACAATTGCGGGATCGTTCTCAAACCCGAGCCGCGACCATCAGGGAGCGGTTGCCGGCGGCGCCGACCGGTGCTCGACACAACCGTTCCCTAACAGTCCGCCGCAGAAGTCGTCTTGACAGCATGGGCTAGGAATGCTAGAATGCGGCCATTCGAACGGTGTCGGTCACGGAGGACGCGCGGATGGCGATGGGACGTCAGAGCAACGAACGCCAGGCGGATTTTTGGGTGGCGA
>JAHJAR010000314.1 GCA_018814045.1 Planctomycetota bacterium | reverse complement strand
TCCGTAGCCGTGGACGGTGACAACGTCTTCGCCGGCGCTATGGCCGACGACGAGTTGGCTGTGGGAGCCGGTGCGGCCCACGTGTTCAGCCTGAGCGGAGCCGACTGCAACGGCAACGGCATCTGCGACAGTCGCGACATCGCCGAGCAGGGGGTGGGATTCGGTAACGGCGACGCCTGGGCGGCGTTCGACCCAGGGGACTACGGCGTCGGCAATGATCCCGACGGGTATGAGGGTGCCGTCTTTGATGGCCGCTACATCTACTTCGTGCCGTATCATAACGGCACCGACAAGCACGGCGAGGTCCTCCGTTACGATACGACCGGCGACTTTGCCGGTGTGACCTCCTGGACGACGTACGATCCGGGGCTTCATGGCGTTGGCGCTGACCCGGACGGCTACGTGGGGGCGGCCTGGGACGGCCGCTACGTCTACTTCACGCCGTACCACAACGGACAGGCGTTTCACGGCGAGGTGCTGCGCTACGACACTACCGGCGAATTCGCCGACGTTGCCTCGTGGAACGCGTACGACGCCGGCGCGCACGGATTGGGTGAGATTGGCGTCGGCTATAGCGGGGCGCTGGCCTACGGTTCACACGTCTATTTCACACCACGGCGGCGCGCGGGGAGCCACCACGGCGAAGTGCTGCGCTACACGTTGGGGGAGTTTGCCGACTTGGCTTCGTGGAGCGCCTACGACCCAGGGCAAAACGGCCTCGGATTCGACCCGCGCGGGTACAACGGCGTTGTCTTCGATGGGAGACACGTGTACTTCGTGCCACACTTCCGCGACAACGTCTTTCACGGCGAGGTGCTGTGCTACGACACCACTGGCCGCTTCCACGAGCTCGCGTCCTGGGCGGCCTACGACGCGGGCGAGGCCGGGGTTGGCACCGACCCGGACGGCTATGTCGGGGGGGCCTTCGACGGTCGTTACATCTACTTCGCCCCGCACCACAACAGCGACGAGTACCACGGTGAAGTGCTGCGCTTTGACACCACGGGCGGCTTCGACGACGTGAGTGCGTGGAGCACCTACGACCCGGGCTTCGCGGGCCTCGGGTCCGACGTGGATGGCTACAACGGGGCCGTGTTCGACGGCCGCTTCGTGTACTTTGTCCCGTATCACAACGGCAACGACTTCCACGGCGAAGTGCTGCGCTACGACACCACCGGAGGTTTCGCGGCCCTGGAGTCCTGGGCTACGTTCGATCCAGCCGGGGCCGACGTGGGCGACAACCCGACCGGCTTTGATCGCGCGGTCTTCGACGGCCGCTACGTCTACTTCGTGCCTTTCAACCATGGCGTCCATCACGGGGAGGTGCTGCGCTACGACACGGCCGCCAGCGGCGCGCCCGACTGCAATGGGAATGGCATCCCCGACGAGTGCGACATCGCCGGTGGTCTCAGTACCGACTGCAACGGCAACGGCGTCCCCGATGCGTGTGACATCGCCGTCGGCTTTTCCTGGGATTGCAACGGCAACGGTGTTCCGGATGAGTGCGACATCGCCAGCGGTAGCAGCGCCGACTGCAACGGAAACCGCGTGCCGGACGAGTGCGAGCTCGATTGCAACGACAACGGCGTGCCCGACGACTGCGACATCGAAAGTTGGTTCAGCGCCGACTGCAACGGTAATCGCATCCCTGATGAATGCGACATCGCGACGGGCAACAGCCTGGACTGCAACACCAACGGTGTCCCGGATGAGTGTGATATCGACACTGGGATGAGCGCCGACTGCAACAGTAACGGCGTGCCGGATGAGTGTGACATCGCCACTGGAATCAGCGCCGATTGCAACAGCAACAGTGTGCCGGATGAATGTGATACCGCCGGCGGCTTCAGCGCTGACTGCAACGGGAACGGCGTCCCGGACGAATGCGACGTCCAGGGCGGGTCGAGCGCCGACTGCAACTCCAACGGCGTCCCGGACGAGTGTGAGCCGGATTGCAACGGCAACGGCGTCGCCGACGAGTGCGACATCGACGCCGGTACGAGTCCAGACTGCAACTCCAACGGTGTCCCGGATGAGTGTGACGTGGTCAGCGGATCCAGCGCGGACTGCGATGGAGACGAGGTACCGGACGAATGCGAAGTCCGGCTGTTCGAGGAGCGTTCACCGCAGCTTGGACCACTTGGCGCCGGTTACCCACAAAGCCATGTCGTTGCCGCTCCACCGCCCGCCGGTTTGGAGGTGACGATCACGTTCGAGGCGGTCGGTGATCTGGGTGGTCTGACTGAATGGGTTGACGTGGACCTCAACGGCGTGCCGCTGGGCCGCGTCTTCGCTTCCGGCGCCAGCGACTGTTCGACGCAGCCGGACGCGGCAGCACTGACGATCTCTGGCGAGATGTTCAACAGGGCAGTGGGGACCGGCGACGCGATGCTGCGCATGGTGGCTTCTTCCGCCGTGGACCCTGCCTATTGCCCGATTTCGTTCATCGTGGTCACACTGACTTATCATGCCGTGATGCCGGATGACTGTAACGGCAACGGTACGCCGGACAACTGCGACATCGCGGCCGGCACTTCGGATGATCTGAACGGTAACGGTGTGCCGGACGAGTGTGAGGTGGACTGCAACGGCAACGGCGTGCCGGATGCGTGGGATATTGCGACGGGCGCCAGTCTGGACTGCAACGGCAACGGCGTGCCCGACGAGTGCGACATCAGCGCAGGCGCGTCGACGGATGTCAACGCCAACGCGGTGCCGGATGAATGTGAACCGGACTGCAACGGCAACAGTGTTCCGGACGACTGGGATCTGTTGCAAGGCAGCAGTCCGGACTGCAATGACAACGCCGTTCCGGACGAGTGCGACCTGGTCAGCGGGCTCAGCGCCGATTGCAACGGCAACAGTGTGCCCGACGAGTGCGAGACTGGGCTGAAACCGGTGATTGCCGTCCAGCCGCAGGGTCAAGCGGCCTGCCTGGGGGCGCCGGTCAGTTTCGCCGTCGTCGCCGATGGAATAGCGCCTCTGCACTACCAGTGGCGCCAGGATGGTCGGCCGATTCCCGGTGCCACGGCCGACACGCTGGCAATCGATCCGGTCGGCCTGCTGGACACGGGCAAATACACGGTGGTTGTCAGCAACACCTGTGGCTCGATCACCAGCGCGGCGGCGGTGCTGGTCGTGGACAGCCCCGCGTCCATCACGGTGCAGCCGTTGGCAGCGAGTGCGTGCGACGGTCACGCCCACGAGTTCTGCGTCCAGGCGACCGGGGTCGATCTGGCCTACCAGTGGCAGCACGACGGTGTGCCGATCCCCGGAGCCAACGGACCGTGTTTCTCCGCGACGTTGCCGGGTTCGTACGCGTGTGTGGTCTCGAACCAGTGCGGCGCGCTGAGCAGCGCGACGGTGACGCTGTCGCTCACCCCGGGAGGACCGCTGCTGGAGAGCGGCCCGGTCGATGTGGCGGTCTGTGCCGGCGCGGAAGCGGTCTTTGCCGTAACGGCGTCCGGATCGGGTCTGCTGCACTATGCGTGGGATATGAACGGCCAGGTCGTGGGGACTGATGCCGCGACACTGCGGTTGACCGCGGTGACCGCGGCGGATGATGCGGCGCAGTTTGTCTGTCACGTCTCGGATGGCTGTGGCACGGTGAGCAGCGCGGCCGCCACGCTGATCGTCGCTGCACCGACGACCTGGTACCGCGATGCCGATGGCGATGGGTACGGCGACGCACAAATCAGCGTCCTGACCTGCGACCAGCCGGCGGGCTACGTGGTGGACGGCAGCGATTGCGACGATGCAAACAGCAATGTGTTCCCCGGTGCGGCGGAGTCCTGTGACGGCCTTGACAACGACTGCGATGGCGACGTCGACGAAGAGGCGCCGCTGTGGTACCGCGACGCGGATGGCGACGGTTTGGGCGATGCCGAAGACGTTGTGCAGGCGTGCACGGCGCCGGCGGGTTATGTCGCCAACGCCGACGATCTCGTGGACGTGGTCCAGACGGTGCCGGTTGAAACACCGTCGTTGCCCGAGACGCCGGCGCCCCCGGCTGAGCAATCACAGCAGGACGTGCCGGAGGCGAGCGGCGATGGCGGCTCGCCTCCCTGTGGGCTGCCTGTGCTCGTCGTGATGCTGCTGGGGTTGGTCGGCTCGCGACGTTGGACCCGGGCCGCCGATACATGGTCAAAACGCTGACCGCAGCGATGCTCGCGCTCAAGCGACCGCATGCATCACGGCAGACAGGAGGATCGCGGGATGCCGAAAGACGCTCGTACCGGCATGCATCTGGCGCTGGTCGCCGTGCTGCTGGCCAACGTGTCCGCTGCGGCCATTGGACAACAGTGTGACCCGGTCAAGCTCGAACCGGCCGGCGGAGCGGGCCTCGACTACCTCGGCTACTCGGTGGCGATCGATGGCGACCTCGTCATCGGCGGCGCGCGCGATGACGACGACCTCGGTACCGACGCGGGGGCGGCGTACGTCTTTCGCTTCGACGGCTCTGACTGGAGCGAAGAGGCCAAGTTGCTGGCGTCGGATGGGGCCGCGGACGACCGTTTCGGCGTGGCCGTGGCGCTGTCCGAAGACATTGCGGTCTGCGGGGCCTATGGCGACGACGACGTCGGCACCAGTTCAGGCTCGGTCTACGTGTTCCGCGACGACGGTTCGACCTGGGGTCAGGAACAGAAACTCCACGCCGCCGACGCGGCGGCCTTTGATCGCTTTGGCTGCGCGGTCGCGGTTGCGGGCGACGCGATCGTGGTCGGAGCCGATTGGGACGGCGATGGGGGCAGCAAGTCGGGCTCCGCTTACGTCTTCCGCCACAACGGTAGCATCTGGACGCAGGAGGCAAAACTCGTCGCTGCCGACGCCGCGGCCGGCGATTACTTCGGTCGGGCCGTGGCAATCTCGGGCGACGTCGTGCTGATCGGAGCCCGGGGCGACGACGACAACGGTGCTCAGGCCGGGGCGGCGTACGTCTTTCGCTACAACGGCTCCACCTGGACGCAGGAAGCCAAGCTGGTGGCGGCTGATGGGACGGCGGGGGACTATCTGGGACACAGCGTCGCTGTGACCGGCGAGCGCGCCGTGATCGGCTCGCTCTACGGTGGTGGCACGGGCACTGCCTACGTGTTTCGGTACGATGCCGGGACCTGGAGCCAGGAAGCCAAGCTCGTGCCAAGTGGTGCTGCCCAGGATGATCGCTGCGGCTGCGGCGTGTCGATAGCGGGGACGACGGTGGTGGTGGGGGCCTACGGCGACGACGAACTTGGCTTGTGGGCCGGGGCCGCCTACGTGTTTCGGCTCGATGGTGGCTCGTGGGGCGAGCAGGCCAAGCTGCTGGCCTTCGACGGGGGCGAGAATGACGACTTCGGCTACACGGTTGGTCTGGCCAGCGACCTCGTCGTCTGCGGTGCCATCGGGGTCAGCAGCGCGGCCGGAGCCATCTACGTCTACAACGTCAGCGGCACCGACTGCAACGGCAACGGCGTCGTGGACGACTGCGACCTGGTCAACGGCACCAGCGCGGACTGCAATGAGAACGGCATCCCCGACGAATGTGACATCGACACCGGCACCAGCGTTGACTGCCCCGGCGGCACCGGCAACGGCATTCCTGACGAGTGCGAGCCGGATTGCAACACCAACGGCATCGCCGACACCTGCGATATCGCCACCGGAACCAGCGCTGACTGCTCGGCCGGCACGGGCAACGGTATCCCCGACGATTGCGAACCCGACTGCAACAACAACGGCGTCGCCGACACCTGCGACTTCGACTTGGGTACCAGCCTGGACTGCAACGAGAACGACATCCCCGACGAGTGCGACATCGACACTGGCACTAGCGTGGATTGCCCCGGCGGCACTGGCAACGGTGTTCCCGACGAGTGCGAGGCGGACTGCAACGAAAACGACGTGGCGGATTCCTGCGATATCGAGCGCGCTACGAGCCAGGACTGCAACGCGAACGGTATCCCGGACGAGTGTGACATCGCCGGTGGGGCGGATGATTGCAACGAGAATGGCGTGCCGGATGATTGCGAGCCGGACTGCAACAACAACGGCGTGGCCGACGAGTGTGACATCGACACCGGTACGAGCGAGGACTGTCCGGATGGATCCGGCAACGGTATCCCGGACGAGTGCGAGCCGGATTGCAACGAAAACGGCGCAGCCGATTCGTGCGACATCGACTTGGGCACCAGCCTGGATTGCCCCGGCGGCACCGGCAACGGTATCCCCGACGAGTGCGAGGAGGATTGCAACGAAAGCGGCGTCGCCGACACGTGCGAAATCGAACTGGGGCTGGTACCGGACTGTAACGCGAACCAGACCCCCGACGAGTGTGAGACGCCGTACTACAGCGAGACCTCGTCGCAACTCGGTCCGATCGGCGTCGGTGCCCCGCAGCGCTACCGGATCGTGGCGCCGCCATGGGCCGGGCTCGGAACCGACGTCACGTTCACCTTTCACGCCGTCGGCGACTTCGGTTCAGCGGTCGAGTGGATAGACGTGGACCTGGATGGTGCAGAGCTGGGGCGCATTTATGTGACTGGTGCACACGACTGCCCCGCCGAGCCCGACGTGGCCACGTTGACGCTCGATGCTGCCACGTACAACCAGAAGATCGACGGCGTGAACCCGTATCTGAACATGGTAGCTTCGTCGGCCGTGGACCCGGCTTACTGCACCACAACGTACATCCAGGTTACGATCGGCTATCAGCCCATCTCGCTCATTGACTGCAACGGCAACGCGGTGCCCGACACCTGCGACCTGGACGCCGGCACCAGCCTGGACTGCAACGAAAGCGGCGTGCCCGACGAGTGCGACATCTTCTTCGGCACCAGTTCCGACTGCAACGAGAACGGCGTTCCGGACGCCTGTGACCTGACCACCGGCACCAGCTCGGACTGCAACGAGAACGAAGTACCGGATGAGTGTGATATTGCCGACGAGACCAGCGCCGACTGCAACGCGAACGGCGTGCCGGATGAATGCGACATCGCCGACGAGACCAGCTACGACTGTAACGCCAACGGCATCCCGGACGAATGTGATATCGCTACCGGCACGAGCGAAGACTGCAACGACAATGACGTCCCGGACGAGTGTGACATCGCCGACGAGACCAGCGCGGATTGCACTGGCAACGGCATTCCGGATGAATGTGAACCGGACTGCAACAACAACGGCACCGCCGATAGCTGCGACATTGATGCCGGAACCAGCCTCGACTGCAACACCAACGGCGTACCGGATGAGTGCGACATCGCCGCCGGCACGAGCGAAGACTGCAACAACAACGACACGCCCGACGAGTGCGATATCGCCGCTGGCACCAGCCAGGACTGCAACGCGAACGGCGTGCCTGATTCGTGCGACATCAGCAGCGGCAGCAGCGCGGACTGCACCGGCAACGGCATCCCGGACGAATGCGAACCGGACTGCAACGGCAACTCCGTCGCCGATAGCTGCGACATAGATGCCGGCACCAGCCAGGACTGCAACGCGAATGGCGTACCCGACGAGTGCGATCTCGGCACGGGCACGAGCGCCGATTGCAACGAAAACAGCGTCCCGGACGAGTGTGACATCGCGGGCGGCCTCAGCCAGGACTGCAACTACAACCGGATCCCGGATGAGTGTGACCTCAACGGTGGAACCGCCCAGGATTGCAACGAGAACGGCGTGCCGGATTTCTGCGACATCGCCAGTGGGACGTCGACCGACATCAACGGGAATGAGATCCCGGACGATTGCGAGGGCTTGGGTGACTTGAACTGCGACGCCGTGTTGAACGCGTTCGATATCGAGCCGTTCGTCCTGGCGCTACAGGGGCCGGACTACTATGACCCGGTCTTCCCCGACTGCGACATAGACCGGGCCGACGCCAACGGCGACGGCGTGGTCAACAGCTTTGATATCGACTCGTTCGTGGAATTGCTGATCGGGGCCTGACACGAGGTCAGCTCGGCCCGTCCCACTGCTCGTAACCATCAACGCTGACCGGTAGTCGGTGGCGGGCCCTGCGGCGGCTGCAGCGCGAGAAAGTGCCCTAGCGGGTCCGGCAGCGGCACCGGGTGCGGCAGCGCGAACAACTCGCCGTATTTGAAGCCGCAGCGTGCCCCGTCGGCGGCGTCGAAGGCGCTGATGCGGTGCAGCAGACGCTCGAGCCGCTGCTCGTCGAACTGGGACCTGTACGCCGAGATGGCCGCGATCTTCTGCTCGTACACGTCGCTGATGTCAACGACGAACGTTCCGCGCCAGTTCGGCGTTTCCGCCGCGATGTGCAGGGGCCGGTACCAGAGCCAGTCGATGCGATGGGGCGTGGTGTGGTCGAAGCGGTCATCCCACTTCGTAAGTTGCGAGTAGAACCGGGCACCTTCCAGAATTAGCTGGGCCTGGTAGTGATCCGGCGAGGCGGCCGGCGTGCGTCCGGCCATCCCGACGACGATCTTCGGCCGATGACGCCGGAACACGGTTGCGACGGCGCTGCGCGCGGGAGGGCCGTCGATAAGTGCCCGGTTCGTCAGTGCGAGTGTTTCGACGTACTCCACCCCGAGAATCCGCGACGCTTCGGCCAGTTCGGCGGCGCGCGTTTCCGGCGTCCCGCGCGGGGTGGGCTCACCATCAGTCATATGCAGAACGCCCACCTTGTAGCCGAGTTTCACCAGCTTGGCGATGGTCCCGCCACAGGTGATCTCCACGTCGTCCGGGTGCGGCATGGCGAAGATGATGTCGAGTGGTTCGTTGGCCACGCGCCACCTCCTTAATCGAATACCGGGCTTCTGCACTTGCCCGCATCGTTTCTCATTCCCCGCGCCTCTGCGTGCTCGGAGCCTTCCTCCGTTCTGGCAAGGACGAGGCTTCCAGATGCGGCCGGGCCCTGTACCGGCCGTAGACCGCGTTCAAACGCACCTATCCAAAAAACGTCCGGTGCGGGGCCCAGACGCTGCACCGCAGGCAGGCACACCCCTGGAAGGGGTGGGGCGCGCCATCGTGGGGCAGTATACTGGTCAGACGTAGGGGGTGCCCCACGCTTTCACGCGTGGGACACAGACAAGAACAAGAAGGCGCTGCGCAGCGACAAGGACATCATCATGAGCACCACGACCACGGTTGAAACCGACAACATGACCGGAACGCAGCACATCGAGCTGGTGGAGCGGTTCGCCGCGCACAATTACCACCCGTTGCCGGTCGTGGTGACGAAAGCGGAGGGTGTCTGGGTCGAGGACGTCGATGGCAAGCGCTACATGGACATGTTGGCGGCGTACTCGGCGGTGAACTTCGGCCACTGCCACGTGGAACTCGTCGCCGTGGCCGCCGAGCAGCTCAAACGCGTCACTCTGACCTCGCGTGCGTTTCATAACGACCAGCTTGGGCCGCTCAGCCAGGAGTTGACCGAGTTGTGCGGGATGGAGGCGGTCCTCCCCATGAACACGGGGGCCGAGGGGGTCGAGACTGCAATCAAGACCGCACGCAAATGGGGCTACACCAAGAAAGGTGTCCCCGTCGACCAGGCCAAGATCATCTGCTGCGAGAACAACTTCCACGGACGCACCACGACTATCGTCGGCTTCAGCACCGATCCACAGGCCCGCGACGGCTTCGGCCCGTTTTCGCCCGGGTTTGAAATCGTCAAGTACGGCGACATCGCCGCCCTGCGCGACGCCATCGATGACAACACGGTGGCGTTTCTGATCGAGCCGATCCAGGGCGAGGCGGGGATCATCGTGCCTCCCGACGGATTCCTGCGCGAAGTGCGGGAACTCTGCTCAGAACGCCACGTGCTGTTCATTGCGGACGAGATCCAATCCGGTCTGGGCCGGACGGGGCACACCTTTGCCTGTGATCACGAGGGGGTGAAGCCGGATATTTACATCCTGGGCAAAGCGCTCGGCGGCGGGATCATGCCGGTTTCGGCGATCGTCTCATCGCGCGACATCCTGAGCGTGTTTACGCCGGGCGATCACGGGAGCACGTTCGGCGGCAATCCGCTGGCGTGTGCGGTGGCGCGGCGGGTGGTCGCGATCCTGAAGGGCGGGAAGTACCAGGAGAACGCCCGCGTGTTGGGTGAGTACCTGTTCGGTCGGCTAAGGGCGCTCAAGACCGACACGGTCAAGGAGATCCGGGGTCGTGGGTTGTGGGTGGGCATCGAGTTCCACGAGTCTGCCGGCCCGGCGCGCAAGTATTGCGAAGCCCTGATGCGCGAGGGCCTGCTCTGCAAGGACACGCACGCGCAAACCATGCGCCTGGCCCCGCCGTTGTGTATCACCAAGGATGAGCTGGACTGGGCCCTTGAACGCCTGGAGAACGTGCTGGTGTAACTGGAGCAGTTTCCTGCTTCGTGTAGCGTCCGGGCCCTGCACCGGACGTAGAATGCGGGAAAACACACACGCCGATTGACGGCCGATGCGGGGCTCGGCCGCTACAGGGCTTTTGCGGCGGACTGTCAGCCCGGCAGTTCGGCCGGCGAGACACCCACTTCGATAATGCTACAGGCCAGGATCGGATCCAGCCCGAGCTTCTCGCACTCGGCCACCAATTCGTCGCTCTCGGCCCCGGGGTTGACGAAGAACTCGTCGGGCTTGAGGGCGGCGATTTCGGGCAGCAGCTTGATGCCGACCGCTGGGGGGAGATACATCGTCACGCGATCGAGCTTGACCGGGATCGCGGAGAGGCTGGTATAGGCCTGGATGCCCTCAATCTCGCCCCCCTTGGGGTTGACGGGATACACGTCCCAGCCGCGCTTTTCGTAAGCGCGCACGGCCTTATTGCTGAACTTGGAGCGGTCTGCTGAGGCACCCACGACTGCCACGGTTTTGTTAGCCATCTCTGCACGTCTCCTTGGCTGCTTTTACGCCGACAGACGGACGTTTTCAACGAGGATAATGCGCGGAGTCGCAGTCGTTCGTCGCGGCGTAACGGGGTGAAACGGCGGTGTAGGGGCGGCCAAACAACCGCTTGACGAGGACCACCTCCCCCATGTCGTTCCCCTCGCAACGGTGCCCAATGTATTGAAGCAGGTAACCGACCACCAGGAGTAGAAGTGGCCGGTACCACAGATCCCAGCGCCAGAGGCAGAGCTGCCAGACCGCCGCCACGACCGCCGCGAGCGTAAGTGGAATTCCGACCGCGTGAAGCCAGAAAGATGCCGGGCACCGGTGCCGCTGAAGCCAGTTCTCAAGCCATCTTGGTCGTTTGCTGGTCACGGCGTGGATGATAGCGGCGGGGGCGGACACGGCAAGCTTTGTACCGGGGCTCAGGAAACCGCGTCCGGCGGTCCGATAGATTCAGCGTACGGAGAGAATGCCATGCTAGTGACAGTAGATGGGCAGCGTCTGGACCGGGATTTTGCCTCCGGTTGCGCGCTGCAAGAGCTGATCGACCAGGTTCGCGAGACCTTGCACAGCGACAGGTTGGTCGTATCTGTCGCTATCAACGGCCAGCCCTGCGGGGAGGCGGAGCTTGCGCAGCAGCTCGGCGAGCCCCTGGCTCAGGACGTACAGGTCGATCTGGAGACTGGCGATCGTTGGCAGTTGGCCGCGGATGCGCTGCGCGCCGTCGCGGGCGACATCGTCAAGACGGGCCAGCAGCAACCGGAGATCGCTGACCAACTGAATGCGGGCCGCGTGGCCGAGGGCATGCAGCGGGTCGGTGAGTTTCCACGGATCTGGCAGGTCTGCCACGATACGGTCCGGCAGTGCTGCAACCTGCTGGCGCGCGACCTGACCGACCACGAGTATGAAGGCCGTTGCGTGCGCGAGTACCTCGACGATCTGGCCACGAAGCTGCGGGAGCTGCGTGACGCTCTCGAAGCCCGCGATACCGTGTTGCTCACCGATCTCATCTACTACGAGTTGCAGCCGCTATGCGAGTCGTGGAGCGAGCTGCTGAACAACCTGGCGGACACGCTCGTCGCCGAGCATGAGCACGAGAAACAGTCGGTAGGGGCCCCCGGCTAGCGTGCTCGCGCCCGAATCCTCTCGTCAACTCCGCGCCCACGCGGGGAACTATCCACCGTCTGCCGCGTCTAATATGCTTAACGGGTGGCGGTCCGCGCCGCGGCCGTCCCGGGCTGGCACGTGAAAAGGAGTGAGCCATGACGGGGTTGCGAAACATGATCGCGGGGACGATGTTGTTGGGCCCGTTGGCGTTAGCCGCCGGGGCGGGGGAACCGGCTGACCTGCCGGTGACCCGTGTTGCGGTGTTCTCCAGTGGCGTGGCGTATTTTGAGCGCGAAACGACTGTCACTGGTACGGCGACCGGTGAATTACGGTTCCGCACCGACCAGATCAACGACATCCTCAAGTCGTTGGTGGTCCAGGATTTCGACGGTGGCAGCGTGGGGACCGTTGGTTATGCCTCGCGCGATCCGATCGAGAAGACGCTCAGCAGTTTTGGCGTGGATCTGACACAGAAGCCGACCCTGGGCGAATTGCTCGACCAACTTCGGGGCGAACCGGTCGAAATCGCCGGCCCGCGGGCGATGAAAGGCGTCATCGTGGGCGTCGAAAAAATCCGCACGTTCGTGGACAAGAGCGTGGTCGAGGTCGACGTACTGAACGTGCTGAGCGAGGGTGGGATTCAGCAGATGCGTTTGAGCGAGTTGCAGGGGGTCAGGCTGAGCGAGCCCAAGATCGCCGCGGAGTTGCGCAAGGCGCTGGAAACGCTGGCCACAGCCCACGATGCGGACAAGAAGACGGTCGTGCTGCATTTCGACGGGCAGGGCCAGCGCCGCGTGCGGGTGGCGTACCTTCTGGAAGCGCCGATCTGGAAGACGAGCTACCGCCTGGTGCTTTCGTCGGAGAAGGAGCCGTTTTTGCAGGGTTGGGCCACGGTCGAGAACGCAACCGAGGAGGACTGGAACGACGTGCGGCTGTCCCTGGTATCCGGCCGGCCGATCTCGTTCACGATGGACCTCTATACGCCGATCTACGTGCCCCGTCCGGAGGAGGAGCTGGAGTTGTACGCTTCGCTCCGGCCGCCGGACTATCACGCCGGCGTGGCGTGGGATGCGGATGCCGAGGAGGAGTTGAAGGCCGGTCGCAAGATGATCCTGGCCGAGCGGGTGCCGCCCAGCCCCGCCCGGCGCCGGGCAGGGGGGCGCGGCGGTGTCGCGGCCGATGCCGCCGCCCCAGCCGAGGTTACGATGCGGGGGGCGTTCGAAGCTCTCGGTGATACGGGTGTGGCCTCGGTTGCCACGGCGCAGGAAGCGGGCGAGTTGTTTGAATATGCCATTAGCACGCCGGTTTCGGTTGGCCGCCAGCATTCCGCGATGTTGCCGATTGTCAATCAGGAGGTCGCGGGCGAGAAGGTCAGCATTTACAACCAGAGCACGCACGCGAAACACCCGCTCAACGGGCTCGAGTTGGAAAACACAACCGACCTGCACCTGATGCAGGGGCCGGTTACGCTCTTCGATGGCGACACCTACGCCGGCGATGCCAAGCTGCCGGATCTCAAGCCGGGCGAGAAGCGCTTGCTGGCCTACGCGCTGGATCTGGGAGTGGAGGTGATCAGCAAGAGCAAGTCGCATCCCGACCAGATCGTCAGTCTGCGCATCGCCAAGGGCACATTGTGGCACCGCCACAAGTACGTTGACGAGCGGACCTATGTCATCAAGAACAAGGACGGCAAAGAGCGGCGGCTGATCCTCGAGCAGCCGTACAGCGACGACTGGAAGCTGATCGAGCCGCAAGAGCCGTACGAGCGGACACAGAACCTGCTGCGCTTCAAGGTGTCGGTCCCGGCCCAGAAGACCGTCTCGCAAAAGGTGCATCTCGAACGCGTGCTCGACCAGTCGGTGGTGCTGTCCAACCTGGGCCTCGACGGGATCCGGTTGTACCTGCGCAGCCCGGCCATCTCGCCGGCGGTGAAACAAGCACTCGAGCGGGTGGTCAGCCTGCGGACCGAACTGGACCGCACGACGCGACAGCGGACGGAGTTGGAGAAGCTGGTCCAGGAGACGGTCAGCGAGCAGGCCCGGGTACGCGAGAACCTCAAGACACTCGACCGCAACAGCGACCCCTACGCGCGGCAGCTCAAGAAATTCGATGGCCTGGAGACGCAGATCGAGCAGCAGCGGGAGCAACTCGCCACGGCCCGCCAACAGGAAGAGCAGCAGCGCAAGGCCGTGGAAGACTACCTGCTGTCGCTGGATGTGGAGTAGTAGTCCGGCGCCATTATCGCGTCACGCTCTGGTTTTCGCGTGGCGTCGGGCACTTCAGACCCGATGCTACAACCCGCAATTGAGAGCGCGACTGACCACTACTGCTCCAAGGCCGGTCGCTGGCAATACGCGGCGATGTGTGCCAGAAACTGCGGGCCGAGGTTCTTCAGTTTTCGCTCACCCACGCCGTGGACGTGCAGGAATTCGGTCGGCGTGCGGGGTTTGCGGCGGGCCATGTCGCGCAGGCTGGCGTCGCTGAAGATGAGGTAGGGGGGGACGTGGCGTTCGGAGGCAATCTGGCGGCGTAGCTCGCGCAACGACTCGAACAGATCGCGGGCGACACTCTCCCACGCGTCGGCGTCTAGTTCGGTGGCCTTTACTACACGTGGCTTGGGGCGCACGAGTCGCACGGCCCGCTCGCCGCTGAGCACCGCGCGTGAGGCCGCGTTGAGCTTGAGCAGCGGGCGGTCGCTGGAAGTGCGTTCGAGCAAGCCCTGGTCGATGAGCTGGTACACGAAGCCGGCCAACGTCTTGGCGTTGTGGCCCCGGAACAGCCCGTAGGTGCTCAGCCGATCGTGTT
Organism: Planctomycetota bacterium; assembly: GCA_018814045.1. Taxonomy (GTDB): domain Bacteria; phylum Planctomycetota; class Phycisphaerae; order UBA1845; family Fen-1342; genus JAHJAR01. The sequence goes on along the minus strand of JAHJAR010000314.1, from coordinate 12,913 downwards.
GGAATGAGCGTACCAGTCGATCGTTCGAGCCGCAGAGCACCTTGACGACGTGGCCGATGCCGAAGCGCTGCTCCACACGGGCCACGCACGACAGGATCTTCTGGGCGATGACTGTGTCTTCCGGGTTGGCCTCAGCGTCGGCGGCCCGTTCGCCCAAACAGACGTCGCAGGCGCCACAGTCGCCGCGCTGGTATGGCTGGCCAAAATACTCCGAGAGCGACTTGTGTCGGCACTCGGGGACGGTTGCGAAGGAGCGCATGTGCTGGAGCAACTCGCGCGCGGCGGCGAGCGTCTCGGCGGGTCGCTCAGCCTCCTGCGTACTCCTGTCAATCAGGCGCTCCCAGCGGATGGCGTCCGCCGGCGAGTACAACAGCACGCACTCGGCTTCGAGTCCGTCGCGGCCTGCACGGCCGGTTTCCTGCTGATAATGCTCGATGGATTTGGGCAGGGCGGTATGAATCACGCAACGCACGTCGCTGCGGTCGATGCCCATGCCGAAGGCGACGGTGGCCACGATGACGTCGAGCTGTTCGTGCGCGAAGCGTTCCTGCGTGCTGCGCCGCTGGTCGGGGCTCAAGCCCGCGTGGTAGCAGGCCGCCCGGATGCCGGCTTGTTGCAGCACTCCCGCCAGTCGCTCCGTGTCCTTGCGTGATATGCAGTAGGCGATGATGGCCTGGTCCTTGTGGCGGCGGATGATCTCGCGCACCTGCTGATCGAGATCGCTGCGCGGAATGACGCGGTACACGAGGTTCGCCCGGTCGAACGTGCCCACGAGCATCGTGGGGTGGTCGAGTTGCAGTTGCGCGATGATGTCGGCGCGTACGCGCTCGGTCGCCGTCGCGGTATAGGCGTGGATGCTGGCGCGGGGGAAACGACGTTTCAGCAGCGCGAGCCGGCGATACTGCGGCCGGAAATCGTGCCCCCATTGGCTGATGCAGTGCGCTTCGTCGATTGCGAACGCGCGCACGGGCAGCCGGTCGAGCAGATCGAGAAAGTTGGATGCCAGCAGCCGTTCCGGCGCGACGAAGACCAGACGGTAACGCCCCGCGCGGATTTCGTGCTCCAGCGCGTAGCGGGTGTCGGCCGGCAGCCCGCTGTGCAGCGCCGCCGCCGGATACCCGCACTGCCGCAGCCCGTCCACCTGGTCCTTCATGAGCGCGATCAGCGGCGAGACCACGAGATCTGTTCCACCGGCCAGCGCCGCCGGAACCTGATAGCACAGCGACTTGCCGCCGCCGGTCGGCAACACGACCAGCGAATCGCGCTGTTCCAGGCCGGCGCGGATGGCCTGCTCCTGGAGCGGGCGCAGTTGCTCGTAGCCCCAGTAGTGGCGCACGAGGGCCCTGACGTCGGCGGGTGATTCCGTTGGAGACGAGCTTCGTGAGCGCATGCGCAGCAGGCTAACATTCCCCTAGCGCGAACGCCAGGGCGCGCGGCTGCCTTCTGTCTTGGGTGGCCTGCGGTTCGTTCCGCACACACAACTTCTGTGGCGAACTCTCGAGACAGGACACCAGAGCCTATCCCAGAACCGTCCAGAGGCGGGCAACAGAACCGAGCCGCGCGCGTAAGCAAGCTGGTTTTCGGCAACCGCTCCGTTACGGTCGCGGCTGCTCGGGTTTGAATACGATGAGGATGGTGCGTCAAGACGCATCTCGGGTCGCAGCTCCGCCGAAATGAGCGTTGGGTGCTGGCTTGCATGGCACCGCGCGCATGGCTGGTTTGCCGACCTACCACGGGAGCATCCTGGCGGAGTACACGATCGACGAACTCGAACTGGGCGGGATCGGACGACTGTGGGCCGTCACGCCCAACGACTGGGTCAACGCCCTGGCGGTGCAGCGGTTCTCACGCATTTTCACGCGGGCCGAGTGCTACCAGACAGCGCCGCAGAACGAGCCCCACGGCAAGCAGACGTTACACCGGCATTTGCAGGGTCGCTGGCTATTCGGCCAGGAACATACCTACGCCGAGATTCAGAGGCATTACAACGCCGGCGCCACGTTCAAAGCCACGCCCCTGTCGAAGTCCTTCGATTACGCGGCTTTCTGCGCCCGGTACGGCGAGACGGCGATACCATTGGGGTTGATCGCGGAGAGCGGGAGACTGAGCGTCTACACGGCGGCGCGCGTGCTCGAGCCGGTGGCCGGCCAGACGCTGATCAGCCTGGTGCATGAGCCGTCCGAGCAACCCGAACCGGCGGACCAGGCGGATGAGTAGACCGCCGGGACCGAGGCGGTATGGCGCGCTTGTCCGCGCTGATAAGCGCCGATTCCTGTTGTGCGCGCTGCTGTGAGTCCATACCATCAGCGCGGTCAAGTTATGTTCTCGGCAGGGGCCAATTGGGGATGAGACCCATGTCCAGGCGATACGCAATCGTCGTTCTGCTGTGGATGGTCGCGCCCTGGCTCGCGGGGGCCCACGGAGAGACATACCCGATCTCCGGGTTCAGCGATCTCCGGGGCGTGATCGTGCGCGCCATTCATCGAGACACCGGAGGTCGCATCTGGCTGGCCACAGATAGCGGGCTGTGGCGTTGGGGCGAATGTGACTTCGAGTCTTTACAGGCACTGGTTTCCCTCGAGGCAACCGGGCTGGCGGAAGATACCAGCGGCACACTGTGGGTAGGCACGAAGAGCGGCGTTGCGGCCCTTGACGTCATTACAGGAACATTGCGCTGGCCACAGCGCCTGCTCCCCGGGAGCATGGTGCACTGCCTGCACCGGGACAAACAGGGCCGCGTGTGGTGCGGCACAGGACATGGGCTATACCGGCTGGAAAGTGGGGCGGACACAGGTGTCGCCACGCTGGTCGCCGGGACCGCGGACCACGAGATCGTCAGCGTTACCGTCGGACAGGAGGGGGACCTGTGGGCGGGGAGCCAGCGGACGCTGCTGCACCTGCACAATGGGCAGGTAGAACGCTGCCTCGATGACCGAGTCGGCGGGGGCCATGTGCGTACGCTGCTCCAGGCGGCGGACGGTGGCCTCTGGATAGGAGTACGCACGCCCGGGGGCCTGTACCGTCTGGCCGACGGCGATCTTCGCCGCTTCACCGCTCAGGAGGGCCTCTTGGGCGACGAAGTCAACTCCCTCGTCGAAGGGCCGAACGACACCATCTGGGTCGGCACCGAAGACGGCATCTTTCGCTGGACCGGCGAGCGTTTTCTGGCCATCGACCGCAGCAGTGGCCTCGAAAACTCGGATGTTCACAGCCTGCTGGTCGACGACGAAGAACAGGTCTGGATCGGCAGCTACGGCGGTGGCGTCTATGTTCTGCGCTCGCCGCACATTCGACTCTTCCAGCGCGACGACGGTCTGCGTCATCCAGTGGTCACCGCGCTGACGCGCGACGGGCAAGGGCGGCTGCTGGCCGGAACGCTCCAAGGCGCGACGCGCTTCACTCCCAACCTGCACGAAGCCGAGAACGTCGGCCCGGCGATGCACGTGAATGCCAGCCACGTCGACGCGGCCGGCAACCTCTGGCTTGGTGGTCCCGCCGGGTTCTGGCGGACAGGGGCCGGCCCGCAGAATCCGGCCGTGCGCGACGTGTTGTGCTTCACGGATGGTGGCGAAGGGCAGGTGCTGGGCGGGGCCGCGAGCGGTCTGTGGGTCTTCGAAGGTGAACAAGTGCGCCGGCAGCCGCTCCCGGATGGCATCAGCGGCCCCGTACAAGCCCTGGCACGCGGCCCGAACGGGACCACGTACGTCGGCACTGCTCAGGCGCTGCTGTGCCTGCGGGCGGGAGAGTGGCGTATCCTGGTGGCGGACTGCGACGTCCGTGCTATCGGTCCGATCACGGCAGAGCTGTTGTGGCTGGGCACAGCAACGGGCCTGCGCGCGGTTCAGATGAGCGAGCCCGCCACAGCCACGACCGACGATTATGCCGTCGGGCCGACGCGGGCAGTCCTGCGTGACCGCGCAGGCGACCTTTGGGCCGCAACCGGCGACGGACTGGTGCGGGTGCGCCAGGGCGACGTGGCCCGTTTTGGCCTGCGGGATGGAGTGCCCAGCCGCGACGTGCGTGCTCTCGCCCTTGATCCGGCGGGGCAGATCTGTGCGGGGACTACACAGGGGCTGGCGGTCATCGATCCGAACGGGCTGCAACCTTGCCGAGCACGACCATACGTGCGTCTGGCGCGATTCATGGCGGGCGGACGCGTCTGGCAGCCCGGAGCCGGAATCCTGGACGTTCCCTACGAAGGGCGGCATCTGCTGGTGCGGGTGGAGTCGCTCGGTTGGCGGAGCACCGCCGGTGTGCGTTACCGGTACAAGCTGGTCGGGCGCGATGCGGATTGGTCGACTCCAACGGCGCAGAGCATTCAGCAGTATGCCGAGCTACGCCCAGGCAGCTACACCTTCCTGGCCAAGTGCGTCAACGCGCGCGGGCTGGAGAGCAAGAACGTCGCGCGGGTCGAGTTCGCCATCGGCCCGCCCTTCTGGTGGAAAGCATGGTTCATCGCGCTGCTGGCGGCTGGCGGCCTCGGTCTGGCAACGCTGCTGACCGGGTTCTTCGTCAAGCGCGCCCAGTTGCACGCCGAGCGCGAGCGCACGACCGCAGCGCTGCGTCAGGCCCGCGACGAGTTGGAGCTACGTGTCGAACAACGCACTGCGGCGCTGGCCGCCACCAATGAGGAGTTGCGCAAGGGAGTCGCGGAGCGCGTCGAGGCGGAGCGGGCCGTTCGCCGGGAGCAGAAGCTACTGCAACTGCTGATGGACAACGTGCCGGACAACATCTATTTCAAGGACCGCAAGAGCCGCTTCACGCGTGTGAATCGCGCGCTGGCCGAGTTCTACGAGGTCGCACGCCCGGAAGACGTGGTCGGCAAGACGGATGCGGACTTCTACCCACCGGAACTGGCCGAGGAGTTTCGCGCCGACGAGCAGCGCATCCTTCAGAGCGGCTTCTCCATCATCGAGAAGGTGGAGCCGGCGCTACGTGAGGACAACGACCCACGCTGGTACTCGACTACGAAGGTGCCGCTGCGCGACACGGATGGCACGATCGTCGGGCTGGTGGGCATCTCGCGCGATATCACGCGCCGCCGGCGGGCCGAAGAGGCCGTACGCCGCGCGCGGGACGAACTGGAACTCCGCGTAAAAGAGCGGACCGAACGACTAACGGCCGCCAACCAACGACTGCGACAGGAGATCGCCGAGCGTCGCCGGGCGGAGGAGGCCCTGCGTGCCAACGAAGAGCGCATGCACGCCACGTTCTCAGCACTGCACGAAAGCGCGATCGTCGTTTTTGACCGGGATGGCAGATGCACGGCCACCTGGTCATCAGAGGAGTTCGACCAACGCACCGGTTTGCCGGCGGCGTCGATGGTGGGTCACCTGCTCACGGAGGTTTTCTCCGCCAGCGCGGCGACCGGAAAAATGGTGCAGTTGCGGCGCGTCATCGATAGCGGCCAAGCGCGGCGTGAAGACGCCTGGCACGAGATGCCCAACGGGAGCTTCTGGTTTGAGGTCTCGCTGTCGCCGATCCGGAATTCTGAGGGCGAAGTCACGGACGTGGTTGTGTTTATCCGCGACGCCACCGAGCGCAAACAGGCCGAGGACGCGCTCCGCCGCCAGGCGCTGATCTTCGACAGCATTTATGACGGCGTACTGGTCGCAGACCTGAACGGTGGGATCGTCGACTGGAATCCGGGCGCCGAACGCATCTTTGGCTACCAGGAGAAGGAAGTTCTGGGCCGCAGTCCGGAGTTGCTCTACCGCGACAGCGCGACTGGCGGCGCCTCCCGGGCCATCCGCGAGGGCCTGAACGGCGGCGAGCGCTGGGTGGGCGAAGTCGAGTTTGTGCGCAAGGACGGCACGGCGGGCGTCTGCGAAACCGTCGTCGTGCCGTTTGAAGATGAGCGCGGCCGCTGCATCGGGACAATCTCCGTAAACCGCGACGTCACCGAGCGCAAGCAGGCCGAAGAGGAACTACGCGAATTCAAGACGATCTGTGACGCCGCCAACTATGGCACGGCGATGGCCGATCTGCGGGGTTACCTCACCTATGTCAACAGCGCTTTCGCAGAGATGCACGGCTACCAGCCGAGTGAGCTGATCGGGCAGCATCTCTCCACGTTCCATACTGCCGAACAGATGGACCGCGTTAACGCGCTCAACGAGGGTCTGATTCGCGATGGTCACTTCAGCGCCGCGGAGGTTTGGCACAAGCACCGCGATGGACGCGTGTTTCCCACGCTGATGAACGCCTCGGTGATCAGCGACGAGGCCGGGCGACCCTTCTGCATCTCGGCCACGGCCTTGGACATCACCGAGCGCATACGGGCCGAAGAGGCCCTGCGGGCCAGCGAGCAGCGCTTCCGGCTGGCCACGCTGGCGACGCGCGACGCGATCTACGATTGGGATATCGTTGCTGACCGGTCCTGGCGAAACGAACGCTACCACGCCTTGTTCAAACCCCCCGACGAGACCTCCAGTGCTTGGTGGCGGGAACGGATCCACCCCGCTGATCGGGCCCGGATCGAGCAGGAACTGCGGGACGCGTTCGCCGACCGCGACGCCCACTGGGCCGCCGAGTTCCGCTTTCTGCTCGGAGATGGTGAATACGCGGACGTTATCGACCGCGGGTTTATCGTGCGCGGCCCGGAGGGCCAACCGATACGCATGATCGGTGCGATGACCGACATGACGAAGCGTAAGCAGGCGCAAGACGCTTTGCGGTTGCAGCGCGACCTCGGGTTGGCCCTGAGCTCCACCAGTGATTTGCGCCAAGCCACGGAACACGTGCTGGACGCTGTGCTGCGAATCGAAGGCGTGGACTGTGGCGGAGTGTGTCTGGTCGATGAGCTCAGCGGGGTCCACCAGTTGATCGCTCAGCGCGGCTTGTCCGCGGCGTTTGCTGAGCGTGTCAGCCGGCTCGGCGCCGATTCGGATCAGGCCCGGTTGCTGGCGGGCGGTGAGCCGGTCTACGGGACCTACGCGGACCTCTTCCCCACCACCGACGAGACTCTCCGCCAGGAAGGCCTACGAGGGCTGGCCCTGATTCCGGTGTTCCACGCCGACCGCATCGTGGCCACCCTGAACGCCGCCTCACATACGCAATCCCAGATACCCGCGCACGCCCGCGAAACGCTCGAGATGATCGCCGCCCAGATCGGCGACGTGATCGCGCGAATACAAACGACAGTTGCGTTGCGGGCCAGCGAACGGCGTTATCGCGCGATCGTGGAGGATCAGACCGAGCTAATCTGCCGCTGGGCCCCTGGAGGTGTGCACACATTCGTCAACGAAGCCTATTGCCGTTGTTTCGGCCGCAACAGCGATGAGCTGGTCGGAAGCAACCTGATGAACCTGATCCCGGAGGAGGACCACGAGCGCACCTGGGCACACTTCAACTCCCTCTCATGCGGGAACTCGATGGCCACGCACGAGCACCGCGTCATCGCGGACAACGGCGAGATTCGCTGGCAGCAATGGACTGACCGGGCCATCTGCGACGAGCAGGGCACGATCGTCGAGTACCAGTCAGCGGGCCGTGATATCACCGCGCGCAAGCAGGCCGAGGAAGCCTTGCGGAGAAGTGAGGAGACCGCCCGGGCGATTCTCAATGCCTCCACGGACTTCGTCCTGCTGCTCGATGCTGATGGCACATGCCTGGCGGCCAACGACAGTTGTGCGCAGAGCTTTCGGTTGACGGCCGAGGAGGTGGTCGGGCGGCGGGTGTATGACCTGGTCCCGCCGCATCTGGCGGAATCGCGCCGTGCGCGGCTGCGCGAGGGGATCGACACGGGCCGGGCGATCCAGTTCGAGGACGAACACGCAGGCACGTGGCTGGAACACCAAGTCTATCCGGTGTTTGACAGCGCCGGGCAGGTCGATCGGCTGGCCGTGTTTGCCCGCGACATAACGGAGCGGAAGCGGGCCGCCGAAGCACTGCGCGAGGCTGAGGAGCGGCTCAGATCCACGATCGCATCGATGGATGACCTGGTATTCGTGATGGATGAGCAGGGTGTCTACGTCGATTACTACCAATCGCAGGCCCAGCGTGAGCTATACGTTCCCCCCGCGGAGTTCCTCGGCAAGTCGTACCGGGACGTCTTGCCCTCCGCCGTCGCCGAGCGAATGGGCGCAGCGGTGGATGCGGTCATAGCCACAGATTCCGTGCAGCAGGTCGAGTACTGCCTGGACATCGCCGGCGAAGCCAGGTGGTACAGCGCCAAGACCTCGGCCCGCCGCGACGCCGCTGGTGTCATCTCCGGGATCACCGTGGTCGCCCGCAACATCACGGAGCAGAAGCGCGCCGCCGAAACACTGCGTGAAAGCGAGGAGCTGTTTCGCACGGTGGTGGGCGCGAGCTGGGATGCCATGGTGGCCATTGATGATCAGGGCCTGATCACCATCTTCAATCCGGCCGCGGAGAAGATGTTCAAATACAGCCGGGAAGAGATGCTGGGGCAACCTCTGGACCTGCTGATGCCCGCGGAATACCGGGAGCAGCATCGACAACGCGTGGCGGACTTTCACCTCAGCGGCGGTTCCGGGGTCGCCAGCAGCGGCCGGACGTTGGAACTGCTTGCGCTGCGCAGCGACGGCCGGGAGTTCCCGATCGAACTCTCACTCGCGGCGGGGCAGCGGCGCGACGGCTCGTTCCTTCTGGCGGTTATTCGCGACATCACTGAACGAAAGCAGGCTGAGCAAGCCCTCCGCGCCAGCGAGGCGCGCTTCCGGGCTCTGACGGAGACGGTGGCCGCCGCCACTTTCATCTACCAGGAGAGCCGGATTTGCTACGCCAACGCTGCCGCCACCGGAATCCTGGGCTATGCCCGCGAGGAATTCAGCCGACGCTCGTTTGTGGAGCTCTTCCACGCTGACTCCACGGCGGCTGTAAAGCAGCACAGCGCTGTCCTGCTGCGCGGAGAGGACGTGCCCGCGCGCTTCGAGGCCAGGGCGCTTGCCAAAGGCGGAGCGCAGCGCTGGCTGGACGTATCGGCCTGCGCATTCGAGTACGAGGGGGAGCCCGCGGTGCTGGCGACGGCGTTCGATGTCACCGAGCGCGTCCGGGCGGAAGAACTGGCCCGCACACACCAGGCGGAGCTTACCCACGTTTCACGCTTGAGCCTGGTGGGCGAGTTGGCATCCGGGCTCGCGCACGAGGTCAATCAGCCGCTCTCTACGATTCTCTACTATGCCCGCGGCTGCACGCGGCGCGCCAGCAACCGCGCGCCGAACGCCAGCGAGTTGCTGGAGATCATGGAGCGTATCGCCGCTCAGGCGGAACGCGCCGGCGGAATCGTCAACCGTATCCGCGATTTCGTGCGCAAGGCCGACCCACGGCCCGTGTGGATGGACATCAATGGTGCCGTGCAGGAGGCCCTCGACCTGGCAGAGGCCGAGATCAAACGAAAGCGTATCCAGCTCCGGCTGGATTTGGCGGAAGCCGCGCCGCGCGTTTACGCTGACAGAATCCAGATCGAACAGGTCGTCTTGAACCTGGTGTACAATGCGATCGAAGCGATGCAGGATATCGAGGTCGCCGAGCGCCAACTGAGAATCGCGACCCGCTGTCAGGGCGGTAGCAATGTCCTGGTAACGGTAACGGACAGTGGGCCGGGGTTCCCGCCGGAAACGGCCCATCAGTTGTTCGATCCCTTCTTCAGCACCAAGACCGAGGGGATGGGCATGGGCTTGTCCGTCAGCCGCTCGATCATCGAAACACATGAGGGCCGCCTGTGGGCCACCGCCGGAGATGGCCGCGGCAGTACTTTTCAATTCACCTTGCCCATGGGGGAGGGATCGGCGTGACACACGAGCCGGCAGTATTCATCGTGGACGACGATGCCGAACTGTGCCAGGCCTTGCGCTGGCTGGTTGAGTCGGTGGGGCTACAGGCGGAGACGTTTACCTCAGCCGAAGCGTTCCTGGAGGCGTACGATGCCGAACGCCCCGGCTGCCTGGTGTTGGACGTACGCATGCGCGGCATGAGCGGGCTCGACCTGCAAAGGAGGCTTGTCGCACAGCGGATCGACATCCCGGCCATCGTCGTCACCGGACATGGCGATGTGCCGATGGCCGTGCGGGCCATGAAGATCGGCGTCGTGGACTTCCTGCAAAAACCCGTCAATGATCAGCTTCTGCTCGACCGCATCCACTATGCGCTGAAGCTGGACACAGAAAGACGTGAGCGACAGACCCTCCTGGTGCAGTACAGGAGCCGGGTGGAAGCCCTGACGCTCCGTGAACGCGAAGTCATGGACCTGGTGATCGCCGGCCACGCGAACAAGCAGATTGCGCATCAACTCGACATCGCCGAGAAGACAGTCGAAGTCCACCGCAAGAACCTGATGCGCAAAATGCAGGTCAAATCGGCCGTCGAGCTGCTGCGAGCGGTGTTCCTGGCTGGCGTCCACGGAGGGCGACGCTCCTGAATCGAGTTCTCGCGCTAGAACCTATCCCAAAGCTCTTTTCGAGTTCTCATGGGGCTTGCGCCGCGCCCACGCCCATCTTCTACAGTTCGTTTTGCGGGATCGGGGCTGGCGGTAGCAGGAACGCGGTTTTTGGGCGTCGCGGTGAGAAGTGTAGTGCCACAGACAACCCCGCGCGCCATAAGTGACTGTCGCACCGAGACTTCAAAAAACGCCTCCTCAGCAAAATTCGTGGGTACTTCCGAGGACCGAGGGTGCCCCGGGAGCGGTTCCAGTCGCGGTTTGCGGCAGTTCGGGGGTTCGCATAGCCCCACGTCGTTCTGAACGTCATTTCGATCTCGCCGCTCCGCGGGCCCAGGGTGAGGGGAAAGAAGCCCAAGGAGGGGGCCTGGGGGAAACTGCGGAGCTGGTTCCCCCAGATTACACCCACAGATTCTGCGGAAGAGCCCAAAAAACGAACTATAGAAGATGGGCAATAGACTGCACGATCCGACATGCCGCACCTCCGACCGCATCGTCGCAGATCGGAGCGAGCAACTTCAAGATGTGATTCATCGAGCGCTCACTGTCTAAAACTCACCATCTTTCTTTTGCCATTCCCACGCCGAGCATCCCGCCCGTCGCGATGAACACCACGCAGATGCCCAGCAGGTGCCAAGTTGTTGAGGGGAGTCCGCCGAATTCATTCGCCACCATGGCGAGGCCAAGCGCCAAGGCGATCGAAGTGGACAGAGCCAAGGGAATCCACAGAACCCTTCCGGCCATCCCGATGGTCTGGTGGACGATCCAAACGTCCAGGAACGCCCAGAAGAACGAGACCAAGGCGATGTTTAGTTCTGGGATCGACGCACCATAGACACCGGTGTAGATGACGTCGTCGCCGCGCTTGCCGGCCTCCGCCTGATCGACTGCCCCATAACAGACCAACCCCATCACCAAACCACCGAACACGACCATAGCGGCTAGCTTGATCACGACCAGCGCCCTCCGCCCTCCGGCCTACGGAGCGGCCCACGTGCGTTTTCCCTCTTTGTTGCGCAACTCGATCAACGGGGAGCCGTCGGCTTGCAGACCGAGGCCCAGACGGAATGTCTTGTCTCTGTCAACGAAGCTGAGTACCGGCCGCTCGTCATCCTCCAGCGCAAGAGAAGCACGGTGGTAGTCCGCGTCGGGGCCGAAAAAGCTGATGGCCGGCCGCGACCCGTCCTTTTTGGTTGACGCTGTTAGACGATTACGCCCCTCCGGGTCGTAAAAACCCATTTGTGGGACACCGTCGCTACCAATTAGAAAGGCGGCGCGGACTTTCTCCCGTCCGTCATGCACGTTGAGACCGGACGGCCCATGATTGGCGGACGCGACGATTGAACACCGCCTGGTTCCATCGTCGCCGAGGAGGTCTATCTGCGCATTGCCGCCCTTCCACACGGCCAGGCCGATGCGTGGCTTGCCCCGCTGCCCAGCCAGCACCAAGCGGGGTCGCTCGTCAACAAACGTCAGCTCCGCGTACGGCTGGCCCTTGGAATGCGTGAGCGAGAGACTCGGCCCTTCCGTAGGATTGACCCCCAGCCAAGCTGCCACGGTGTCCTCCCTATCACTGATGCGTAGGCGCGCGCTGCCGTCTGAAGTTATCCCAAGTTCGGCGCGCTCAGTACCGTCGCTATCAACCAAGACGAACTTCCCGGCACGAATCTCTTTGTCCGCGCTCCCCTTTGGGACGGGCTTCGCCTGTCCCGTGATCAACGCGACGGCCGCAAGCATCAGTAGCACTACAGCCGACATTCGCATCCTGCGCTGCTGCTGCTCAAGCTTTCGCACTTGGTCCTGCAATTCCCGCATACTGACCGTGTTCGCCGGCATCTTGAACTCCCTCTTCGTCTAGGCGATCTGGGGTCACTTGTACTCGCCCGTGATCGAATTATGCTTGCGACCCTAGGGTCACGCTTGGACTTGGCGCAGCGGCGTCTCGGGCAGGTCCCCGCAGGTCGCGCCGCTGGAGACCCTGGCGCACGCGTCCACGCTCATACTGGTCTGTAGTCGTTAACGCTTCAGAGAGACACTCGGTGGTGAGCCCATCGGCAGGACTCTTGTTACTGTTGTGGACCGTCCTCCTTCGGGCGGTCCTTCGGGCGACCGCCGCCACTACCCCCTAGCCCTAGCTCCTTACTTTCGCCCATCGTTTGCTCAAGGGCGCTACGGTACCTCAGAACGGGCCCCAACCCATCAGCCAAAGCGCCCAAGCCTCTGACGACGGGGACGCACGGCCCGAGAGCATTCGGCGCAGGCTGGCCCGTCAGCTTCTGCCCCACTTTCTTCAGGATTCTGCCCGCCCATCTGATGCCCCGTTTGAACCAACCTCCAACACCGTGCCCCGATGGATCAACCGAAGGCAGAGGGTTGTTGAGGCAATAGGCATACACATTCAACCCACCCTCGATGCCAATCGGATCGCGCTGCACAAACCGTCCGATCGCCGGTTCGTACCAGCGGTGACCGACGTGTTGGAGCGTGATGGGCGGCAGCGTGGGGTCGGGGCAG
>JAHJAR010000313.1 GCA_018814045.1 Planctomycetota bacterium | reverse complement strand
CGATGTCCATCACCGCCGGCAAGGGGCTCTTGTGTTGCATGCCAGGCATCTGGCGTTCTCCTTCCGTGAATCGCGTAATGCCTAACATATACCGTACTTCTGAACCGGAGTCAAGCAGAGAATCAGGTTCGGCTTTTCATCCCCCGAGGGTGCGGCGCAAGCCCCATGAGAACTCGGAAGGAGGAGTCTGGGATAGGTTCTACGCTGGCGATGAGCCGCCCCCAAGCTCTACCCGGGGGTGGCTGAATCCACTAGAATTCGTGGTCCGCCGCGGGTTCGTCCGCCCAGCGGAGAAGTCGGCTCTCATGGCAACAGGAGAACGAGCAAATGGCGGTTCCGCACGATCGCAAATACACCCAGACACACGAGTGGTTCAAACCCGACGGGAATCTCGTGACGGTCGGCATCACGCAATTTGCCGCCGACGAGTTGACCGATGTCACTTTCGTCGACTTGCCCGAAGTCGGGGGCCAGGTCGAGGCCGGCTCCAGCTTCGGCGAGATCGAGTCCGTCAAGGCCACGAGCGACATGTATTGCGCCGTCACGGGCGAGGTGAAAGAGGTCAACGAGCGCCTGGCCGACGAGCCCGAACTGGTCAATAGTGACCCGTTCGGCGAGGGTTGGATGCTCAAAGTCGAATGCAGTGACCTCGCCTCGCTCGATAAGCTGCTCGACGGCCCCGCCTATGACGAGATGATCAGCGACAAATAGCGGAGTTCGCGACGACATCGCTACGGCGTCGCGTCAGCGGGGATGGTCGTGCCGGGGGGCGCGCCGAGGAGTTGGTTCAGACTATGGCCCAGAAAACGCGTGAACAGCTTTTAAGCCCTTCCGACACTTTTGTTCATCGTCACATCGGACCACGCGAAGACGATATAGAGAGGATGCTCGCGGCCATCGGGTGTGACTCGCTGGACGCGCTGGTCGATGCCACGGCGCCGGCCACCATTCGCCTGTCCGCGCCCCTCCGCCTTGGCCCGCCGCGCGGCGAGCACGAATCTCTGGCCGAGCTGCGGGCCATCGCGGAACGGAACGAGGTCTATCGCTCGCTGATCGGCATGGGCTACTACGACTGCATCGTTCCGCCGATCATCCTCCGCAACATCCTCGAGAATCCCGGCTGGTACACGCAGTACACGCCATATCAGGCCGAGATTGCCCAGGGCCGGATGGAGGCACTGCTCAACTTCCAGACCATGGTCGCCGACCTGACCGGCTTGCCGCTGGCGAACGCGTCCCTGCTCGACGAAAGCACGGCTGCCGCCGAGGCGATGACGATGTGTCGGCGCATTCAGAAAGGTAAGAAGAACGCTTTCTTCGTCGCCAACGATTGCCACCCGCAGACCATCGCGGTGGTCGAAACGCGCGCCCGGCCGCTGGGCATCGACCTGTACGTCGGCACGCCGGATGAGCTCGATTTCGCCGAGCAGGATCTGTTCGGCGTCTTGCTGCAATATCCGAACACTTACGGCCACGTGCGGGACTGTGGCGAGTTGATCGCCCGGGCGCACGAGGCCGGGGTGCTGGTTGTGGTCGCCACAGATCTGTTGGCGCTGACGCTGCTCAAGCCGCCCGGCGAGATGGGTGCCGACATCGCCGTTGGCAGTTCGCAGCGTTTCGGCGTACCGCTGGGCTTGGGTGGCCCGCACGCTGCGTTCCTGGCGACGCACGACAAGCACATTCGGCAGACCCCGGGTCGCATCATCGGCGTGTCGAGGGATGCCCAGGGGCAGCCGGGCTATCGACTGACGGTGCAGACGCGCGAGCAGCACATCCGCCGTGACAAGGCCACCAGCAACATCTGCACGGCCCAGGTGTTGCTGGCCATCATGGCTGGGATGTATGGCGTCTATCATGGTCCAGACGGGTTGCGGCGCATCGCCGAGCGGGTGCACGCGCTGACCGCGATCCTGGCCGAGGGACTGCGGCGGCTCGGCTTCGACGTCGGCGACGAACCGTTTTTCGACACGCTGAGCGTGGCGACCGAGGATGCCAAGCGGCGGGAGATCATCACGCGCGCCGGCGCGCGGCGGATCAACCTCCGCACCGACGGCGCGGCGTCGCTGGGGATAGCGCTGGACGAGCTTTCAACCCCCGCCGAGGTGGCCACGTTGTGGGAGGTCTTCTCCGGTCGGGCGGCATCGTTCACAGTTCAGGAGTTGTTCGAGACGGTTGAGTGCGACCGCGGGGCGCAGTTGGCCCGGAGCAGCGCGTACCTGACGCATCCCGTCTTTCACCGCTACCACGCTGAGCACGAGATGCTGCGTTACCTGACGCGGCTCCAATCGCGCGATCTGTCGCTGACTTCGTCGATGATCCCGTTGGGCTCGTGCACGATGAAGCTGAACGCGACCGCGGAGATGCTGCCGATCACGTGGCCGGAGTTCGCCAACCTGCACCCGTTCGCCCCGGCCGCGCAGACCGCCGGCTATCGCGAGCTGTTCGCGCAGCTCAGCGGCTGGCTGGCCGAGATCACCGGCCTGCCGGCCGTCTCGCTGCAACCCAACTCGGGCGCCGCCGGCGAGCACACCGGGCTGCTGGTCATTCGGGCGTATCAGGAGGCGCAGGGTGAGGGACATCGCGATGTGTGCCTGATTCCAGTTTCGGCGCACGGCACAAACCCAGCCAGCGCGGTCATGGCCGGATGCCGCGTGGTTGCAGTCGCCTGCGACGCACAGGGCAACATCGACGTCGCCGATCTGAAGGCAAAGGCCGAGCAGCACCGCGACGAGTTGGCAGCCCTGATGATCACCTATCCATCGACGCACGGGGTGTTCGAAGAGGCTGTGGGCGAGATCTGTGCGATCGTGCACGCCGGCGGCGGACAGGTCTACATGGATGGGGCCAACATGAACGCCCAGGTCGGGCTCTGTCGCCCGGCCGAGATCGGCGCCGACGTCGTGCACCTCAACCTGCACAAGACCTTCGCGATCCCGCACGGCGGCGGGGGCCCCGGCGTTGGACCGATCGCGTGCGCCGCACACCTAGCGCCGTTCCTGCCCGGGCACCCGGTAGTGCCGTGCGGCGGCGAGCAGGCCATCGGCCCGGTCGCCGCGGCACCCTACGGTAGCCCGAGTATCCTGCCGATCTCGTGGATGTACATCAGGTTGATGGGCGAAGCGGGGCTTAAAAAGGCGACGCAGGTAGCCATTCTCAACGCGAACTACATGGCCCATCGGCTAAAGGACCACTACAGCGTGTTGTTTACGGGGGCCAGTGGCCGCGTGGCGCACGAGTTCATCATCGACCTGCGCGAGTTCGACGCGTCGGCCCACATCACGCCGGACGACGTCTGCAAACGACTGATGGACTTTGGTTTCCACGCCCCGACGATGTCGTTCCCGGTTGCCGGCACGCTGATGATCGAGCCGACCGAGAGCGAGTCGCTGACCGAGCTCGACCGTCTATGCAACGCCCTGATCGCGATCCGGGATGAAATCCGCGCGATCGAGACGGGCCAGAGCGACCCCGCCGACAACCCGCTCAAGAACGCCCCGCACACGGCCGCCGTCGTCGCGGCCGACGGCTGGGACCGCCCGTACAGCCGCGAACAGGCGGCGTTTCCGGCCCCGTGGGTCCGCGCCCACAAGTTCTGGCCGCCGGTGGGGAGCGTGGACAACGTCTACGGCGACCGCCATCTGTTCTGCACTTGTGCGGATGTGGAGAGCTACGGGCAGCCGTCGCGGCGGTAGCCGTACGCGGCCAACTACCATACGGTTGCCGGCGGCGTGTGTGGCCCGTACAGTGTTCACGAAAGGTACCCGTCGGGATCACATCTATGATCGATATGGTCGAGTTTAAGAGCTTCAAGGCGCGGCGGGTAAAGCAGCGTCGGCGGGAGGCAGGTGAGACGGCGCCGCGGCCACGGGGTGGCGCGGCGGTCATCAAGATCGATCTCGATCGGCTGGCGGGGTTGGTCAAGCAGCGCCCTGACGCCACGATCAAAGAACTGCATGCCCTGTTGGGCGTCGATTGCGTGGAGTCGGCGGTGTGCCTGGCGCTCAAGCGCCTGGGGTTGTCTTTCAAAAAAAAACGATCCGCGCGGCGGAGCAAGACCGCCCGGACGCGGCCCGGCGCCGCGCCGCGTGGAAGCGAATCCAACCGAAAACCGGCGCCAAACGTCTGATCTTCATCGATGAGACTTGGACCAAGACGAACATGACACGTCTGCGCGGCCGGGCGCCGCGCGGTGAGCGCCTGATCGACAAGACGCCGCACGGCCATTGGAAAACCACAACCCTGATCGCCGCGCTGGGCATCGGCGGTATGCGTTGGGCCATCGGGTTGGACTGGCACGCGCCTTCGAAATACGCGCTGGTCACGTCGTACAGGAGCAGTTCGTAGTCCAGGTCAAATAGGTCGCCCAAACGCTCCTTCAGATGCTTCTCAATCGCTTCCTTGTGCGGATCGATTCGACCAGGGCCCAATAGGTGTGGCCCTTGCCGTTCTGGCGTCGTTCGAGCCGCTTGAGAAACATCGCATCCCTGCCGCAGAGCCACGCGCCCTCTGCAACAAGAATGCCATGCAAACGCGTGATGGCAACGGGGTAGGTCGTGACTACACGGCGACCAGCACGCGGCCAACGCACGCACGCCTCATAAGACGCGGTTCGAACCGCCAAGAAAGCCAAGAATGGTCAGAAGTGTTCAACTTGGGCCAGCTCGGCCCAGCCCGCTGGTTGCGACAGCAGCAATAGTCGTGTTTGCCGCGGCCCGCTTGGGGTACCGCGCCTCACAGCAGCCAGCCAACTCCAGTTGCCGCGCGTTACTCCCCGCTCAAGAGCGCCACAAATGGGTCAATGTCAAACCCGTTCAAGTCGCCGTCGCCGTTGATGTCTGCCAGGAAGACGTCGCAGTCGGGATAGACGGCGAAATACTCGGCGTAGTCGGGCGGCGTGGCGTTCAGCGCCAGGACGAAGGCGTCGATGTCGAAGCCATCGAGGCGCCCGTCGCAGTTCAAGTCACCCAGACCATGAACTTCGTAGCGCACGGAATACAGGTCACCGCCGCGCCCGTGCTCGTTGGCGTGGATGTGCTTGCCGCAGGCCGACACGTATACCGTGCCGTTGGCGGCAGTGGCGATATCCACGTCAAACAGCGAACCAGGCGTGTCCAGCGTCAGCACTGGCGCCGAACTGGAGTGCTCGAACACGTGCACTTCCGGGTTGGTCTGCATCTGATCGCCCCAGGACGCAACGGCGCAGTAGCCTCCATCCGCCGTCAAGACCACATCGGCGGGCACTTCCTGGTAGCCGCCCGAGCCGACCTGCGAAAGGAACGTCCACGCCGGCGTCGACGCCGGCACATCGTGCAACTCGACCTTGAAGCGATTGAAGCTGGTGTTGTACCAGGCGCTGGCCAGCGTGCTGGCGTCGGCCGAGAGGCAACATTCGGCCAGGTAGTAGCCACTGCCCGAGCGCGTCCAGTCCAGCGCGTACGTCGAGCCGGTCCAATGCCGCAGGTAGAGCACGCTCCAGCCGTATGCCAGGTACTGCCCGTCACCCGAGAGCGCGATGGCGTCGTTCGAGGCCCCCGCGGACGTGCTGAAACGCTCGGCACCGGCCACCCGATCATACACGTATACCGACGCCGTGGCGTAGATCGCGATGTAGCGCCCGTCCGCGCTGAGGGCCATGCTCCGCGCGAAGGTCGCCCCCGGCGGATCGTAGATCGCCGTCGGCGTCGCCGCGCCCGCCTCGAAGCAGTACAGCCGCGCATAGTTCTCCGTGGCCTGCATCGTCACCAGCGCCGCGATCGTCGAGCCATCGTCCGAGACCAGGATGCTCTCGTGCGTCGCCCGCACGCACGGGCTAATGACGTAGGTCCAGTCCGGCGTTGATGAGCCCGGCTGCCACTTGTGAATCGTGGCGGTCTCGTTGGCGAAGTCCAAACCGGCCAGCACGGTCGCACTGCGCGACGCGGATACTTCGCAGTCCGTACCGGGATAGACCCAGTCCGGTGTGCCGTCGCCCTCGAGCGGGAGCAACTCGAACTCCGTCGGCGGGTTGAGCCACGTTCCGGTGAAGAGCTGGCCGGCGGGGATCGAGATACCGGTGTTGTTGTACATCGCATCGGTGAGGTAATTGTGCCAGATGACGCCGCTGTCACGCGACCCAATGGCGCGGCCACCGCCCGAGACAACCGGGGCAACGCTTCGGCTGGGGCTGAGCTGCTCGGCGTACGTCAGACCATCAGGTCCGTGCTGGGCGACTGTGCGGACACTCTGTGCGGCGGCCGGCAGCACCAGTGCGACAGACAACAGCACAACGACGACTTTCACGCTCATTTCGTGGGACATGCCAGCTTTCCTCCTGTACCCCCGGATAGGTGATTCCCTGTCCTCTCAGCGTACCCATTCAATCAGGCCATCTCAAGCTGAAAGCGCCCGCACCCGACTACCACCGCAGCCGGGCGCTGTCCCGGATGGCCCGCGCGCGTCAACCACCGACGGCGGGTGCCAGGTCCGGCCGCTACACAAGACTGGAACATTCAGCGGAAGCCGGGACAGAGCGACCGCCTCGGTTGCCAGCCCGATTGAAGGTCAGTGCGGTGCGGACGCGAGCTTGGGTTTCAGATAGCGTCCCGTATAGCTGGCGGCGCACGCGGCGATCTCTTCCGGCGTGCCCTCGGCGACGATTTCACCCCCAGCGTCGCCGCCCCCGGGCCCCAGGTCGATGATCCAGTCGGCCGTCTTCAGCACCTCGAGGTTGTGTTCGATCACGAGCACCGTGTTGCCCATGTCGACCAGGCGATTGAGAACCGTCAGCAAGGTCTGGATGTCGGCGAAATGCAGGCCGGTCGTCGGCTCATCGAGCACGTAGAGCGTGTGCGAGTCGAGCCGGGCCCGCTGGGTCGCGGAGGCGCTGGGCGGCCCTGATGGCAGGGGGGGGCGCAACGTGCCCTTGGCAAGTTCAGCAGCCAGTTTGACGCGCTGGGCCTCCCCGCCGGAGAGCGTATTCGAGGGCTGCCCCAGCTCGATGTAGCCGAGGCCGACGTCGGTGAGCGCGCGCAACCCCTGCTTCACCTTGGGGAAGCTGTCGAAGAAGCGCAGGGCTTCCTCGACGCGCATGGCCAGAACGTCGGCTACGGACTTGCCGCGATAGCGCACCTCGAGCGTCTCGCGGTTGTAGCGCGTGCCCTTGCACTCCTGGCATTCGACGAAGACGTCCGGCAGGAAGTGCATCTCGATGCGCCGCGTGCCCTGGCCCTGGCACGCTTCGCAGCGGCCACCTTTGACGTTGAAGCTGAAGCGACCGGAGGTGTAGCCGCGAATGCGGGCCTCTTTCGTCTTGGCGTACAGGCGGCGAATCTCATCGAAGACGCCGGTGTACGTCGCCGGGTTGCTGCGCGGTGTGCGCCCGATCGGCGTCTGGTCGATCTCGATCACTTTGTCGATCTTGCTGGCCCCGATCAGCCGCTCGTGCGCGCCCGGCTGGCTGCGGGACTTGTAAAGACGGCGGCGCAGAGCGGGCAGCATGGTCTGCGAAACGAGCGTGCTCTTGCCGCTGCCACTGACACCCGTGATGGCGCAGAAGACGCCCAAAGGAATGCGGACGTCGATCGACTTCAGGTTGTTCTCGGCCGCCCCGCGCACTTCCAGAACGCTGGAGCGGCGTGGCTCGCGCCGTTGCTCGGGCAGCGGGATGGCGTATTCGCCGCGGATGTACTTGCCGGTGATGGACTGCGGGTGAGCGAGAACCTCCGCGGCCGGACCGCTGGCGATGATCCTCCCGCCCCGCACGCCGGCGCCGGGGCCCATGTCGAGCAAATGGTCGGCCGCGCGAATGAGATCCTCATCGTGCTCGACCACCAGGACCGTGTTGCCGATATCGACCAGGCGGCGGATGGAACGCAAGAGACGCTCGTTATCGCGCTGGTGCAGCCCGATGGTGGGCTCGTCGAGCACGTAGCAGACGCCGACCAGGCCGGCACCGAGTTGTGTCGCCAGGCGGATGCGCTGCGCCTCACCGCCGGACAACGTCGCGCTGGTGCGATCGAGCGTCAAGTAGCCCAGCCCGACGTCGTGCATGAAGTGCAGGCGCTGCCGCAGCTCATGCAGAATAGGAGCGGCGATCTGCGCTGCTTCACCGGTGAAGCTGAGTTCGTCGAACCAGTGCGTGGCCTGCTCGATCGGCAGGCGCGTGATCTCGAAGATGTTGAGTTCGCCCACGCGCACCGCCAGCGGGCCGGGGCGGAGCCGCGCACCGTGACAACTTTCGCAGACGCGCTCCACCTGGTACGCGTTCAGGCGACTACGGCCACCACTGCCCCCGGCGGCGCGAGAGCGTCGCTCCAAGTTGGGGATCACGCCCTCGAACTCGACGCCGTAGCGCTGCTTGTCGCGTGGTCGCGTACCGTCCAGCACGATGCGTTGCAGATCGTCCGGCAGGTCCTTGTAGGGGATCTGGGGCTTGACGTCGAAGGCCGCGCAAAGTTCTCGCAGCAACTTCAGGTAACTGGCCCGGACGCGTGCGCTGGCGGGGCCGTTGGCCGTTCCGCTGCCGCGCTGGGCCGCCGACCACGGGGCAATCGCGCCACCGGTCAAGGGTAAAGTATGATCCGGAAGGATCAGATCCGCGTCGAAGCGCAGCGTGGTGCCGAGGCCGCTGCACTGCTCACAGGCGCCGTAGGGCGAATTGAAGCTGAAGGCGCGCGGGGCGAGTTCGGGCAGGCTGATTCCGCAGGCGGTGCAGGTGTGGCGCTCGCTGAAAACCTCGTCGCTCCAACCCGGCTCGGCCGCGGATGGGTCGCCGCCGGCGCGGCTGACGATAGCCGTCCCCTCGCCGAGGGCGAGCGACAGTTCGATCGCGTCGGCGAGCCGGTGCCTTGTGTTGGAGCCGAGCGCCAGGCGGTCCACGACAATGTCTATATCGAGCTTCCGCACCTTGGCCAGGTCCGCGGCCTCTTTCACGTCCCGCACGGCGCCGTTCACGCGCGCCCGCACAAAACCCTCGCGCTGGACCCGGCGCATAATCGGGCGGGCGTCGCCAATGTGTCCGCGCACCAGCGGAGCCAGCACCATCACTCTGGTCTCGGCAGGGTATTCCAACACGGCGTCGACGACCTGGTCCACCGTCCGCCGGTATATGCGGCCGCCACACTTGGGGCAGTGCGGCACGCCGACGCGGGCGAACAGCACCCGCAGGAAATCATAGATTTCGGTTGTGGTTGCGACGGTGGAGCGGGGGTTGGAGGCCGCGGCACGCTGCTCGATGGCCAGCGTTGGTGGCAGGCCCTCGATCCGCTCGACGTCGGGCTTGCCAACCTGCTCCAGGAAGTGCCGCGCGTGCACACTGAGTGATTCGACGTATTTGCGCTGCCCCTCGGCGTAAATCGTGTCGAAAGCCAGGCTGCTCTTGCCGGAGCCGCTCAAACCGGTCAGCACGACGAGTTGATCGCGGGGAATCTCGACATCAAGGTTCTGGAGATTGTGCTCGCGGGCACCACTGATTCGTATCGATTTCGGTTCCACGCTTTTCCCTGGCGACAGAAGGGGTACCTGCGTCGTCGGACAATTCGCAATTGCGTCATTCTAACACGTTTCGGGCCTTTAAGCGCGGCCATCGACGAGAGCAGGCGGGCGGCAGCGCTCAGGGCGGTTCGGCGGCTGCATGAAAAGGTTCATTCTGCTGGGGCAATCCCTGTTTGACTTTGCCAACCTGCGCGCCTAGCAACTAGCGAGAGGGCATTGTCTCCGTGCACCGTGCGTGTGCGGGGCTCTTTGGCAGGGTCGAGAGCCATTCCCGGCGGTGCCTCCTCCGTTAGCAGTTCGTGATGACGCATGCGGGCGTGTGTAAGGGCGCACGGTTCCCGCTGGTGTTGTTGATATTGGCAGTCATTCCGGCGCTGGCATTTTGGTGCCGGTTGCGCGGAGGAACTATCTCGCGCGGGTTTTTCAGCGGTCGCAAACGAGCCGGCCCTTCGATCCGCCGGAAGACCCCGAAAACTGACAGGAGTGCGTATGATGAGAAGCGTTGTTACCCTTTTGTGTGTGCTGAGCTTGGCGACGGTCGCGAACGCACAGTTGTTCGTGGGCGTCGATGACGTCACCGTCTTCACTTACGATGTTGACCCGGGCACGGGCAATGCCACCCCGCTTTGGGACGGTGTTGAGGTGTGGGGCGCGGCCTATGACCCAGCCTCCGAGATGATCTTCGTCAACGACGGCACGGAGCTGTACAGCTCGACCATCACCGGGCCTCCGGGCTTCGTGGCTGACATCACCTATCAGGGTGCTGCCTCCAGCATGGTTTCGCTGGCGTGGGCCGGCGGCATGCTCTACGGCACCAAGAACATCACGACCGAAGCCGTCTACGAGATCGATCCGAAGACCGGTGTGTCCGACATCGTCCTGGCCTACGATTCGGCCTCGTATGACTTTGGCGGCCTGGCCTACAACCCGATCGACGGTCTGTTCTACGGCACCAGTGATGATTCCACGCCGGCGCGCGGCCTCTACTCGCTCGACGTCTTCGGCGGCGGTGCCATCAATCTCATCGCCGAGTATCCGGGTGCTGAGACCGACATTGACGGTCTGGCTATCGGCGAGAACGTGGCCTACCTGGTTACGGACGAGCCGGGCGTTTTCTACAGTTACGACCTCAGCCAGGGCGCGGGCGGCGTCTACGGCTCGTTCCAGAACCCCTGGACCAGCTCAGAGGTCTTCTGCGGCGCGGCTTGGATTCCTGAGCCGGCCTCGCTGGCACTGTTGGCGCTGGGCGGTCTGCTGGCGATCCGTCGCCGCTAGAGACGAAGCAGACAGGTACGATCCCGATCTGACGGAGAAGGCCGCTCTGCGGAGCGGCCTTCTTCATTGCGCACTGCCGGACGGCTTTCGAAGGCCCAGGTCAGCACCGGCCGCCGTTGGGTGACAGAAGACCGTAGCGCTTCATCTTCTTGTAGAGCGTCGTGCGGTTGATGCTGAGGACTTCGGCCGTACGCCCGCGATTCCACTCGTTGGCATCGAGCGCGGCCTGGATGATGCGTCGCTCCGGCTCGGCCAGTTCATCCTTGAGCGGCAGTGGGCGGGCGGTGCTGGCCGCCAAGAGGCGCGCCTTGGTCTCGACCGTCTGGAGCAACTGCGGCGGCAGGTCTTCTTTGAGTATGTGGCGGTTACGTGTCAACACCACAGCCCGCTCGACGCAATTCTCCAACTCGCGCACGTTTCCCGGCCAGTGATAACGCTGCATGTACTGCAACACTTCCTCGGAGAAACCGAGCACGCGCCGTCCGTGCTGCTGGCAGTAGTGCGCGAGGAAGTGTTCGGCGAGAATGGGGATGTCCGCCAACCGCTCGCGCAACGGGGGCAACTCTATGTTGACAACGTTGATGCGGTAGTAAAGGTCTTCGCGGAAGCGCCCCTCGGCCACTTCCTTCTGGAGGTCGACATTGGTGGCCAGGATCACGCGGACATCCGCGGTGAAGGTCTGGTTTGAGCCCAGCGGCTCGAACTGCTTGTCCTGCAAGATGCGCAGCAGCTTTGCCTGCGAGGCCGGCGAGGCGCACGGAATCTCGTCGAGAAAAACCGTGCCACCCTCGGCGTAGCGAAACTTGCCCTGCTTGTCTGCGAGCGCACCGGTGAAGGCTCCCTTCACGTGTCCAAACAGCTCTGATTCGAGCAGCGTCTCGGGAATCGCGCCGCAACTCACTTCGACGAACGGCCGCTCGCGGCGATGGCTGCGGTAGTGCAGCGAACGGGCGATCAGCGATTTGCCGGTTCCTGTCTCGCCGTGCATGAGCACGGTGGCTTTCGAGTCGGCGACCGCCTCAACGAGATCGAAAACGCGCTGCATGCGATAGGTCTGCCCGATCACATTGTCGAGCTTCTTGCGGTCTTCCAACTGCCGCCGCAGAGCGCGGTTTTCGCGCAGCACGGAGGCGTGCCGCAGGGCGCGCTGGATCAACAGCCGCAGCGCGCCCTCGTTGATCGGTTTGGTCAGGTAATCGAAGGCCCCCAGCTTCACAGCGCGAACGGCGGATTCGATTGTGCCCGCCGCGGTCACGATCACCACAAGTAGATCAGGCCAACGCTGGTGTACCGCACGCAAGAGCTCGAAGTCGCTGTCCGCGGGAGTCTTCACGTCAGAGATAACCAGGTCGCACGAGTTTCGGTCGAGGGTCTGGAGGGCCCCGGTCACTGAGGTGGTTACGATTCCCTCATGTCCCTCACGGCGCATGAAGTCGGCCAGAGAGTTAAGCAAGACGCGATCGTCGTCAACGATCAGGATACGTCCACCGGTCGGCTGAGTAACCTCTGTCGTCGAGGAGCCCCCCCCGCTTCGCACGAGAACAGTCGCTTCCGAGTCTGGCCTGCTCGAGTTCGCGTCCCACGGCATGGGGCTGCTCTCCCAAAGAGATCAGTTGGCCGCAGCGTGCTGGCAGCCTCGGCGCCTCTTCAGCACCGCAGCAATGTTTCCCAAACGCCACGATCGGTAGCACCGAGTTGCGTACGTTCAACATTATCAGGCTATTGCCCTAGGCGTCAACCGTCTGTGGCAAAAGAGGTAAAATACGCTGATTAGCCAGCCGTCATTCCGGGTAAAAGCGCACGCCGTTGATATCAACAATCAGTACGGTGACGAGCCCTTCCACGTAAGCGGTTTCGAGATATGCGGTGCCATCTGGGAAATATGTGCCGGGGCAAAAGCGTCCAGAGACCAGCCCAGCCCCGCCGTGAACGCGCACGACATCCAGGTCGATTGGCCAACAGTCGTTCAGAGGCACACCAGCCCGACTGAGCAGACCGATCACCATGCCGCGCTCAAAGTCTGGTGGTGAACCCAGTTCAGGAGCGACCGCAGTCAGGCGTCGCCACTCCGCCTGGTTTCTGACTTGCAGCAGGCCCAGTCGCTCGCCCAGTGGCCAGTGAAGATCATCGATGGCGGTCGTGTCGGAGAGGATAGCGTGGCGGTAGTCTGAGGGCGTGACCACGGGAGCCTGGCGCAAGGCCCGCACGCTGACGGTCCGTGTGGCGGGGCGCATGCTGCACGCCCCCACAGTCATGGCACCCAGCGCGAATGCCAGCGATGCGAACACGCTTCGCCTGCGAGTCGGAACAGGCATATTCTCGCTTCCAAGGGAGCCACGCGCGGCGCCGGAGGCGTGGCTTGCAAACGCCGGTACCGGTCGATACTCTCTCGCTGTTGCGCTGGCGGTTCGCGCGCAAGCTGGCGCTTATATCGTCCAACCGCGGGGCACTCAGGAGTTGGCGGATGGTTGTGGGCATCCCCAAGGAGATCCGGCCGGACGAGCACCGCGTGGCGGTCGTTCCCGCGGGGGTGGAGCAACTGGTGCGCGCTGGCCACACCGTTCTGCTGGAGCGCGGGGCCGGGATCGGATCAGGCGTGCGCGATGAGGATTATCAGGCCTATGGGGCTCAGATCGCGAAATCGGCCGCGGAGGTGTTTGCCGAGGCGAAACTGATCTGTAAGGTCCAGGCACCGCAGCCGGAAGAGATTGAATGGCTGTCCGAGCGGCACACCCTGTTCAGCTACTGCCACTTTGCCGCCAATCGCGAGTTGACCGAGGCAGTCCTGGCGTCCGGCTGCGTCTCCGTGGCGTACGAGACGATCCGGGACAAGGCCGGCCGGCTGCCGCTGCTGGCACCGATGAGCGAAGTGGCTGGCCGGATGAGCATCCAAGAGGGCGCCAAATACCTCGAGAAGCCGATGATGGGGCGCGGCATCCTGCTGGGGGGGATTCCGGGTGTCGAGCCGGCCGTTACCCTGATCATCGGCGGTGGCATTGTAGGCACAGCGGCGGCCAAAATCGCGGCCGGGGCCGGAGCGAACGTGATATTGATGGATGTGGACCTGTACCGCATCCGCTACCTCGCGGACGTCATGCCGGCCAACGTAACCACGGTCTACAGCACGGCCGAAGCGATTCGCCGGCATCTTTCCGACGCCGACCTGGTGATCGGAGCGGTGCTGATCCCAGGGGCACGCTGCCCGTTGCTGATCCCGCGCAGCTATCTGTCGCTGATGAAGGCCGGCTCGGTCATGGTGGACGTATGCGTCGATCAAGGCGGCTGCTGCGAAACCACCCGTCCGACAACGCATCATGATCCGACCTACGTCGTGGACGGCGTGGTGCACTATTGTGTGGCGAACATGCCCGGCGCGGTCGGCCGCACCAGCACGTTCGGCCTGACCAACGCCACCGTCCCCTACCTGCAACGGCTGGCGGATCTGGGCTGGGAAAAGGCGGCCGCGCGTGATCCCGGATTGGCGGAGGGGATCAACACGCTCCACGGCATGGTGACTAACCGGCCGGTGGCCGAGGCGTTCGAGATGGAGTACAAGCCGTATACGCCGCGCGCGTAGGGCGGCGAGGAGCCCGGCGAAGAAGCGCGCGGCAGCTTCGAATCCCAGCGGCAAACCCGTGAGGCCTCTGCTTGGGACAGCGACGATGAAGAAGTGGATTCTCCTGTTTATCGTGGTAGCGGCGGTCGTCGGCACGTGGTACTTCCTGCGCACGAATTACCGCTACACGCCGAGTTGGGACCAGCCCGAATTCGACAAGATTACGCGCGGTAACATATGCGTGCCGATCACGGCCGCGGGCCTGATCGAGCCGGCCCAGCGAATCGAGGTCAAATCGAAGGCCTCGGGCGAGGTAATCAAGATCCACGTGGTCGAGGGCCGGTTCGTCAAGGAAGGCGATCCGCTGCTGGAACTCAAGCCGGATGACGAGCGGCGCACGCGTGACCGGGCGCAGGACGAACTGGCGCGTGCTCAGGCCATGCTGGCCACGGCGCGCGTCGCCGAAAAGAAGGCGGGGGCCGGCATCCTGACCGCCGAAGCGCGGATCAAGGAGCTGGCGGCCCAGGCCAGCATGACCGCCTACGAGCTGCACAAGATCGAGGAGTACCGCGAGGAGAACATCGA
Source organism: Planctomycetota bacterium (assembly GCA_018814045.1). Lineage (GTDB taxonomy): Bacteria > Planctomycetota > Phycisphaerae > UBA1845 > Fen-1342 > JAHJAR01. The sequence goes on along the minus strand of JAHJAR010000313.1, from coordinate 13,378 downwards.
GTACAGCCAGCAGCAGCTCGTCGACGCCCGGGCCCGCCACGAGATGATACTCGCCCAGCAACAGGCTGCTAGCGCCGCGCGGGACAATGCACATAGCGGGCTCGAGGAGGCCAAGCAGAGCGTGCGTTTGCAGGAGGCGGCGGTTCGGATCGCCACGACGGCCCTGGCAGACGCCAATGAGCGTCTCGCCGAGACGACGGTCTTGGCCAAGCACAGCGCCATCGTAACGGAAGTTCTCGTAGAGAAAGGCATGCTGATCCAGTCGGGAACGATGTCGCTGATGGGCGGCACGCCGGTGATGTACCTGGCCGACGTTTCGAAGAAGAAGGTGGTGGCCCGCGTGGATGAAGCGGACTATGGGCGCGTGACGGCCATCGCGCCGCTGGAGTCGCTGCCCGAGATGCCCGGCCAAGATCGTGTGGCGGAACAGGAAGCCGAAGGTCTCGCCGCGCGCAGCGGGGTCGTCAAGCTGACCTTCGACGCGTTTCCGGATCTGGAGTTCGAGGGCAAGATCGAGCGGGTCGAGCCGCAAGGCCGGCTGAACGCGGGCTCCTCCGTGATCCAGTTCAATGTGCACGTGGTGATCACGGACGAAAAGGCGCACATGCTCCCGCTGGGCACGCAGGCGCAGGTGGAGTTTACGGTCGAAAGCGCAGAGAACGTGCTGCGCGTGCCGGCCGAAGCGGTCATGACCTTCCAAGACCAGCGCGGCATCTGGTTCAAGACGCCGCCGGAGCCCGGTTCGAACAAGGCCTACGGCCAGAAGTTTGTACCCTGTCGGTTCGGGATTACGGACGGGGAGTTCACGGAGGTGATCGCGGCGCAAGGTGGTGACAAGCTGCAAGAGCAGCAGGTAATCTTCACGAAGCTGCCGCCCGAGCGCGAGAACCGGTAGGGTCGAGAGTGAGCTGTCCGCAACCGTGCCATTGATCAGCGCCAGAAACCTGACCAGGCTCTATCGCATGGGCGATTCGGTCGTGCATGCGCTGGACAACGTTGATCTCGATATCGAACGGGGCGAGTTTGTCGCGATCACGGGCGCTTCCGGCAGTGGCAAGAGCACCATCATGCACTTGTTCGGCTGCCTCGACCGGCCAAGCGCGGGCACGATCGTCTTCAACGGACGTGACGTGAGCGACATCTCCGATCGCGAACTGGCCAGCATCCGCAACAAGCAGATCGGCTTCGTCTTCCAGACCTTTAGCCTGATCAACCGGACGACCGCGCTAGATAACGTCGGCACGCCGCTCTTCTATGCCCGGCGCTCGAATTCGCGGGGCCCGGCACGTGCAGCGCTCGAACGCGTCAGTCTGGCCAACCGGGCCCATCACCGCTCGAACGAGCTCTCCGGCGGCGAGCGCCAGCGGGTGGCCATCGCCCGGGCGATCGTGAACGACCCGCTTCTAGTGCTGGCCGATGAACCCACGGGCAATCTGGACTCGCGCACGGGCGAGCAGATCATGGCTATCTTCCGCAGCCTCAACGAGCAGGGCGTGACGATCGTCCTGGTCACGCACGAACAAGAGGTTGCGGTTCAGGCGGGGCGAATCGTCCAGATGCGCGACGGCAAGATCGTGGCCGATGGGCCCGGCGAGCAGGCGCGCGGCGGCACCGTACCCGCCACGAACATCAAGGAAACGCCCAGCGCGGCGCCCGTGGCCCGCCCCCGGGGTATTGCCCCGGCACCCGCGACGACCGCGACTCCGGCGTTCAGCCCGCGCATGGCGCGGGGCGCGACGCGCGCCTTGGCGCTGGGAATCGTGGCGCCCTGCCTGGCAGTCGTCTCTGCCGTGGCGGGGGGCCTCATCAGGCAACAAAAGCAGGGTTTGAGCCTGAACGAGATGCCCCCGACCCCCTTCCTGATTATGGCCGGTTTCGCGACGTTGACGCTCCTGCTCGCCATTGTGTTCGGGATCATCGCGATCTTCACGGGGCGCGCTGCCCTGAAGCGGGTGCACAATGAGCCGGGCGCCTGGCGCGGCACCGGTCGGGCCCGCGCGGGAAGGCTGCTCGGCTGGCTCGGAATCCTGCTGCCTTTTCTCATTCCCGCGCTCCGCGCGCTCATCTGACGCGCCACGGGGCGAACGCTGGTCGGATGCCTGAAGCAGCTACTGCTTGCGATTGACGTATGCGTTGTGGAACTCGACCCAGCGCGGCAGTACCTCCTCCAGGAGTTCCCGGGAGGGCAGAAACGCCACGCGCAGATGATTCGTACCTGCGCGTTGGCCAAAGCCGGAACCATTCACCGTGCACAAACCCACCGCCTCCAACAGGCTCATGCAATAGTCGAAGTCGGTGGTGCCCGCCGGCAGCCGGTTGAGCCGCGGGAACAGGTACATCGCCCCCGTGCGGCCGAAGCACTCGACGCCATTCATCTCCGCGAAGGCGGCTCTGATCAGCGCAGCCTTGTTGTAGAGGTCCTCGAGCACCTGCTTCTTCTCTTCGACGAACTGCTTGTGCGGCGCGCTGTCCGGAGCGGGAGGGCACACCATCAGGTAGGTCAGGGCCTGCCCGATCGTGTTCGAACACAGGCTAACGGACGCCTGCTTCAGCAGCAGGTCCATGAAGCTGAGAGAGGTGTTCGTGACCGCCGGCGGATTCCGGACTTCGACGTAACCACCGCGACGCCCGCACTCGCCGCAGAAGCCCTTGGATGTACTGTGCAAACTGAAAAGGGGAACATCCTGGCTTCCCACGGTCTGGGCGAAGGAGACGAATGTCGCGCCGTAGGTGTTATCTTGGTAGACCTCGTCGGCGATGATGGCGAGACCGTGTTGGCCGGCGAAGTCGACCACCTCGCGGATGCTCTCCTTCGGCAGCACCGCCCCCGTAGGATTGCCGGGGTTGATCACTACGATGGCCTTGACCGCGACACCGTCCCGCGTCGCCGCGGCCAGGGCTTCTTCGAGCATGGACCGGTTCAGCGTCCAGCCGCTGTCCTCGTCGAGATAGTAATTTACCTGGCATCCGCCGGCTCTTCTGATGGCGGCGGAATAGAGCGGGTATTGAGGAGTGGGGATCATGAGGCCGTCGCGCCGATCGGCGATCAGCAGGTCGACCAGGTTCTTGCCGGCTTCGCTGGCTCCGTTCGTCAGGAAGATGTGCTCCGGATCGGACCGTGGGGCGCCGCTGCTTTCGGCGTCCTCCCGAGTGTCGATGAAGCGGGCAATCGCCTCGCGAATGAAGAGCGGCCCCTTGCTCTCTGTGTACGCACCGAGCCCGGTCTCGAACTTCGCGAGCATCTCGTCGCATAGATCGAGAATGTAGTCTGAGACGAAATCATCGGCAGCCAGGCCCGCAAAGGCGGCCGGAGCGCTGCTGCGGAGTTTGTTCAGCCGTCGTTCCCGCGCGATCTTGGACGGGGCTTCGAGCAGGCTCAAAACCTGCCGGTAGTAGGAGATCGGCTGTTGCCCGAGCCCCTGAGGATTGCCGATGTTGCAGGGGATCGTCCGTTTGCCTTGCCGCCTCAGTTCAGCGGCGCGCTGCGGAATCGGGCCGCGCACGGCGTATTCCATCTCGGCGATATTCTGGTTGACAGTGATACCTGGGGACATAGGCTGATCCTCGGTCATTGCCACACGAGCCCGGGAGCGGTTTGCGGAGCGCGGCGGCTGGTTGCGTAAACATGAGTGTGATCGGCGTGAATCGCGCAGCGCTCTCCGAAGCGCCTCTCAGCCACCTGATCAACACTACAAGCGTGCCTCATCATATCCAGCCAAGGAGGGCTGTGCACGAGCGCGCCAACCGTGCATGGGCGACGTACGTTGCTCGCCCGGGGCGTCCTCTTATTATCAGACGTTCGGCCCTGGGCGCGCGTACGTTTGAGTTTCGGCTTGACCGCACCGCACTGTCGCCACGCCTGTTGCGACTGGTGCCGGGACAGCCTATACTGCCGGCCTACTGGTATCAGGCTGTTCTGGCCGCCCCGGGCCCACGGGGTTTGGCTGGGGCACGACCCGCGTTTTTGAAAGGTATGGGCCATGCCATTGTCAGCAGAGAAGAAAGCCGAGATCCTCGACAGCCACCGGCGACACGAAGGCGATTCGGGATCGGCCGAGGTTCAGGTCGCCCTGCTCACGGAGCGGATCACCCAACTCACGGAGCACCTAAAGACGCACAAGAAGGATCACTCTTCGCGGCGCGGGCTGCTGAAGATGGTCGGCAAGCGTTCGTCGCTGCTGAAGTACCTGGCTCACCGAAACCGTGATCGCTATCTGGCCACGATCGGCAAGCTTGGTTTGCGCAAGTAGCAGGTTGTTTACGTGATCAAAAAGCTCGTGCACGCCCACGGCTCGCGACTGCGAGTGGCGGGCCGGCGGCAGTGCTGTTTGAGTCCGCAGGGGGGGCGTAATCATCTGGCAACATTGGGTTGGCGGGGGCTACAGCGACAGACGGGGCGAGATTTACAGCAAGCGGTTGTGTAGGGCGCGGCGGGCTGGCCGCGGTGGTAGCAATACAGGACGGTTGAGTCGAGAAGACAGTCGGAATGGCAAGACCAAGTAACGGTAGAGGAAAACTATGACGTTCAAGGTAGAGCGCAAGATTGGGGCAAGTACGCTGTCGATTGAAGTCGGTAAGGTGGCCAGGCAGGCAGCCGGGGCGGCGGTCGTGCGGTATGGCGATACGGTTGTGCTGGGGACGGTGGTGACGGCCGGGCCGCGTCCCGGAATCGATTTCTTTCCGCTCATGGTCGATTATCGCGAGAAGATGTCCGCCGCGGGCAAGTTCCCCGGCGGCTTCTTCAAGCGCGAAGGCCGGCCTACCAACAAAGAGATTCTGACGATGCGGATGATCGACCGGCCGCTGCGTCCGCTGTTCCCGGAAGGTTTCAAGGACGAAGTGCAGATCCAGATCCTGGTGCTCTCGTCCGACTCCGACAACGACCCGGACGTCATCGGCATGGTATCAGCGACAGCGGCCATGGCCGTTTCGCAGATTCCGTTCAACGGCCCGGTCGCCGCCGTGCGCGTCGGCCGCGTGGATGGCAAGTGCGTGATCAATCCCACGCGCTCGCAGATGGAATACTCCGACCTGGACATGGTCACGGCCGGGCACGCCGAGGCGGTTACGATGATCGAGGTGGGGGCCCGCGAGTTGTCGGAAGAGGCGATCGCCGAGGCTGTCAAGTTCGGTCACGAGAACGGCGTACGGCCCATCTGCGAAATGCTGGAGGAGTTGCGGCAACACGCCGGGCAACCGGCAACCTGGGAGGCGCCGCAGAAGGACGAGGCTTTCATGGCCGAGGTCCACAAGCTGGTCTACAACGATCTCAAGGCGGCCAAGCGCATGCCGGACAAGTTGAAGCGGCAGGAGGCTGTGGCGGCGGTTTATGAGAAGGCGCTGGAGAAGTACTGCCCGGAGGAGGTCGAGAAGCCGGAGCGCACCCCACAGGAGGTGAAGGAGGCGGTCCACGGAATAGAAGCGCGCGTCGTTCGTGAGCAGATCATCAAGGACAGAACCCGCACCGATGGTCGCAAGCTCGACGAGGTCCGTCCGATCAGCGCCGAAGTGCCGTGGTTGCCGCGGACACACGGCTCGGCCCTGTTCACTCGGGGTGAGACGCAAGCCCTGGTGACGACCACGCTGGGCACGTCGCGCGACGAGCAGATCATCGACGATCTGGTGGAAGAGTACAGCAAGAAATTCATGCTGCACTACAACTTCCCGCCGTTTTCTGTCGGCGAAGTGCGGCGGATCATGGGGCCCGGGCGGCGCGAGATCGGACACGGTTCACTGGCGGAGCGCAGCCTGGAAGCCGTGCTGCCCTCACCCGAGGACTTTGCCTACACGATCCGCCTGGTCAGCGACATCCTGGAGTCCAACGGCTCGAGTTCGATGGCGAGTGTGTGCGGCGGATCGCTGGCCCTGATGGACGCGGGCGTGCCGATCAAGGCCGCCGTGGCCGGCGTGTCGATCGGCCTGATCGAAGAGAACGGCCGGCACGTGCTGTTGGCAGACATCCTGGGCGAAGAAGACCACTTCGGCGACATGGACTTCAAGGTGGCTGGCACGCGGGCCGGCATCACCGGCGTGCAGTTGGACATCAAGTCGCAGGGGCTGTCGCACGACATTCTCTGCGACGCTCTGCAACTGGCCGAGAAGTGCCGCCAGTACATTCTCGATGAGATGGGCAAGGTCATCTCCGAGCCGCGGGCGGACATCAGTGAGTATGCCCCACGGCTGCTGACGATGAAGATCAACCCCGAGAAGATCGGCAAACTGATCGGCCCTGGTGGCAAGACGATCAAGGCCATCCAGGCCGCTACCGGCGCCACGATCGATATCGAGGAGGACGGCACCGTGTTCATCTCCGCTGCGGACGTCGAGAGCGCCCGCGCCGCCGAGGCCGCCGTCGCCCGCGTGACCGAAGACGTCCAGGTTGGCCGTATCTACGAAGGCCGGGTGATCAGCGTGAAGGACTTCGGCGCCTTTGTCGAGATCCAAGAAGGGCAGGACGGGCTCTGCCACATCAGCGAGCTGGACGACGCCTATGTGCGTTCCGTTGCGGACGTCGTGAACATCGGCGATCAGGTCAGTGTCAAGGTCATTGCCATCGATGAGCAGGGCCGCGTGAAGCTGTCGCGGAAGGCGGCCATGAAGGAGAAGGCCGCCACGGCCGAGAAATCGTAGCAGTGGGTTGGACTGAGCGCGGCATCGGCGGGAGATCTGGCGGCTGGTGATCCGCGCGGTAGCTTCACCGGTCGGCCGGGCGAGCGCTCGGCCGGCCAGGCCAAGCATGGTGAACGCACCACTCCTGGGTCACTGATGGGGCACGGGAGTACCGGGTTCCGGCTCGGCGCGCTGGTTGCAGCACCCGACTCCCGTCGCGGTCCGACCTGCGGACGGTCCCGCCGGTCCCGGATCATCCGGAGTGCGGCGCGCGTCACAGCGCTTGGCGACAGCGCCACTTAGAACAATGATATGGCCACACTGTTCGTACTCCAGGGTCCCGACAAGGGGCGAACGTTCAAGACCAGCGAAAAGCTGGTCCTGATCGGGCGGGGCAGCGACCAGATTCCGTTGAGCGACCAGACGGTCAGTCGGCAGCAGGCCAAGCTGGAAGCCGTCAACGGCGGGTGGGTGCTCACCGACCTCGAGAGCGCCAATGGGACCTACGTCAACGGCGTGCGCATTCAGGAACCGATCCGCCTGAAACACGGCGACCAGGTGCGCCTGGGCAGCAGCGTGCTGGTGTATGCCGGCGATGAGTCGCTCGAACAGGTCTGCGCTCCGAACATCCCCAGCGATCTGGTGACGCTGGATGCGGGCAGCGAGTCCGACCCCTCCATCATGTCCAGCGTTCCGTCGAGCGAAGATAGCGTGGTGATGGCCACGCCGGACGCCGCCCACGCCGTGCGGGCTTGGAACGTCATGCGGGAGTTGTCGCGTGTTATCGGCAGCCTGCTGCTGACGGACGAGCTGCTGAAGCGTGTCATGGGCATCGTGTGCGCCGAGGTGAAGGTCAGCCGTGGCATCATTTTCATGCGTGACGAGGAGACGGACACGTTGGTGCCCGAAGTGGTGCAGTTTCACGGCCGCGAATCGCGGCAACGACCGGGCTGCAAGCGCATCATCGCCTCCCACACGATCACGAACCACGTGGTGGAGTCGCGCGCGGGCGTGTTGTGCTCGAACATAATCAGCGACAAGCGCTTTGCCAGCGGCAAGAGCGTGCAGAATCTGGGTATGCGTTCGATCATCTGCGCCCCGATCATGTCGCGCAATCAGGTGCTGGGATTGATCCACCTCGACAGCCCCGTGACGCAGCACACGTACAACGAGCACGAATTGCGGCTGATCACGGCGATCGGCTATCAGACCGGGCTGGCCATCGAGAACGCCCGCCTGGTGCAGTCCCATCTGCAACGCGAGCGTCTGGCGGCCGCGGGGGAGACCGTGGCGTATCTCTCGCACTCCATCAAGAACATTCTCCAAGGTATGCGCAGCGGGGCCGAAATCGTGCAGCGCGGCCTGGATGCCCGCAGCCTGGCGAAGGCTGCCCAGGGCTGGGGCGTCGTCGACCGTAACCTGGAGAAGTGCTACAACCTGATGCTGAACATGCTCGCGTTCAGCAAGGAGCGCGAACCACGCCTGGAACTGCTGCGGTTGAACAAGATCGTGGGCGACGTGGTGGCGCTCGCCCAGAAGCAGGCCGACCACGCCAAGGTGGTTCTGCTGGCTGATCTCGAAGAGAACATCCCCCCGATCCCCCTCGACTACGACGGCATCCACCAGGTCTTGCTGAACCTGGTCCTGAACGCGATCGATGCCGTTCCCAAGGATGAGGGCGTGGTCAACATCCGGGCCGGCTATGACAGCGACGGCAAACACGTGGTCGTCACCGTGGCGGACAACGGCCCGGGCGTGCCCCTCGCCGAACGCACGCGCGTCTTCGGGCCATTCCATTCCACGAAAGGGCACGGCGGTACCGGGCTGGGTCTGGCCGTGGCGAATAAGATCGTGCGCGAGATCAACGGCGAAATCGAGCTGAAGTGCCCCCCCGGAGGCGGGGCCGAGTTCATCGTCCGCCTGCCCGTCTCACAGCCCCGCCTCGACGACGCCGACGACACGCGGGGGGGGCCAGCCTAGCGCGACGTTGCCCGCGGCCGATCGGCACGGGCTGGGCAGCTTGTTCAAGTGTGGGGGGATCTGCCGATAGAATGGACGCAGTGAACGGATTCGACGCGATCCGAAGCGATCCGCGCTTGACCGAGCTGGTCCGACTGCTGGCCGCTCACACAGGCCCGGTTGCCGCCGGTGGGCTGTGGGGATCGTGCGCGCCCATCCTGGCAGCGCTCGTGTCCGAACGGATGCGGCGTCCGTTACTGCTGGTTAGTGCGCACGCCGACGAGGCCGACGATTGCCGAGATGATTGGGAGGCGGCCAGCGGCCGGGTGCCCGAGCTGTTTCCCCAACTCGAGAACCTGCCCGGAGAGGCAATCAGCAACGACGAATTAGAGGGGGAGCGGCTGCGCCTGTGTCTGGCCCTGCTCGAGCGGTCCAGCAACGGCACGCCGAGTTCGACTCCAGCGGCGACTCCGCCCGCAGAGGCCACGGCCGCGCAACCGCTCGGCCTCGTCGCCTCCGTACAGGCGCTCATGCAACCCGTGCCGTCACCAGGCGCGATCGCCGCCCAGTCCATCACCATCGACGTAGGGCTCACGCTGGAACCGCAGCGGCTGCTGAGGTGGCTCGCTGAACGCGGCTTCAAGCTCTGTGACCAGGTCGAGTTGCCCGGCGACTATGCGTACCGCGGCGGTATTGTGGACGTCTTCTCCAACGCCCACACCGACGCCATCCGCATCGAGTTCTTTGGCGACGAGGTTGACTCGATGCGGCTCTTTGACGCCGGCACACAGCGTTCGTCACACAAGCTACAGTCGATCCGAATTCCGGCCCTATCGATGTCGAGCGGCCGGAGCGCTGCGGCCGCGGGCCACGCCGGTGCCGAGACAACCAGCTTCCTGGCCCTGCTGCCGCCGGATACGGTCATCGCCTTCAACGAGCCAGGCGAAATCCAGGAGCTGGGGCGCACATACTGGCAGCGTCTCGGTGAACCGGCGGGCCTGATCCCGGTCGAGGCCCTCTTCCGCCGCGCCAACGATTTCACGCAACTGCACTTGCAGCGCTTTGCGGGCGGGATTGAGGCCGGCGTCGACTTCGCCGTCGGCAGCCTGCCGCAGTTCGAGCCCAAGGCGGCGGAAGCGCTGCAAGCGTTGGGCGAACTTGCCCGCGAATGCCACGTGATTGTGTTCTGTGACAACCGGCCGGAAGAACAGCGCTTCCAGGAATTGCTGACACAGCCGCCCGAGGCGGAGCCGTTGCCGCGCAACGTGCGCGAACGGATTTCCACCACCGTGAGCGTGGTTCATCGTGGGTTTCGCTGGCAAAACCCCGCCGAGCCAAGCGCCACCGCTTACGCCCCGCACCATGAGCTCTTTCAGCGCTACCGACAACGCCGCACGCTGCGGCGAGTCCAGCCGGCGCGCCCGATCGACAGCTTCTTTGATCTCAAAGTCGGCGACCACGTGGTGCACGCCCTGCACGGCATCGGCCGATTCCTGGGTTTGAAGACACTGGAGCGCGTCGGCCGGCGGGATGAATACCTGGCCATCGAGTACGCCAACAAGGCTATCGTCCACGTCGCTGTCAGCCAGATTCACCTGGTTCAGAAGTACATCGGCGGCTTCCGCGGCAAACCGAAACTGAGCAAGTTGGGCGGAACGGCGTGGAAGCGCACGAAGCAGCGCGTGGCCGAGGCGGTGACCGACATGGCCGCCGAACTGCTGGCGATTCAGGCCGAGCGCGCCGCGCGGCCGGGGATCGCCTATCCTCACGACACGACCTGGCAGCGCGAATTCGAGGGTTCGTTCCTGTACACCGAGACGGAGGATCAGGCGGCCACGCTCGAGCAGATCAAGCTCGACATGCATCGCGCCCGGCCGATGGATCGGCTGCTGTGCGGCGACGTGGGTTACGGCAAGACGGAACTGGCGATCCGGGCGGCGTTCAAGACGGTCGAATACGGCAAGCAGGTGGCTGTGCTCGTACCGACCACCGTCCTGGCCGAGCAGCACTTCCAGACGTTCACAGAGCGACTGGCGGATTATCCGTTCGTCATCGATGTGCTCTCGCGCTTCCGCACGCAGGCCGAGCAGCGGCGGATCGTGGAGCGAGCCCGCAAGGGGCAAATCGATGTCCTGATCGGGACGCACCGTCTGCTCTCAGGCGACGTGCGCTTCGCCGACCTGGGGCTGGTCGTGATCGACGAAGAGCAGCGTTTTGGCGTTGAGGCGAAGGAGCGGCTCAAACGCCTGCGCGCGACGGTCGACGTGCTGACCCTCAGTGCTACGCCGATTCCACGCACGCTGCACATGGCGATGCTCGGCATCCGGGACATCTCCTCACTGGCGACGCCACCGCTGGATCGCCGCGCAATCGTCACCCAGGTGTGCCTGTGGGACGATCGCCTGGTGCGGGACGCGATAGTGCGTGAGATGAACCGCGACGGACAGGTGTTCTTCGTGCACAACTTCGTGCGCGACATCCACAGTGTGGCGAACCGGGTGCGCGGGATCGTCCCCGAAGCGCGCGTCGTGGTGGGGCACGGCCAGATGAAGGGCAGCGAATTGGAGCAGGTGATGCTGCGTTTCGTCGCGCACGACGCGGATGTGCTCGTCTCGACCAACATCATCGAGTCCGGCCTGGACATTCCCGCGGCCAACACGATTTTCATAAACCGTGCCGAACGCTTCGGCCTGGCCGACTTGCACCAACTGCGCGGGCGCGTAGGCCGCTCCAAGCACCGGGCGTATGCGTACCTGTTGCTCTCGCCGAAGCACCCGGTGAAGGACGTCGCAGCGCGGCGCCTGAAGGCCATCGAACACTACAGTGAGTTGGGGGCCGGCTTCCAGATCGCAATGCGTGACCTCGAGATCCGCGGGGCCGGGAATATCCTGGGTTCGGAGCAATCCGGGCATATCGAGGCCGTGGGCTACGAGATGTACTGCCAGCTTCTCGAACAGGCGGCGCGCCGCCTGCGCGACGAGCCGGCCGAACCCTGGCGACCGGTGAACCTCGAACTGGGGGTCGCCGCAACCATTCCGCGCGGCTACATCCCCTCCGAACGGCAGCGTATGGACGTCTACAAGCGGCTGGCCCACTGCCGCACTCCAGATGACATCGCCACACTGCATGACGATGTTCTGGATGCTTTCGGTCCGCTGCCCGAAGCGGTGCAGACGCTGCTCACTTTGGCGGAGATTCGGGTGCTCGCCCAGCCGTGGGGCATTCGCTCGCTGGTGCTCGTCCCGCCCGACGTGGTTTTCGCCATCGACAACCTGCAACGGGCGCGCCCGCTGTTCGAAAGTGGCCCCGGCTCACCTCGCGTTCCCGATCCCAAGACGGTCCACTGGCGCCTGCCAAAACGCTACCTGGAGTTGCCAACACTGCTGACCACCCTGCGGCGGCAATTGGCGGGAGCGGAGGCGCCGGTGCCGCAGCAGCAGCCGGTCGGTTCGTAGCCGCAGCGCTGCGTGCGAGACGGGCGTTTCTTGAGGGGGGCGCCTGGTATCCGGCCGCCGGGCCATGATACAGTATATCTTGCTGTATCCACGGAGTTGCCTCACGGGGGGGCGTCGGCAACACTAACGCGTGATTTCACTACCCCCGCGTGAGGGAGCAAACATGGAAGATATCATCTACCTCGACAACGCCGCGACCAGCTTCCCCAAGCCGGATGTCGTGCATGACACCGTGCGGGACTTCTACCGCGCGAACGGTGTCAATCCGGGGAGAACCGGATGCGATCTCGCGCTGAATGCCGAGCAGATGATCCACAGCACGCGCAGGCGGCTGTCCGCGTTCTTCAACCAGAGCCTGCTGGACGCGGGCACGCCCAAGGACCCGAACCGGCTGGTGTTCACCATGAACGCCACGATGAGCCTGAATCTCGTCGTCAACGGCATGATCGAGCCCGGAGACCACGTCGTCACCACCATGCTCGAGCACAACTCGGTGATCCGTCCGGTCAACCACAAGGTGCGCGAGGGCGCCGAGGCCACCTACGTCGTGCCGGATTCCGAGGGTTACCTCGATCCGACAGAGATCCGCAAGGCGATCAGGAAGAACACGAAGCTCGTAATCGTCAACCACGGCTCGAACGTCACGGGCGTCGTCCAGGACTTGAAGGCCATCGGCGCCATCTGCCACGAGGCCGGCGTCCCCTTCGCAGTCGACACCGCCCAGACCGCCGGCGTGTTGCCGATCGACATGGCCGAGTGTCACATCAGCTTCCTGTCTTTCACCGGACACAAGGGCTTGCTGGCTCCCACCGGCACCGGTGGTATTTGCGTGGCCGACGACGCGGAGATCCGTGGCACGATCTACGGCGGTACCGGCGTGCGCAGCGCCGTCCCATATCACCTGGAGGAATACCCCTACCGCCTCGAGGCTGGCACACAGAACCTGGCCGGGATTGCCGGGTTGTCGGCCGGCCTCGATTTCGTCGAGCAGCGGGGCGTGCCGGAAATCTACCGGCATGAAATGGAGTTGCTGGCGCTGCTGCAAGCCGGCCTAGCCGAGATTCGCGGCGTCAAGATCTGGGGGACGCAGAAGCTGGAGAACCGCGTGGCCACGATGTCGATCACGATCGACAACTACGACGCCTCCGACGTGGGCACGATCCTCGACGTGGACTACAACATTCAGACCCGGACCGGTTTGCACTGCGCCCCGCTCATTCACGAGCACCACGGCACGACGCCGCGCGGCACCGTCCGCCTGTCCGTGGGGCCCTTCAACACGAAGGAGCATATCGAGGCAGCTATCCGGGCCGTGGCCGAGACGGCGGCCGATCGCTGCTAAACGAAAAGCCCCT
>JAHJAR010000312.1 GCA_018814045.1 Planctomycetota bacterium | reverse complement strand
GTCTTCCAATCGCTGACAGTCGCCCCCTTCAAACGCGTCCTGCCCAAGCAGTCATGAAAAACCGTTGGGACGACCAAGCCGCCGCACAAGCGATCCGACGCCGGGGGGAATGCTACGGCACCAGCCTGGCCCTACGCCTCTACACCGCCGACCTGATCGGGCAAGACCCGGAGCTGGTTCTGCATGGCGGCGGCAACGTCTCACTCAAGCAGCCGTTCCGGACGCGCGTCGGCGACGAGGTCGAGGCGATCTATGTGAAGGGTTCCGGCTGTGACCTCGCTGGAATTCAGCCGGAGAACCTGCCCGCGCTCGATCTGGCATACCTGCGGCGGCTCCGGTCGCTCGATGCGCTCGATGATGCCGCCATGGTCAACGAGTTGCGGACGCACCTGTTCGACGCGACGGCGCCCACGCCGTCGATCGAAAGCTTGGCCCACGCCTTCCTGCCGCAACGGTTCATCGACCATTCGCACGCGGACGCGGTCCTGGCGCTGACGAACCAGCCCGACGGGGAGCGTCTGATCCGCGAAGCCGTGGGCGACACGGTTGCCGTTCTGCCGTACGTCACGCCGGGCTTCGAGCTGGCCCAGGCGCTGGCGGAGCTGTACGAGGCGGATCCGACGGTCGAAGGCATCGTTCTGGTACACCATGGCCTGCTCACCTTTGGCGACGACGCCCGCACGGCGTACGAGCGGCACATCAGGATCGTAGATGCTTGCGAAGCGTTCGTCGCCAGCCGCGCCGCGGGGCGGCGCCTGACGATTAGCTACAGCGCTCCAGCGGGACCGGCGGAACTGGCCGCGCTGGCAGCTCCGATCCTGCGGGGGCTGATCGCGGTGCCCACCGGCAATGAGGATCAGCCCTACGTGCGCTCGATCCTTCAGTGGGACGCGTCGGAGGACGTGCTCGACTTCGTCAACAGTGAGGATGCCAAGCTGCTGGCCCAAGCCGGACCGCTCACCACGGATCATCTCATCCGCACGAAGGCGTACCCGCTGTACGTGAACGACCCGGCCTGGGCCGATGCCGAGGCGTTACGCGCGCAGCTTCGCACAGCGGTCGAGAACTATCGGCAAGAATATCGAGCCTACGCTAAAGAGCACAGCGGCTCGGCTGAAGACGTCGATCCATCGCCGCGAGTCGTGCTCCTGCCCGGCGCCGGCGTGTTTTGTTGGGGCCGCGGCAAGCGCGACGCGCGCATCGCCGCCGACATCACCAGACATGCGCTGGCGACCAAGGCCAAGGCGCTGGCCATCGGAACGTACACCGGGCTGCCTGCCGCGCAGCTCTACACGATGGAGTTTCGTGCCATGCAGCTCGCCAAGCTCGATCGGCGCCCGGAGCGGCCGCTCGAGCGTCAGGTCGTCGTCATCAGCGGCGGCGCGGGCGCAATCGGGGCGGCGATCGCGGAGACCTGCGCGCAGGCCGGTGCCCACGTCGTCGTAACCGACCTGAACGAGGAAGGGCTCAAGACCGTCGTGCGCCGCATCGAAGAGGCCTGTGGCCCTGGCGCCGCTGCCGCCGTCGTCATGGACGTGACGTCCGAAGCGAGCGTGCGCGCTGGTTACGAAGAGCTCTGTCGGCTTTATGGCGGCGTTGACGTGGTCGTGCCGAACGCCGGCATCGCACACGTCGCGCCACTCGAAGAGCTGCGCGTGGACGACTTCCGCCGCGTGCTGGAGGTCAATGCCACCGGCTATCTGCTGTTCATGCGCGAGGGGATGCGCGTGTTGCGCCGGCAGGGGCTCGGCGGGCACATCGTGATCAACTCGAGCAAGAACGTCTTCGGACCCGGCAAGGACTTCGGAGCCTACAGTGCGTCGAAGGCGGCCGGGCACCAGCTCGGCAAGATCGCGGCCATCGAGCTGGCGCCGTACGGCATCCGCGTCAACATGATCAATGCTGACGCCGTGTTCGCGCATGCGGGCATCCCCTCGGGGCTGTGGGCGGAGGTTGGCCCGGCGCGGGCCAGGTCGCGCGGGATGAAGCCCGAAGACCTGCCCGAGTACTATCGCGGCCGCAATCTCCTGAAAGCCCGCGTCTGCGGCCACCACGTCGGCAACGCCGTGGTCTTCTTTGCCAGCAACGCGACGCCGACGACCGGAGCCACGCTACCGGTTGACGGCGGCGTCCCCGAGGCGTTTCCGCGCTAAGCCTCTGGTATCCTCTGAATGCCGCCTGCAGGTTGGCAAAGTCGAACAGGTCCGCGTCGTTGTCCAAGTCGAAATTGGGCGGTACAGGACTCGAACAGGGCGCGAAGACGCCGGACGAAACCGCCATTTCGACTGAGGGCGCTGCAAAATCCGGTGCATCGGACGGCAAAAGCGCTGCATTTGGCCCCGATCTGCGGTCCACCGTGGAGGCGTGGCCGACGCTACCGGACGCCCTGAAGACCGGGATCCTGGCGATGGTTCGAGCGAGCGAGCAGGGCGACTGATCGGGATCAGGTTCGCTAGATCGGCGTCCGCGGCGAGAGACGTGGGCTCGGGAAGCGACGCCGGAGGGACCGCAACCATTCCTTGAACATCAGAGCTGGCAGGATGGCCGGGATTCGTTGGGCCAGCATCGTCTTGCCGGTCCCCGGCGGGCCGATCATCAGGATGATCGGCGCAAGTACCAGGTGCCAACTCCCTAGTTCCTGGCACCGCTTACGACGCCCATCGCCGGGCCTCAGTTCGGCTTCTGTGAGGCATCATCGTAGCCCAGCGGGCTGGGAAGCGTGAAGTGCGTAAGTCGTTTCGTATCAACGAGGACGGAATACTCGGTAGGGACAACCGGTCAACGACCTCTTGCGGCGCGTTTGCGGTCGGACTCGAGCAAGTGGCGTTTGCGCAGGCGAAGGGCGTCGGGCGTGACCTCGACCAGCTCGTCGTCTTCGATGAACTCCAACGCGATCTCGAGCGTGATCTCGCGCGGCGTCTTGAGCACCACCGTCTTGTCCGCACTGGCGGCGCGGATGTTGGTCAGCTTCTTGCCGCGGCACACGTTGACCGTGATGTCGCCTTCGCGACAGTGCTCGCCGACGATCTGGCCTTCGTAGACCGGCTGACCGGGCGAGACAAACATCACGCCGCGGTCGGCGAGGTTGTCGAGGGCATAGGCGGTAACCTGGCCGGTTTCGCTGGCG